>JAAXQG010000289.1 GCA_012974445.1 Desulfuromonadales bacterium
TCTCCTTCAGCAATCTCATCGACCGCCGCGAAGGAGAACTTTAGAAAAAAACCAAAAAATATCAGGGCCTCCCATGCAAAAAGAGCCCCCCGGATACGGGAGGCTCTGGCATGCGCAGTACCTACCCTGCCGATGGAATCAACATCTGATCAGCACCGATCTTCCGCCATAAACGGTGCAAAAAGGGAAGGTCCAAAAACAGAGTCCTTTTTTTTGATTTCAGATTTTTATCCGCGTTTATCGGCATCCATCCGCGGCCAATGGGTTTTTAGGCTTTTTAGCCGCTGATACACGCTGATTTCCGCAGACAAAGACAAAGGCTTATCGACAGGGATAAACGAGATGAACAGAACCACTGATCTCGGATTCCAAAGATGTAGGGGGGGGCACCCGCGTGTGCCCCCGGTGTTGGCGACCAGCCTCCGTATCGGTATGGCTGAATCGGATGCGGAGGTATGCGGGCAGCGGGCGGACACATGGATCCGCCCCTACGGCTCGACGGTTTCGTGCACCAGCTGAAGGTTCGTGCCAATCAGGAAAAAGAAAGTCGATGTTAAAGAGCTTCTTCGCCGCCGCCTTCCTGCTCCTGCAGCTGCCGATAAAGGGCATCAGCAATTCCGATTCCCCGCCCAAAAGCCAGAGACCGGGCAGCCTCCTGAACGAAGATAGCTTCAAATTCTTGACACTTACCCTTTAAATCACTCCCACTAGGGGCAGCATTTTGACTTACTTCAAGATTGGCCTGTCGCAGGGCAAACTGAGCATCGATAGGAAGCTTCATCGAGTTAACCTTTCTCAGAGAATCACCAGCTCGGCATGGAGAGCGCCGGCGGCCTTGATAGCCTGGAAAATTGCAATCAGATCCCGAGGCGTCGCGCCTATAGCATTAAGCGCCGTCGCAACCTCGGAAATGCTCACCCCCCGGCTGAGCACAACCAGATTACCCGAGTCTTCCGAAACCTCGATACTGGTCTCGGGGACCACGACAGTCTCGCCATCACCGAAGGGCTCGGGCTGGGAAACCAAGGCACTCTCACTGATTATGAGACTGAGATTGCCGTGAGAGACGGCGATAGTGGCAATGCGCACATCCTCTCCCATCACGATGGTACCGGTCTTCTCGTTGACCACGATGCGGGCTCCCGTATCGGGGACCACTTCAAGCACTTCCAGAGCTGCTGCGAAATCGACAATGCGTCCGACGTATTCTCCAGGCACCTCAACGTCCAGGCTGCCCCCGTCGCGCGCCGAAGCTACACCGGCACCGAATCGATCATTGATTGCCTGGGTCATGCGGATCACGGTGGTAAAATCGGACTGATTCAGACGATAGGTCATCTGCTTGAGATCGGCGAGAGGGAGGCTGACTTCCCGCTCCACCAGCGCTCCTCCCGGAATGCGTCCAACCGTGGGATGGTTTTTCTGCACCTTGGCCCCATCTCCGCCAAAAGCCAGAGCGCCGACGACCAGAGGGCCCTGAGCTACGGCATAGACGTTCCCGTCGGGCCCCTTGAGCGGCGTCATCATCAGGGTTCCACCGACCAGGCTGTCGGCATCCCCGATAGAAGAGACAGACACATCGATGCCGCTTCCCGGCTTGGAGAAGGGGGGCAACTTCGCCGTGACGATGACCGCGGCAACGTTGTCTACCTTTACGGCGGAACGATCCACCGTCACCCCGAGACGCTCCATCATGTTGACCAGTGACTGAACGGTAAACTGGGTACTGGCACTGTCGCCGGAACCATCCAGGCCGATAACAAGGCCATACCCCACCAGCTGATTGGAGCGGACCCCTTCGAGTTTGGCGATATCCTTGATTCTTGTTGCCAGAGCAGATGAGGGGACAACCAACAGGAAAAACAAGAAAATGGATAGAAATACATGGCGCATATGATGGCGCATATCCTTCTCCTAAAAGGGCCAGACGTTATCAAGCAGACGAACCAGCCAGCCCTGCTTCTGCTTGTCGCTGATCACTCCCTTGCCCGTGTAGGAAATGCGGGCGTCGAGAATATTTTTTGAATTGACGATATTGCCCGAAGAGATGTCCGAGGAGCGCACCACCCCCGCAAGACTGACCACCTGGTCTTCGTTGTTGACCGTGACGGTTTTACTGCCGTGAATGCGCAAATTGCTGTTAGGAAGCACCTCGACCACCTGGGTCGAGAGGGTTGCAACAAGATCCTCCTTGCGCGAGGTTTTGCCCGAGCCCGAAAAGTCGGAGGAATATTTCGCCCCGAGCAGAGCCGCGGGATCGATGGCGCCATTGATGGTGGCGATATTCTTCTCCAACCCAAAGAGGCTGGAAAGACCGGCACTGGTGCTGCTCTGCCGGCCAGTCTCGGTCGTCGCTTCCTGACTTGCGCTGGCCCGCTCAAAGATGGCAACGGTGATAATATCACCCACATGGGCGCCCTTGTTGTCACCAAAGAGCCCGCCCTGACGCTCTGTCCAGAGAGAGCCTGCGGTCTGCGGGCCCGGCGGAGCTGGAATTGACCGAGAAGGCAACATCGACGGGCTTGCCATCGGATCGACATCGACATTCTTCGAAGCGCATCCACTAAGCACAAACAGGCCCAGAAAAAGAATCAGACATTTTTTCATGTTCAGTACTCCAGATCAACCAGTCCGGGCGCCACGACTACCCCCAGAACATCCTTTTTAGACCGACTGTTTCTGACCCGGATGGTCTCACCGACCATCCCGTCCTGCCGAGCTTCTCCTTGAGCCGTTATTTCAAGGGCGCCCTGCCTGATTCGAAGGACGACCAGATCACCCCGGGCAATCGTGGGAGGGAAATCAATAAATGACAGATCAAGCGCGTGCCCCGAACGCACCTTGCGCTTGATCGTCTTGCCGACCAGTGGAGCTGCATCAAAAACGGGGTTGCGAAGAGCCGAGACATCTTGATTCTGCATAAGCAGATCAGCCTCTTCCAACACAGAACCACGCTGCAAATCCCGGGCCGCAACAACCACGGGTGCCAGGACTTCAAGGGAGACGCGCAGGGAGATGTTATGAACAAGCTGATTGTTCACCCGAACCAGAAGAGAAAAACGGCTGTTACCGAGGATACGAGGATCAGAGGGAATCACCTCTGTCGAAACCGTCCCCAGAGGTAATACAAGGGGACGGGGGAGATTCAGAGAACGGATATATACCTGGCTTCCGACAGGGAGCTGATCGCTACCCAGAATACTGTCCCTGACCAGCAATTCTACCTGATCAGGACCAAGCAACTGGCTGGCCCGGGCCACCCGAATCTCCTGGGCACCAGTCAGAACAAGACCGGTCAGGCTAGGGACCTGCCTCGTAATACGCCCCCGGATCTCCCGGGCACTGTAACTGCGCGATTGCCCGGGAGCTGGAGACTTGAAAAGCTCCAGGGTTTGGAGCGACCTGCTCAGATCATCCTGCGGGCTGAGCTCAGCGACATCGGCAAGAGTGACCATCTCACCGGGCACCTCTGCCTCAGGCCTGAGCTGGACCTCAAGGGCCAGTGACTCGCCAGCCAAAGCAAAGAGCATCAAAAAAACCAGTAAGCGAAAAACCCGCATCAGATAGATTCTAGGTTCTTAACGAACCAGATTGTTGGTCTGCTGGAGCATCTCATCGGCAGCCTTGATAGCCTTGGAATTTACCTCATAAGCTCTCTGCCCGGCAATCATCGCCACCATTTCCTCCATCACACTGACGTTGGAGCCCTCGAGAAAGCCCTGGGAAACCTCACCGAAACCGGCTTCGCCCGGAGTCCCTACAATGGGAGCGCCGGAAGCAAGAGTCTCGCTGTAGAGATTCCGGCCCATACTGGAGAGGCCCGCGGGATTGCTGAAGCGAACCAGCTCAATATTGCCGACAGAACTGGGCAACTGCTCACCATCGAGGAAAACCTCGACTCCGCCGTTCTCAGCGATAGAGATGCGGGTAGCATTCTGGGGGATCACGACTTCGGGAAACATCGGATAACCGTCGGAGGTCACTATACGGCCGGTACTGTCACGCTTCATCGCTCCGGAACGGGTAAATCCCGTGGTACCGTCGGGCTGAGAAATCTGAAAGAAACCGTCCCCCTCAATAGCCAGATCCAGATCGTTGCTGGTCTGTCGGATATCGCCCACGGTGAAAATCTTCTGGACCGCAGCGACCCTGGAACCGAGTCCGACCTGAACACCTGCGGGGATCTCGACGCCATCGGCAGCACTGGCGCCTGCGGCCTTGGTGGTCTGATAGAGGATATCCTGGAAGTCGGCGCGGCTCTTCTTGAAGCCGGCGCTGTTGACGTTCGCCAGGTTGTTGGCAATGACATCCATATTGACCTGCTGAGCTTCCATACCGGTCGCGGCTGTCCAAAGTGCCCTGATCATAGTTTTGTTCCTCCCAATCGATTAACCGACAAGTCCGAGCTCGACGGATTTGGAGCCTATATCGCTGTAAACCTTAAGTGCTTTCTGGCAGGCCTCGAAGGCCCGGGTCGTCTCCATCATGATGACCATCTCTTCCATGACCTTCACGTTGGAATCTTCAATCTGCCCCTGAAAAATCTGGGGGGTAGCCACAGGCAGGGCGAGTTCCGGGTCATCGATGGAAAACAGACTTCCTCCCATACGAACTAATTGCCGGTCATCTTCAAAACGATAAAGAGGGATCTGTATGGGATCTTTGCCACCCAGGATGATGCCGTCTTCTGCAATTTTAGCGTCAGGCGAAGGAAGAATAATCGGCTCGTTATCTTCGTTAAGAACCCGCATCCCCGTCGACGTCAGAAGCTCACCACCCCTGCCATACTGCATGTTGCCCTGACGGGTGTAGAACTGCTGACCCTGCTCATCCTGGACCCTGAAAAAACCCTCACCGGCAATGCCCAGATGCAAGGGAACATTGGTACGGGTCAGCATGGATTCGGTAAAATCGGTAAAACCGGCACGCACTTCAGAGAAGTTTTTCCCGCCGGTGGCCAACCCCGCCTGAGCACTGGCCAGCTTGGACTCGAACACCGCCTGGCCGCGCTTAAATCCCACGGTTTTGACGTTAGCGAGATTGTCGCTGATGGTTTCGAGATAGCTCATCCGGCCAAGGGCTCCGGATAGTGCGCTGTATTTTCCTGCACCCATTATTTTGCCTCCAAAGGTCGCGTTCTACCCTCTTCTCGACCTCAGAGGGAGGATACTTTAGTTTTTTTATCGGGCGACGCGAGAGAGGGCAATCAGCTGTTCGGCCTCAGGCTGGGAGATGTGAAGAATCCGGGAGATCTCATCGGCGCCAAGCCCCCTCTCCACCAGGGAGGCGACGTGTTTGTATCGCTCCGGAGCCTCTCCACCCCCGCCGGCAGCCCCCTGAAGTCGCGAACTCAGTTCGCCTTCCAGGTCAGCACAGATCGGCAGCTCAAAAAGGGGCGCGGGGCATACCTGGGGAGTCTTCAAAGGAGGGTCAGGCATGACAAAGGGACGGGGAGGCGCAGGCTCAGGGGCCTCTTCGGGGGAGTGAATTTTCTTGTGCAGATCACTGAGCTGGCACCGGAGACTGTCAAGCTCCTGGTTCAGGTTTTCACGCTCCCGGGCAAGACGCCTCTGACGAAACAGCAAAAAAAGCACAATCATACCGGCAAGAACAGACAGCAGAGCCAATGACAAAAAAAGCGGATAATTCGATTCCATGATTTTCTCCCTGAAGCGGCTTGCAGCCTGCAACGGATGCTCGCTAAGCCCTAAGCGCCCGGGCCATCTTCACTTTGAGCTTAACCAGCGCCTGGCTGTGGAGCTGGGAGACCCGTCCTTCAGTCACACCCAGCACCTCAGAGACCTCTTTCTGACTCAGTTCCTCATAGTACACCAGCGTAACCACCAGACGCTCCTTCTCCGAGAGGCTCTCGATACAATCGGCCAACTGGTGGGTCAACTCCTTGGTCTCCAGACGCCCGAGAGCACCTGGATCTTTTTCATCCACCAGCGCATCGAGAAAGCTCTTACCCTCTCCCGACTCATCCAGCGTCTCGTTGAGGCTGACGCACCCCAGATGGCTGACTTCGCCCAGAAGCTGGCGGTAGGACTCCATGGCCAGCCCCATGGATTGCGCAATTTCAGACTCCTCCGGGGAGCGGCCCAGATTCTGCTCCAATGACTCAACGGTTCGGGTCAGCCGGGTCTGCTTCTCGCGCAGGGAACGGGAAAACCAGTCCATGCGACGAACCTCGTCGATGATGGCCCCACGAATCCGCCGCTCAGCAAAAGTCTTGAACAAAACCCCCCTGGCAGGATCAAACCGGTTGGAGGCGTCCATCAAACCCATCATAGCCGCACTGTAAATATCGTCGCGCGTCATGAAACCGGGAACCTGAAGCGTCATGCGATCGACAATAAACCCCAGCATCGGCATATGCGACTGGATCAGCCGGGATTGCTCTTCCTGCGACACCGGCCTGTAGTACCCGGGCTCAACCATTAAATGCCTCGCAACTAGAAGGAGAAGAGCTTGCGCCAGAAGAACTGGATCGTTCCCTTGGGCATGGAAGACTGGGGCGTGCTGGTCAGGCTGCAGGCAATCGATTCGAAGGAAGAGCTGACCTTGATGTTGGGGTAGAGATGGAGAATCGACGTCTGACGGCGCACCGATTCGCGCATCTTCTTATCCCAGGGGATGCACCCCAGATAATCGATGGAGATGTCCAGATAGCGGTCCGAGACGATGGTGAGCTTTTTGTAAACGTCCAGGGCCTCGTCGCTATCCTTCACCGAATTGACGATGAGATTAAATTGCTTCTCATGATACTGCAACGAAAGCAGCTTCATCAGCACATAGGCATCGGTGATAGCGGTGGGTTCAGGGGTTGTGACAACCAGAATATCCTGAGCCGCCACATTGAAATAGGTGACGTTCTCGGAGATGCCGGCCTCGGTGTCAATCAAGACGAAATCAAATTCGTCATTAATACTGTCAAGCTCCTGCAGGAAGCGCATCTTCTGTTCGCCCGTCAGATGAGTGATGGACTGAACTCCCGATCCGGCCGGAAGGATTTTGATCCCCTCGGGGCCCTCGACCATGACCTCCTCCAGCGTCTTCTCCCCACCGAAAAAATGATTGAGATTATATTGAGGCGTCAGTCCGAAGACGACATCGATGTTGGCCAGCCCCAGATCAGCGTCGATGATCAGCACCTTCTTGCCCATGCGAGCCAGAGCAACGGCCAGATTTGAGGTCACTGCCGTTTTTCCCACGCCGCCTTTCCCGCTGGTCACCGAGATAACCCGGGCAACCATTGGCTCACCCCCTGTCTCCTCTTGCGAGACAAGGCGATCCGTGAGGGTGCGCAGGGTTTCGGCCTGGTCCAAGTGTTCTTGAGACATCGAAACGTTCCTTCCTTAATGACTACCCATGATGAGACTGGCGACCTTCTTCGGTTCAGCGATCAGGATATCCTGAGGCACCCGCTGTCCGTTGGTCAGATACGAGAGGGGATAACTGTTGCGCATGTGCACATTGAGTATGGCGCCCAGACTCTCGCATTCATCAAGCTTTGTAAAAATGACGCTGCTGATCGGAAGACTACCGAAGCGTTCAATAGTCTTGTTCAGGTCGCTTTCACGGGTGGTGGCCGAGAGCACCAGGTGATTTTCCATAGGGAACCCGGAACCCAGCACACTCGTAAGCTCCTCGAGACTGTGACAGTCCTTTGGGCTGCGACCGGCAGTATCAATCAGGATCAATTCCTTGTCCTGATGCTTTGCGATGACCTTACGCAACTGCTCGGGCGTCATGACCACCTCCACAGGCACCCGCATAATTTCACCGTACACCTTAAGCTGCTCAACGGCGGCGATACGGAAAGTATCGATGGTGATCATCGCCAGACGCTTGCCGTGATTAAGCAGATAGTCGGCGGCCAGCTTGGCCAGAGTCGTGGTTTTACCAACCCCGGTGGGCCCGATAAGAGCAAGACATTTGGGGCCACTTCCATTTGCGATCAGGGGCGTCGGCAAAACCTGCACCATCTCGGCAATAACCTCTTCGAGCAGACGGTCAAGCAGTGGCGAATCGGGCGTGACCCCGGGAGGGATCTGCTGAAGGGCAAAACGGCCGATGGAATCAGCAGCCTCCTTGTCAATCCCTCGCTGCTCCAGTCTGTGGAGCAACTCGCTCAGGGTGTCCCGGGATTCAGCCGGATGGTGCGGGCTTCCTTCCTGATGCTGAGCGGGATACTGGGGCATGCGCATCAGGGGAGAGAAGCCCCGTGGCGTCTGCTTGACGATGGTCTGAACCATCTGCTTCAGCTCAGCCAGTTCGCTCTGGAGGGCCCCGACATTCAGGGTTTCAATCTGCCCCTTCAAGGCCCGAAGCTCCCCTTCCACGGGGTCAATCACCTTGTTTTTTTTCCAGAGATCATCGTAGGTGAGGTCATCCTGAGGCTGCCCTGTAAAGCGCCCAGCTCGCTGATTGGGGGCTTTTGCCGACTTTGGCGAAGGGCTCTCCCGGCGCTTTGCTCCCTGCAGGGCTCGTCCCGGACCGGTGGGTGATTCAATCGCTGCCGTCACCTCAAGCATCGGTTTGCCCAGCATCCCCAGCGGTCCCTTACGAATCGTGCGGGTCGAGAGGATGAGAGCATCGGGACCAAGGGTTTCCTTGACCTTTTTCAGAGCCGAGGCCATATCCTCGGATTCAAAAACCTTAACCAGCATTTAATGTCACCGTCTCCAGAGATCTGATTTTCAGATGAGTCGCAATTTCATTATGTGACAACACGGCCAACGAGGGGAGAAAGCGCTCAGTCAATTTCTTGACATGAGGGCGGATCGTTGGCGGGCATAAAAGCACGGGAACGCCGATCTGAGCCTTCTGCAGCGTATCGCTCAGACGCGTAAGTATATCCTGAGCCATCGCCGGATCCAGGGCCAGGTAAGAGCCCTGACTCGATTGATGCACTGCATCCTGGATAATCTGCTCCAACTGGCGGTCGAGTGTGACAATGGAGAGCACATTATCATCTCCCGCATATTGAGAACTGATGGAGCGGGCCAGAGACTGACGTACATACTCTGTTAAAGAATCAGCATCCTGAGTTACAACGGACCAGTCGGCCAGAGTCTCCAGGATGGAGCGCAGATCCCGAATGGAAACCTGCTCCCGAAGCAAGCTCTGAAGTACCCGCATCACCGTGCCCAGGTTGAGCATGTGCGGCACCAGTTCCTCGACCAGCTTGGGATATTCCTTTGCAAGATTATCGAGCAAGTTCTGTGCCTCCTGGCGTCCCAGAAATTCATAAGCATGCCGCTTGATCAGCTCGCTGATGTGAGTGGCGGTAACGGTCGTGCAGTCCACCACCGTGTAACCGGCGATCTGAGCCCGCTCCTTCTTCTCCTCTGAGATCCAGGTGGCCGGAAGTCCAAAGGCAGGCTCCGTTGTGGCCTGGCCCTTGAGCGTTTCGGTGGCCATACCCGGATTCATCGCCAGGTAATGCCCGGGCAGCAATTCTCCCCCGGCAATGCGCACCCCCTTGAGCAGTATGGCATATTCGTTGGGCTTGAGCTGCAGATTGTCCTTGATATGGACAGCCGGAACGATGAAGCCCATATCCAGGGCAAACTGCTTGCGGATGGATCGGATTCGGGGGAGGAGTTCACCGTCCTGACTGGCATCGACCAGGGGGATCAACCCGTAGCCCACCTCCAACTCCAGCAAATCCACGTTGAGCATCGATTCGTAGTTTTCCGGCTCAGGCAGGGCGGCCTTGGGCTCATCGGAGACGGCTTCGAGCACCTCGAACTGCTGCTCCTTCTGCAGATGCCAGGCAATAGCTGCAGTAATAATGGCCATGGTGATAAATACGAGAAAGGGCAGCCCCGGAATCAGGGCGAAGCACAGCAGGATCCCAGAGACGACCCAGAGCGCCTTGGGGTGCAGGGAAAACTGGGCCGTCATCTCGGAACCGAAATCGCCCTTGCCCGAACTGCGGGTCACCAGAATGCCTGCGGCCGTCGAGATGATCAGAGCCGGCACCTGACTGACCAGACCGTCACCGACAGTCAATATCGTATAGTTGGCGGCGGCTTCGGCCACCGGCATATCCTTCTGAAGCACCCCGATTACAAACCCTGCGCCGATATTGATCAGGGTAATGATGATACCGGCGATGGCATCTCCCTTGACGAACTTGCTGGCACCGTCCATCGCGCCGTGAAAGTTCGCCTCGTCGGAAATCTCTATCCGACGGCTTCTAGCCTCGTCCTCGTTGATCAGCCCTGCGTTGAGATCGGCATCGATGGCCATCTGCTTACCCGGCATGGCATCCAGGGTGAAGCGGGCAGCCACCTCGGCAACGCGCCCGGCACCTTTGGTGATAACCATGAAGTTAATCAGAACCAGGATAGAGAAGATGACAACCCCCACCACGTAATTGCCCCCCACCACAAACTGCCCGAAGGCACGAATGACGTTCCCGGCGGCGTCCAGACCTTCGTTGCCTCGAAGCAGAATCAACCTTGTGGACGCAACATTGAGCGAGAGCCGCAGCAGGGTCACCCCGAGAAGCACAGCAGGGAAAACGGCGAAATCCAGGGGCCTGACCGTATAGAGGCTGATGACCAGTATCAGCAGAGCCACGGTGATATTGATGCCCAGAAAAAGATCGAGCAGCACCGGCGGCAGCGGAATGATCATCACCATCAAAATGCCGACGAACCCGACCCCCACGAGCACATCGCTGCGCACTATCATTCTGAACCATCGATTATTTGTAACAAAGTCCATCATGGAAACTACCTTTTAAGACTGTAGACATAGGCCAGGACTTCTGCCACGGCCGTATAAAGATCTTCAGAAACCGGATGACCGATTTCCACCTTGTAAAGGGCCTGAGCGATGGGCTTGTTTTCAACCAGAGGCACCCTGTGCTGCCGAGCAACTTCCCGAATACGCATCGCCATGTGCCCGGAGCCCTTGGCCACAACCTGAGGGGCGTCCATGGTGGCACGATCATAGCGCAGGGCAACGGAAAGATGGGTAGGGTTGGTCAAAATAACGTCAGCCTTCGGGACCTCTTCCATCATGCGGCGCCGGGACAACTGCTGCTGCAGGGAGCGGATCCGGGCTTTTATGGCCGGATCTCCCTCCGCACTTTTAAACTCTTCCTTCTGCTCCTGCTTGCTCATCTTCATTTTTTGTTCCATCTCCCAGCGAACAAAATAAAAATCAATAATTCCCAGGAGAATAAGAATCATACAGACCTTGACCATCACAAGGTAGGTGGTGCGTCCAAGAAAGCTGACCGTTTGAACCAGTTCCATATCCATCAGGGAAAGTGCCTGATCAAACTCTGCCCTGATCGTCAGATAGGCTACGAAGGCAATCAGCAGCACCTTGGCCAGCGACTTGACAAGCTCCACCGCAGAGCGCTTGGAGACAAGGCGCCCCATCCCCTTGATCGGATCGAATTTACTGAGATCCGGCACAAAGGGCTTGGTGGTAAAGAGAGGGCCGACCTGAAGAAAGGTAGAGAAAAAACCCGTCAATAAGGAGATCAGAAAGATCGGCGCCAGCAGCAGAAGCATCTGAATCCCCAGCTCCCATCCCATGCGAACCACGCTCAGCGGGGTCACCTCAAAGTTGCCCAAAAGCTCAAAGGCACGGGCCACCAGCTCTTCCATGCTGCTCCAGAGCATCGGAGCGTAAAATATCCAAAGAATCAGCGACAGACAGATCAGGGCTGCCGTAGTGACCTCCTTGCTCTGGGCCACCTGCCCCTTTTCCCTGAAGTCCTCCCGGCGCTTCGCCGTGGCGTCTTCTGTACGTTCCTGACCGCTTTCTTCCGCCATTCCGGCCTCCCTATAGAGCCCGCATCAGGTCGATAATCCGGGAGCCCATCTCCCCGAACTCCCGCGCGACCAGGGAGGCAAACAGACTCATGGTCAGCCCCATGATCAGCAATCCGAGACCGATATTGATGGGAAAGGAGATCAAAAACACATTCAACTGAGGAAAAACCCGGGACATGAGGCCGAGAACCACGCTGGAGATGATGAGCAGAGCCAGAACGGGAGCGCTGAATTTGATCCCCATGACAAAGGCGTGGCTGGTCAGCTCCATCAGATAGGGGATAGCCCCACCGGAGAAATCGAGACTGCCGGGCTTCACGATCCGGAAGGACTCGAGCACCGCACGGATAAACATCAGATGAAAATCCAGGGCCAGAAAAATCAGCAACGCGATGACATTAAGGAACCTGGATATCAGTGAGGTCTGGGCGTTGTTGGCGGGATCCACAAGGGTGGCTGCCGCCAAACCCATCTTCATGCTGATGATCGCTCCTCCGAACTCCACCGAGGCGAGTATCAGCTGGGAGACAAACCCAGCCATGGCACCCAGAATCGCCTCGGAGACCACCAATAAAGCCAGAGACACGGCCGCAAACTCTATGGTTCCCAGATGCGGTTCGACCACGGGGAAAACCAGCAACGACAGCATCAGGGTCAGACCAAGCTTGACCTTGGCCGGACCTATCCCCCCCCCCAGAGCCGGCATGGCTGCCACCATCCCAGCGATACGGGCCAGACAGACAAGAAAGAGTTGAAATTTTTCGAGAGGAAAAAGAGGAAATTCCACGCCGGACCCTACCCCCCGACGGTGGGCAGAATATTAAAAATGCCCCGCACAAAAGCCAGGAGAGTCTGAATCATCCAGGGGGCAAAAAAGAGCAGGGTAAGAAAAACAGAAACGATTTTTGGAATAAACGTCATGGTCTGTTCATTGATCTGGGTGGCTGCCTGAAAAATGCTGATGATCAAGCCGACCACCAGCGCAGCCAGCATCATGGGCCCCGCCAGCATCAGCACCGTTTCCACGGCCCTTCGTCCGATCTCCACCACAAATTCAGGCGTCATGGGCCTTCACTCCTAGGCAAAGCTCTGAAACAGGGAACCGACAAGAAGAGACCAGCCGTCAACCAGAACAAACAGAAGAATCTTGAAGGGCAGCGAAATGACCACCGGGGGGAGCATCATCATGCCCATAGCCATGAGAACCGAGGCCACGACCATATCCACCACCAGAAAGGGGACGAAGATCAGAAAGCCCATCTGGAAGGCCCGCTTGATCTCCGAGAGCATGAAGGCGGGAATCAGTGTCATGGTCCCCACGTCTTCCCTGCTGGTCGGTTGCCCCGATGCAGAAATCTCGACCATCATCTCCAAGGTATTTTCATCCACCTGAGAGAACATGAACTCTCTCATGGGCAGCACCGCCTGCTCCAGCGCGACCTCAAGGCCAATCTGCTTCTGCATATAGGGTGCGATGGCCTTTTCGTTAATCTCGGAGAAAACAGGCGCCATGATAAAGAATGTCAGAAAAAGGGCCAGACTCACCACGACCTGGTTGCCGGGAGCCTGGGGCGTACCTATGGCCTGTCGTGCGAAGCTTAGCACGATCACAATCCGGGTAAATGCTGTGGTCATGAGCAATATGGATGGCGCCGCCGAGAGAATGGTCAGCACGGCCAGAATCTGCAGAGCCGTCGAAACCTCGGAAGGATCGGTGGCTTCGCCGATTCCGAAGGTGATGGTCGGAAGTCCTTGAGCCAGACAGATATTGGGGATCAGCAGCAGAGCCAGAGAGATCAACAGTGGGCACAGACGCTTCAAGAGTTCACCTCGAGTTTTTTCCGAAGTTCTTCGTCGAATATTTTCTCACCGGGCTCATCGGTCCGGGCGAGAAAGTCGATCCGTTCTCCTCCGACCCCCAGAAGATATTCCTTGCCTCGAACCTCCACCAGGAAGAGGAACTTTTTGCCCCCAAGGGGACGGGTTTCCAGGATACGGATCGCCCCTTCACGAGCATGGGGCAGAAAACGTACGCCCTTACGCATCAGGGCATAAAGGAGCAGCAGCAAACCCAGGACAATCCCCAGAGAGCCGAGCATTCTGAACAGAGGAGAAATTCCTCCCGATTCAGACGCCAGGGCCAGCGAGGGAATAAAAAACGAAACAAGCCACAGCACCGTCGATCAGCCCAGCCTCTCCAGTCGCTCCGAAGGACTGACAACATCGGTCAGGCGAATGCCGAACTTCTCATTCACTACCACCGCCTCCCCCCGGGCAATCAGTCGGTTATTGACGTAGAGATCCAGCGGTTCACCGGCCATCTTGTCCAGCTCGATGACGTAGCCTTCCTGCATCTGGAGCAGATCTTTTACCAGAAACCTGGATCGCCCGACCTCAACACTGACCTGCAAAGGGATATCTAAGAGAAAATCCAGATTGCGTGAAGCGTAGTCCGACGCCTCCCCTTCAGTACTTGACGTCGGTGCTGCCGTTGCTTCCCTTGTCGGTTCCATCAATAATCCTCTCGCGAATTTTCACCGCTTTTTTTCTATTTCGGGTCCCGACCTTGGCCGAGAACTTGGGCAAATCACCAATAACAATACTGATCGGCTCTTCGGGGCCAACGTCAAGATCTATGATATCGCCTTCTTTCAAGTTCAGTATGTCCCTGACCTTCAGCGATATGGACGCCAAACGGGCCACGCACTCCAACTCCATGGACTTGAGATCCTCCCTGACCTGCATGCTCCATCGGGACTCCTTGCGCCCCAGGGGCATAGCGCGATCACGAAGCTTATCTCGAAGCGGTTCCAGTGACGCATGAGGGATCACCAGACTCAGAGAGCCAGAGAGATTATCGACCGAAACACCGAACTCAGCGATGACGATCCCTGCATCGGGCGCTACGATGTTGACCAGCCGAGGATTGGTTTCTATCTGCGCCAGAGTGGCCTGAACTTCGATGAGGGGTTGAAGCGCTTTTTGAAGATCAGAACAACAATCAGAGAGGACCCCCCGGATCACATTTTTTTCAATGGCGGTCAGCGTTCGATCCAGACTCAGTAGCTGAGAATCGATTGAGCCTCCCAGCAGAATCTCGACCAACGCGAAGGAGAGCTGGCCATCAAAGATAAGTAGTCCTGGAGCCTTAAGAGGATCGAGCCCCACAATCCCGATCGAGCCCTTCCCAGAGAGGCGCTGCAGATAGGGCTCGAAATCCATAGATTTGGAACCGGCGGGCTTAACCGCGACATACCGCTGGAGCCGGTTGGTAAAAGAGATGGAGAGATGCCGGGCGAAATTCTCCAGGAGAATATCCAGATTCGGCATCCTCCAGTTTCCCATGCCTTGAGCGCGGGTCAGATCAAGTCGTCGGACCTCCCGGGGCTTGGCCGCACCAGGCTGATACGAACGGTCCTCATGGGACTCAGGATCAATTTCGCCGTGCTTGACTGCCGCAAGCAGTTCAGAGATTTCATCTTTGGAAAGAATTCGTTCCATGAAGCAGCCTACTGCACAACAAAGTCGGTGAAATAGACCTTGTTGACCTTTGCCTGCTGCAACAGGGCATTGATCCGTGCAATGAGCTCCGCACGCAATTGAAGCTTGCCTTGAAGGTCACGGACCTCATTAAATGTTTTATTGCCCACTAGAAGTAAAATAGCGTCCCTGATCTGGGGCATCCGCTGCTCCACCTCGGGTACCGACTCCAGGCGATCCAGTTCGAGGGTAAGAGCGGCCTTAAGGTAACGGGCGTCCTGCTGCTCATCAATGATATTGATGATGAAATCTTCGATCTCCACCATGGGGCCAATCATCCCAAGCCCTTCGGAGGAAAAATCAGCTTTTTCGGCCTGAGCCCTTTCAGGGCCAGCCTCATCCTTAGAATCTCCCATAAAGAAGAAAAAGGCCCCGGCACCGATTCCGGCCAGCAGAAGCACAACGACGCCGACAATGATGAGCATTTTCGTGTTCATCTTGGGCTTTAATTCTGCGCCTTCCGGGCTATTCTTATCAGCCATGTCTACTCACCTCTTTTTCAGATTAAAATAGCTGTTCCCTCGAGTCGATCAGATAGGGAAGTTCATCACGGTAGCTGCCGATACTCTCAAGAACAAACTCGACCCGTCTGTTTTTGCCCCGATTCTCCGCTGAATCATTGGGCACAAGAGGTCTTTGATCGCCATAGCCTACAGCCGAAAGACGATCAAGGGGCAACAGCTGCTCGGTAGCCATAAATTTAAGCACATTGATCGCCCTGTTGACGGACAGATCCCAGTTCGTAGCCTTACCCGAGGCGGATCGAGTATCGTCGGTGTGCCCTTCGATGCGAAGATGCAGCGGCATGGGAGCGACAAGTTGAGCCGCCTTGCGCAGAGTCGGATGCGCTTCATCCCTCACCCGGGTTGAGCCCGCTTCAAAGAGAATGGCACTGTTGATACGCAGGATAATGGCTCCGCGGTCTTTGACCAGCTCCACGTCCTCATCAATACGCAATCGTTGCAGGTCAGTGATCATCCGTTTGTAGGTGCGCTGCAGAAGATCATCCGCGATGGGGGCGAATTCCACGACACGCGGCTTATCCACAGAAGTCTTATCCGAGCTGCGAAGTACCCCGAAGGCGTCCTTCAAGGATCCCGCAGCCTCCGTAAACTTCATATCATCCAGGCGGGCCATGGACAGAAGCAGGACGAAAAAAGTCAGCAGCAGGGTCACCATGTCGGCATAGGTAACCATCCAGGCCGGGGCCCCTGCGGGTCCTGATCTTTGTTTTTTCTTCTTGGCCACTTGGCGTTACTTCCCGAAACTGCTGGCCCTGTGCTTGGGGGCCAGAAAGGCATGTAGCTTCTGTTCCATGATTCTGGGGTTCTCACCGGCCAGAATCGAGGTCATTCCTTCGGCGATCAGAGTTTTCTCCAACACCTCGGTCTGGGAGCGCAGCTTGAGCTTTCCCGACATGGGAGTAAAAATAATGTTCGCCAGAATGGCTCCGTAAAAGGTGGTCAGAAGAGCCACCGCCATAGCCGGTCCGATAGACGAAGGGTCGTCCATGGTCTGAAGCATTTTGACCAGTCCAATCAGAGTTCCGATCATCCCCATGGCCGGGGCGTATGTCCCCATGGCGATCATGATATCGGAACCGCTCTGATGTCGCTCCTGAATATATTCAATTTCACGATCCAGCAGATCGCGCATCGCTTCGGGCTCCTGCCCGTCGACCGCCATCTGCAGCCCCTTGACCAGAAAGGGATCATCAATCTCGGACATCACATTCTGAAGGGAGAGAATCCCTTCCTTGCGAGCGCGGGTGGCAAAACCCACCATCTGTTGAACCGTCTCGTTCGCCTTGACTTCCTTGTTGACCAGCGTTTTTTTGGCGACAGAAAAAGCGCCGAAAACCTCTCTGAAGGGATAGTGGACCAGTGTCGCACCCAGAGTCCCTCCGCCGACAATCAGCAGGGAAGGCGGGTCAACAAAAAGGGTCAGGGGGCCACCGGAGACGATGGCCATGATCATCAGTCCGAATGCGGCAATAAGGCCCAGAATGGTAGACAAATCCATCGATCATGCCTCTACAGGTAAAATGTGCTGGAGCAGCTTCGCGTCAACGCTGGTAACATGCCAGCAAGCTTAATGCTATTTGCATACCAGCCGAATAAAAACTTTGACTGCTATAATTCAGTTTTCCAGAAGAGCGCCTAGGATAAAGACCTTCGCCCGCTGATTCAAGCCTCAAGTCGCGTACGGACCTGAATTTTCCAATGAACACAAAAAGAGGCCGCTTAATGGCGACCTCTTTTTGTGTCAAAATACTGACTCTACTTTAACGTTTGAGGTTGATCAACTCACCGAGCATTTCGTCGGTGGTGGTGATGACCCGCGAATTGGCCTGGAATCCTCGCTGCGTCGTGATCATCTTGACGAATTCCTGGGCCAGATCGACATTGGACTGCTCAAGGGAGTTGGTGAAGACCTTACCCATGGAGGAACCGGCGGTGCCGACACGGGCAGCCCCGGAATTCCCGGTCTCGGCATACATGTTCCCCCCGACGCCTTCAAGCCCACCGGGGTTGGAAAACTTCGCCAGAGCCACGCGACCGACCTTGATGTTCTCGCCGTTGGAGTAGTTCCCGATAATGGTCCCCTCATTGTCGATGCTGACCTTGACCAGCTCCCCCGCACCGTAGCCGTCCTGGTCCTGACCGATGACCACCGAGGCACTGGTGTTCTGGGTGGTGTTGAAATTGAGATTGGAGGCAAGAGTGGCATCGGCGCCATTGTTCCAGTTAAGAGCATTGGCAAAGGTCGTTCCGGTAGCACCACTTTGAAGAACACCACTTGAATCAAAAGATACGGCCCCTCGCCCCACAACCATAACTGTCGGTTGCGATGCCGTAGTCGCCATAGCAGCCGTCAGAGTATCAGGCCCCGTATCACCCGCTCCTTGAGCAGTCACGGCGGCGCCATGAGCGACCGTGGCCTCATCCACAACGGCCTGAGCAACTTCAACCGCATAGTCCAGGTCTGGGTCTGCAGGGACTGCAGCGGCCGCTGCGGCGGTGGCAGCCCCCAAGGTGATGTTTGCATTTGTTAGCAAAGTATTCAGATCAGTCACGACGGTGGCTCCAGTGGTCGTGTCGGCAGCGGCAATGTCTGCCCGCAACGTGGCGAAAGGAGCGAGTTCTGATCGAGTCGCGACAGTATTCCAGTCCCACTGATTGGTGGAGGTCTTGGTGAAATAGGTCGTGAGCAGATGGGTGTTGCCCAGAGAATCGAACATATCCAGGGAGGCGGCGTAGTTGGATGTTCCCAGGGGATCGGCGGGATCAAACACAGGGCCGACAGCTGAGTTGGCATCCAGGTTGGTGGTCAGGGTCACATTCGCCGTAGGATTGGCGGAGACCTGAACGGTATTGTCGACCCGGATGTCACTGGGCGCAGCAATGGACATGGTCCCGTCAGTCAGAAACTGTTTCCCCTGCACCCTGAGCCCCTCGGCATTCACCATAAAGCCCTGATTGTCAAAGCGGAAGGCGCCAGCCCTTGTATATCGGACCTCGGCGGTGCCGGGGACACCGATCATGAAGAAACTCTCCCCCTCGATGGCCAAGTCGGTGGCGGACTCTGTACTCTCGAAAGTCCCCTGACTGAAGATGTTGTCGACGGTGGAGAGCTGGGTTCCCCGGCCGACCTGCGATGTCCCCCCCGAACCGGAGACGGTACTGGAGAGAATGTCGGAGAAGACCGTTCTGGCTCCCTTGAAACCGACGGTGTTGGTGTTGGCAATATTGTTACCGATAACGCTCATAGCGTTGCCGTTAGTGTTCAGGCCGCTGATGCCTGAATAAAGTGCACTTGAAATTCCCATTTTTTCCTCCGCGTTATTGGGCCACCTCTGTCGGTCGGTGACCCGCGAACCCCCTGCTGTGAGGACCGGTTCGGTTAGGCGATTACTGCGCTGTCAATATTTGTAAAAACGTTCCCCTGCATGCTGTTTTTGTCGACCAGGGTCACCACGGTGTTGTTCTTCACGCTGACCACCATGGCGGTCTGATCAAGCAGCACGAGCGAATCCCTTCCCCCTTTGGCACCTGCAGCCTGGACCGCATTTTCCAGGCGGATCATATCCCCCTCGGAAAACTTGATGCCTCGGCTCTCCATGCGGGAAATCGCGTGCTTGGAAAACTGCAGCGATGGTCCCTTGAGCTGGGCATCAAAGACCTTCTCGAAAGAGGGCCCCTGAGGTGAAACGCGCGAAGGAGGCCTGCTGATGGCTCCGGGTCCGGAAGGGGGCGTTAGGCGGGGATAGAGATGGACTGAATCTGTCATCGCTAAATCTCCCTGACGCTGCCGATGTCGAACATGTTGAAGGATCCGGCATTGGTCACCAGAATGCTTCCCGTAGGGCCGAGATCCACACCGGTCACGTTTCCGCGAACCAGAGAGGGCAACCCAAGAGCAGCTTCACCACTGCCTGCTGCGGCACTGAGACTATAGCGTCCGGCAGGCAGTGGATTACCGGCCGAGTCCAGACCGTCCCAGTTCACGAAATGATCTCCCGGCTCGACTTCCTCAACCGAAACGCTGGCAACCAGCTCGCCCTGCTCGTCGTAAACATGCAGTGCGACATCCTTCACCGCCTGGTTCACACGATAGCCCAGCTCAACCGGACCGTCTCCCAGCTCGAAACTACCTCCTTCACTGACGACCTCTTTGCCGATCAGGTTCAGGGCGGAGAGTCGCTCGATATCCACGCTGCTCGCGGCCATCTTCTCCAGATTGGCGTTCATGGTGAATTGCTGCTCCAGAGAGCTGAACTGGGCCAGCTGTGCGGTGAATTCAGTGGGATCCTCAGGGCTAAGAGGGTCCTGGTTCTGAAGCTGAGTCACCAGCAGGGTCAGGAAATCATCCTTGCCCATAGCCGTATTACCACCCAGAGCACTACTCAAACTCGGACTTGAACTCGAATTAACTGCTGAAACTTCGGACATAAGCTCTATCTACCTCCTTTCATCAGACTCTGAGACTGATACTTTTTTGCATCGACGCCTCGCCGCCGGAAGTCGGCACAACGGGCAAAGCACCGGCAACCTCTACTGAAGCAGCTGAGCCCTTCCGGCCCCAACCACCAGCCGAGCGCTTGTGATTCTGCTCAAAACGGCCATCACGACCATCTTGCCGAGCATCCGAACTGACCTGAACATTATCAAGCTTGACTCCCTGCTGCTCGAAAGCCTCACGAAGCCTGGGCAGATGCCGTTCCAACACATCCTGAATCTGCTGACTCTGAGCATGCAAATGGAGTTTTACTCCATCCTTTTCAAAGACCAGCTGCACCTTCACATTGCCCAACTCCTCAGGATAGAGATCCATCTTGACGGTACTGGACCCTCCAGATCGCTGATAGTTGAAACGACCCACGACCTGATCGACAATTTCCGCCTCGGGAATCACCTGCCCCGTGGACAGTTGAAACAACCCACTGCTGCTGTTCTGGTTTGCAACCGATGCAGGCGCCGGTGATTGAGCGGCTGAAACAACGGTGGTGAGAACAGGAGCCTCTGCCCCCTTGGGAGCAGCTTCAAGCACTGGAGCGCCTCCAGCGCCGGCGGAAGCAACCTGTGGCTTCTGTTCCCCTGCCTTAAGATCCATAATTTTAAGGGGCTCAACAGACTCTTCCGATTCCGTATCCAGCACCAGTCGTTGGGAAGCTTGCTGCTGGGAGGAATCCTCCCGGCGCCCCTCTTTACCGCCAGCTTCGAGAATCTGTCCCCGAGACCCATGCCCCTGCTCAAGATCGACGGCCACTGCACCTTGCCCGGGAGCCCGAAGGGGTTCCGGCTTTACCAGTGACGCAGCTCCTTCTGCTTGCCGCAAAAGGCCTCCCTCAACAGAATCATCCGTTGCCATTGCTGCGTTCAGTGCTGCAGCGGCAATATTCTGGGTGTCTTCGGAGACAGAAACATCCTCGAGAGCTGAGGTACTATCCATCTCCTGTCCGGTCGAGATTGGGACAGTAACAGCGGCTGCGACTACGGCGGACTGCAACGACGGAATTTTGACAAATGGATCAATTTCACCCGAAGAGTCCCCAGCTGCCTCCAGAGAAAGATCGTCCACAGAGGAATTATCCTGCCCTTCGAGGGACAACAGCTTCACCAAATTCTGTAGTACATCCTCCCCCTCGCCGAGCACATCCTGCCCGTCAAAAAACTGAGCCTGCAGTTGCTCCAGGACATTGCCCTTCGTAAGTTCCTGCCCCTGAAGAGGCTGCTGGATCGCAGAAAGATCGAGCTGCGAAATCTCTCGCAACTGCTCATCAAGCCCCGGCTGAATCTGCCCATCAAGCCCCGGTTGAATCTGCCCGGATGACAGTTGCTGAAACAGCTGCGCAAAAATAGGCTGATCAGCGCCCTGAGTTGCTGACTGTGAAGTTGTGGCCGGCACGGAGCTAACCGGTATAGCAATTGGTAGCATTTCCATATTTTCACCCCCCTCCTTTTTCAGGATACCCGGTACATACCGGATTGATGCTTATCTCAGATCGGAGAACCCCTCACTGAGAGATATTGCCTTATCTTTTCGAATGCTGTTAAGAATCTTCCCGGCAGACTTGCGTTTCATGCCGGAGAGGATCTGAACTGCCAGCCCTTCGTCCAGCTCAGCAATTACCAGAGCGGCCTTAGCCGGATCCATTTTTTCATAAATCTTGCTCAGTTCCGTAACCTGCTGGGCTTCGACTTCGGACTTTTTGCCGAGCAGCCCTTCGACTTGCTCACGAAGCCGCTTCAAATCGTCCAGCTTCTTTTCGACTTCGACCTCCAAAGTCTTTAGTTCAATTTCGCGCTTCTGCAGAGCCTCATCTTTTTTCCGAAGCTTTTGACGCTCCTGCTGAAGGCTGAGCAGGAGTCTTCGTTCTTCAACCGAGGAGTATTCCGAGGTCGATGAAGAAGGGTCCTCCTGAGCCGAGACAAGAACAGAGCCCCAAACAACGAGGGTGATTACGAGAGCGAGTACGCTGAGGAGTTTGTTAGTCTTCACTTGCGTTAACCTTTCTTTCTCTGCACTGCAATTTCATCCAGGAAAATATTTTCTCGTCGCCGAAATTCTCCTGCCTCTTCCCGGAGGTGCTTCTCTTTCAGCTTTTCCATGAGTTTTTTTTCACGACTGGCTTCGAGCAGATCCTGCTTCCTGGCAAGAACCAGTTCACGGGCCCGCTCCAACTCTTCGGCCATTTCGGCCAGAACCTTTACCAGAAGACTGATTCTGCCCTCGTAAAGCAGCAGCTCATCGATAGATATGCCTTCAGACTTTTTTTGGTCGAGCCCTGAGTAGAGAGACTCCAGGGCCACACGCTGGTCGTTGAGTTTGCCAAGAAGCGCGCTTTCGGCTTGAAGACAGGCCGCATAACGCTGCTGGGCCTGCCCCTCGGTAATGCGCCGATAATCGAGAACCGACTGCAACCTGAATCTGGACATGGCGTGCTCCCGGGTTTCTGGGCGGGTTTACTTACGGCGGTCTCCCACAATGGAAGACATTTCGGAAAGAGAGGTAGGCAGGTCGACTCGCTCATCCATGCCCTGCTGAAGAAAAGTCAGAGCCTGATCGATCTTGGACAGAGCATAGTCGATTTTGGGATTATTGCCCTTGGAATAGGCCCCGATATTGATGATATCTTCGGCCTCCCGGTAGGTCGCAAGGATCTCGCGCAGCATACCGGCATCGGCCACCTGATCGGCGGGGCAGATATCCCGCATGATACGACTGGCTGAATTAAGGATGTCGATACAGGGGTAATGGTTGCGGGCGGCCAGCTCCCGGGATAGTACGATATGGCCATCGAGAATGGAGCGTACCGCATCGGCAATGGGCTCATTCATGTCATCCCCCTCGACCAGCACCGTGTAGAGACCGGTGATACTTCCAGCGCCGGTAAAGGAACCTGCGCGCTCCAGAAGTCGGGGTAAGGTGGCAAAAACCGAAGGAGTGTACCCCTTGGTAGTCGGCGGCTCACCGATGGCCAGCCCCACCTCCCTCATTGCCATAGCGAAACGGGTCACCGAATCCATGAGCAGCAGGACATTTTTCCCCTCGGCGCAGAAATGCTCGGCGATGGTAGTGGCGACAAAGGCGCCGCGCATCCGAAGCAGGGGAGACTGGTCTGAAGTCGCCACCACGACAACGGATCGGGCTAGCCCTTCGGGCCCCAGATCCCTCTCGATAAACTCCTTGACCTCGCGCCCGCGCTCACCGATCAGGGCGATCACGTTCACATCGGCCCGTGCATGCCGGGCCATAGTCCCCAGCAGCACGCTCTTGCCGACCCCCGAACCGGCCATGATCCCCATGCGCTGACCGTACCCGCAGGTGAGCAACGAGTTGATGGCGCGCACGCCAAGATCGATGGGGGTGGTCAGGGGAGCCCGCGCCATGGGGCCCGGAGGCAGGGCGTAGATTGGACGCTCCTGAGGCAGAGCTGGCAGAGGCCGCCCATCGATGGGCTCCCCCATGGCATCGATGACCCGCCCGAGGAGCCCGTCGCCAAGCTTCATGGTAGCACTGGTGCGCCGAACGCTGATGAGACTTCCCGGCCCAAGCCCCCGAAGATCCCCCAGAGGCATCAGCAAGGCATGAGACTGACGAAACCCTACGACTTCAGCAAAGACAGAGGGCCCACCATGCAGGGGGGCCAGCTCACAGAGGGTTCCGACAGAGGAAGCGGGACAGTAACCTTCGACGACAAGGCCGACGATTTTCGTGACCTTGCCCCGAACCCGCAAGGGATTCAGGCTTTTTATCTGCCCGATCAGCTCGTCCATCAGGTCTTGGGGGGGGCGAAGAGGAGGTTTTTGCGGATTTCATCGAGCTGGGCCTCAATCGTGGCATCCACCTCACCCAGCTCGGACTCGACCACACATCCACCGGGGCTGATGGACGGGTCCGATTCGAACACGATATTGTTCAGTCCGGAAATTGCAGAAAGAAAAAAGGGCTTTTTCTCCGTCACAGCTTTAAAATCATCGGGGCTGACGCGGATCTGATACTCATCAGACTGCACTGAGAAATGGAGTGCTTTTTTGAGGGTTCGCAGAATCAAATCAGGGTCCTGCTCGACCACAGCGCCGACCACCTGCTCAGCGATGACCATGACCAGGCGTTTCATATCATTGAGATTATCAAGCAGAAGCGACTCGCGCAGGGCGCTGAGCTGCTCCATCGCCAGGCTCAGGGCCTCAACGGACTGACCGAAATCCTCCCGGATTTGAGCCAGAGACTCCCTGCGCCCACGGGCGTAGGCCTCGGCAACGAGGCTGTCGACATCGACCTGGGGCGTCCCGGCAGACTCCTGAACCGGAGCAACCGAGGATTCATGGGGCACAACCGGAGCCTCTTCGACGAAATCGGCCGCGATCAGCCCTACACCACCGTCGCAGTCCCTGCCCTCACCGAACTCGAGAAACTCGACCCGACGCAGTTCCGTGCTTGGGCACTGTCGGTAAACCTTAGACGAGAACATCCTTGCCTCCACGGCCAGGAATCGCAATGCGCCCTTCGTCTTCGAGCTTGAGAGCCACCTGGATGATTACACGCTGCTTCTGCTCCACATCGGAGAGCCTCACCGGTCCCATGGCTTCGAGATCTTCCTGAATCATATCCGCAGCCCGTTGCGAGATATTGCCGAAGACCTTGTCTCTCATCTCTTCCGATGCGGTCTTGAGAGAAATGGTCAACGTATCATTGTCGATCTCTCGCAGGATCAGCTGCAGGGCGCGGCCGTCCAGTCCCTCGAGATTATCGAAGGTGAACATCTTTTTGCGAATTTCTTCGGCCATGTCTGCATCCCGAATATCCAGGTTGGTCAGGATATCCTTGTCGGCGCCCTTTTCCATCTTGGCGAGAATTTCCACCACCTTGTCGACCCCACCCAAAGCCCGGCGTTCCTGGCCGACCACAACTCCGATCTCGCGCTGGAGAGCATCTTCGATCTCGGCAATGACTCCCGGGGAGACCTTCTCGGTCTTGGCAATACGGAACATGATATCCGGGCGGATATCCTCCGGGAGATTGGCGATGATGCGACTAGTATGCTCAGCCTTTTGGGTGGAGAGAATCAGAGCTACGGTCTGCGGATGCTCTGCCTCCAGCAGGGAGGCCACCATCTTGGGATCCATCATCGCGATGGTCTCCAGGGGGCGCCCTTCGCTACCGGCCTCAACCTGATCGATCAGCCTCTCCGCCTCTTCCGGGTCCACTGCACCGAGAATGGCGTTTTTGTAGAAATCTCCGCCCCGAACAAAGAGACCGCCACTTTCGGTCTGCTTGGATTTATATTCGTCCATAACCTGCTGAGCGACCTCGGGCGCCACATGATCCATGTCCATCATGCAGCGACTGATCAAACGAACCTCGGAGGCGTCAAGTTCACGAAAAACCTTCGCAGTGGCTTCTTCGCCGAGACAGAAAAGCAGAATAGCCGCCTTCTCTGCGCCCTTAAGCCGAGACTCCTTTGCCTGACTTCTTCTCATCGAGCTAACCTTCCTTCAGCCAGGTCTTGATAACCTTGGTCGGCGAGGCAGTTCCACGAAGAATTTCCTGGCTCGCCCGGGAGAGCGGATCCTCAGGGCTTGGCAGAGCCTGTCCAGACATCTCCATTTCAAGTTCCTCAACCGTTTTCATGGGAGTAGCCTCAAGGGTTTCCCCCCTCATCGTTTTCACCATGGGACGCACAAGCAGCCAGTACAGCAGCAGCAGTCCGAGGCTCAGCAGTGCATATTTTACATAGGGTAAAAATTCGTAGTAAGACGACAGATCGGTGGGCTGCAGCATGGGGTCATCCAAGAAGTTGCTCTCAAACACCATGGAAACAACTTCGAGGGTATCGCCACGGGAGGCATCGATACCCAGGGCGCTGCGCACCATGTTTTTCATGGATTCCAGCTCTTCGGTGGTCCGGGAAGCATAACTGCTCTGCCCGCCTTCCCCCTGAACCAGACGGTCAGCAACCAGTACGGCAACGGAAAGTTTGGATACCGTGCCCACCGGCGTGACGATTTTGCTCACCGTGCGACTGACTTCGTAATTAATCGTCTCTTCCGAGCGCGATGAGGCATCCCGACTCTGAGTGGCAACGCTTCCTGGCTGATCCAGGTTCGACTGGACACCGGGTACACCGCCAGTTCCAACGCCTTCGCTCTTCTCCTCCGAGAGCTGCTCGCTACGCACCACAGGACTGGTAGGATCGTAGAGTTCCTCCGTCTTCTCCACCTGAACGAAGTCCAGAGTCGCCGTAACCTTTACCAGGGAGCTTCCAGCCCCCAGCGCCCGATCAAGCATAGACTGGGCGCGGGACTCGAGTCGGCGCTCTACGATCTGTTGATAATCAAGCATGCCAGGCGTCATAGGACCTTGTGCACGATCATCGGCAGGCTTGCTCAGCACCGATCCAACGGCATCGACAACGGTCACATTCTCCGGCTCCAACCCATCAACGCTTCCAGCCACCAAATGAACGATGCCCTGAATCTGACTCTCTTTAAGTCGACCGCCGGGAACCAGCTTGAGGATGACCGAAGCGCTGGCCTGCTGCTGCTGCTCCTTGAAGAGTCTCTTTTCAGGAAGAGCCAGATGCACCCGCGCTCCCTCCACGGGGTTTAGCGACGAGACGGTTCGAGCCAGCTCCCCTTCGAGGGCACGACGATAATTGACCTTCTGGGCAAAATCGGTCATGCCGAAACTCGCCTTATCGAAGATCTCAAAACCTACCCCGCCCCCCTGGGGCAGACCCGCGCCGGACATATCAAGCCTCAGCTCATATACCTGGTCGGCAGGCACAAAAACGGATTGGCCGCCGGCCTCAAGGCGATAGGGAATCTTTTTTTCCTTGAGAAGATTAACGACCGCCGATGCATCGGAAGGAACCAGATTGGCATAAAGGAGGGTGTAATCGGCGACCCGAGCCTGAAAAATGATAATGCTGAAGACAGCCACACAAATCAGGGCAACGGCTGCAAGACTGAGTTTTCGCTGCAGGGGCCAGCCCATGACAACAGTCAGAAAGGAATTTTTATTTTCTTCGCCCATCAGGGACAGACTCCGTCAAACGCTGCAAATGACATAGGGATTGCTGGAAACAAGACGTCAGAGGGTATCTGCATCAGACCTGCATGCGCATGATTTCCTGGTAGGCGTCTACAACCTTGTTACGCATAGAAACCATCAGGCGCATGGAAATATCGGCTTTCTCCATGGAGACCATTACTTCATGCAGGTTTTTACTTCCACCAGCATGCACCCCCTGCATCGCCTTGTCCGACTCGCCCTGCAGGCGATTGACTTCGGAGATGGCCCCCTTGAGAACATCCTGAAAACCGGGAGCAGCAACGGGAGCGGCTCCGGTGCCTTGGATGTCGGGAAACTGTATCTGTCCGGCTACGGCAACTTTTTCCATGGGTGACCTACCTTCCTATCTCCAGCGCCTTGAGCGCCATTCTCTTTGCTGCCTTAATGGCATTGGCATTCGCCTCATATGAGCGCGACGCACTGGTCATGTCGGAGATCTCTTCGAGAAGATTAATATTCGGCATGGCCACCATACCTGTGTCGTCGGCATCAGGATGAGAGGGGTTATAAATCATTTTGGCCGGCCGAGGGTTGTCTTGTATAGAATCCACCTGCACACCCTGTACCGCCCGGCGCATACTATGATCCAGACGGGATGCAAAACTGCGGGAATCGGGGGTAAAGACAACATCCTTCTTGATGTAGGGGCCCCCCTCGGGAGTACGGGTCGTTGCGATGTTTGCCAGATTGGAACTGACCACATTCAATCGGGTTCGCTGCGCCTTAAGCCCCGAAGAGCTGACCTGCATGGAATCGAACAGATCCATCCGAACCTCCTCTATCTACCGTCCTGGGCTGCGTATTTGAGCATACCCAGCTTCTTGCTGATCATCTGGGTGGCTGCCTGATACATAATCTGATTTTCGGACAGACGCATCATTTCATCGTCCACGTTCACGCCGTTACCATCACCAAGGCCTGCACGGTCGGGCTCACGAATAACTCGCCCCTGTACTGAGGCAATGCTGTCGGCAGTAACCGGAAAATGACGAACGTTGCCGGCACGCTCGGAAGCCTGGGGCTTTTCGAGCGCCCGCTTAAGATCCTGCTCAAACTCAAGACGCGCAGGGGCGTAACCGGGAGTTTCAGCATTGGCGATATTTGATGCAAGCATCTGCTGGCTTCGAGTCCGGAGGTCGAGCACCTTCTCCATCAACCCGACCGTATTGTCAAAAAGACCTAACTGCGGCATCCCGACCTCCTTTCATTTTTCGTCATAAACTGTTTTTTCCAGCCAAGCATAGGAGCACAGAAACCGAAGAAAATCAATTCCCTTGATGTCAAAGTTTTGGCTCAAGCCGCATCTTCCGCTCCAGCTCAGCCGCCGCCTCTGCGGCAAGGCGCTTCCAGAGGGGATCCCTTCCCTCTTCGACCAGATCAGTAAAATATTTTAGGGCGAGCCCCCGATCGCTAGAAGAAAAAATCTGCCCCAGACGATATTTTGACTGATCTCCATGGGCCGTGCCTTGGGCCAGAGCTTCGTAAAGGGACTGGCTCCTGCCCTGCTCACCGCGAGCAAAAAAGATCTCTGCTCTCATGAAGATGGCCTGCTGCTGTCGCCCATCCAGCCCCGCCCCAGCAAGAAACGCTGCGGCCCCGTCAAGCTCTCCGGAGGCCAGAAGCACCCGTCCAGCCCAGAGGTCAACGGCCTCCGAACGGGGGTAGTCCACCCTGAGAAGCTCCCGCGCCTCCTCTATTCGCCCTGCCTCATAGAGCCCCCGCAGCAGCAGAACAAAGATCTCGGCAGCGTCCGCCCCTTGCGGAAAAGAGCTGAGGTATTCACCAGCGTAACGCGACACAAGATCCACCTCTTCTGCTTCAAGCAAAACCCGGACCATTGGCAAATATACGGCTTCAGCCTCAGGGCGCCCCTGAGCCGCATCACGAATAAAGAGAAAAACAGAGTAGGCTCGATCCAGTAGTCCAATACGGGAAAAGGCCCGAGCTAAAGAGGTAAGAAAATCATGGGACAGTACGCCGGAAAGAATCAGTTCCCTGTTTTGCTCCACCAGAATAAGGGCCTCGAACTCCTGCCCCTTACTCAGATGCTCCTCCACAACGACCGGCAGCAGCTCGGTAAGCAGATAGTCAGCCTCAGACCGAAGGGAACCACTGCCGAAATCCCGAACAAAGGCCATTAAAAATTCGACGCTGCGCACGTTATCATGAAGCAGAAAGTAAAGCAGGGCCTGCTTAAAAGCCGCCTCCTCCCTCAACTTCCTCAAGGGGGCCTGAATGGCAAGGGTGCCATACTCCACCGCCGCCTGCAGCCGTCTATTTTCCCCAGAACTCAACACAGCGTAATCACTAAGTCGCAGACCGGAGCGGAGACCGACCTCCTGGGCCGCATAGCGCGATTTGAGCTGCCGAAAAAGGAGCAAAGCCAACTTCCTCTCCCCGCCCTTGAAATAGGACTGCCCCGACCTGAAGAGCGCAAGCCCCTGCCCGAGCTGCCCCTCCAGAGCGGCAGCAAGAGCCTCCCAGGCCTTTGCTGCCCGAGGGTAATCGCCTCTTTGATGAAGCAGCTCGGCGTAGGCCCTCAAGGTCTCCGGACGACTCCACAGTGGATCCTGATCCGGCAAAACACCGAGAACCTTCCATGCCCCCTCGTAATCTCCGAGCATCACCATCGCCTCGGCACTACGAACCTTGAAAGCCGCCCCCCCGCCTTCGTTTTTCGAAGCCCGCTCAATAACCTCTCGCGGCTTATCGATGCTCAAATATATTTCGGCCTCCAGCAGATCAAAGGCAGCATGAACCTCCGGGTCGGTTCCCAGCTCTGAACGAGCCCGAAAGAGCTCCCCCAAACCAAGGTAGGGAGATCCATTTCGTACCAGCAGCAAAGCCCTCAGATAAGCGGCACGACTGCGCAGTCCCCCCTCCACCACCAGGGCGTCCAACTCTTCTTTCGCCTCCCCATCAAGGCCCTGTTGCGCCAGAGCCTCTACCAGCCCCAGGTTGCGCAACATCCGATCTCCCCCCGACAACAAAGAAGGTTCAAGAGCCCGAAGCAACCCCTTCCCCTCTCGTCCCTGTCCTTGCGCAACCAGGGAAAACCCAGGCAGCAACACTGGCGAAGCCTCAGGAAGAGGCAGAGACACGAGGGCAAAACCAGGGGATATAGGTACGAAAACCGGAGACTGATATTCAGCAAAAAAATCCAGCCAGCGCCCGGCATAATCGGAACGCAAGCTCTGAAGACTCAAGACAGAATCTGGCGATTTCCTGCCCCGACCGGACTGCGACATAACGATCGCAGGTCGCGCCAAAGCATCTTCGCCCCAGAAGACATCGAGAATAATCCGGTCGGGGCGAGACGAGGAGCGACTGTCGACATGACTGGGAGCGCGCCTCAATAAAAACGTGACCATCACATCGCTGCCCTGAGCTGCATAGGAAAGTCGAATCAGGGCGCTATCCTCAGGCACCGGAGCAACCAAACTCTCGACCTTAGTATCGCGCAGAAGAAGATCAACCCTCTGCCCCGACTGCTTTACCGAATAGGATGGCACCTGACTGACGCGCAGAACGAACTGACTGGAGCCTGGCCCATCTTCTTTCGATATTCCCATCAATCGGGCTGTTGCTCCTTCAGCATTAAGTGGAGAAACAGCCGAAAAACAAATAAACAGAAATAAAACGAACCTCATTTCACCTCACCAACTTCAACAGCGCCCCCAGAAACAGCGGCGCCTGAGCCTGCTCCAGCCGAACAAAACAATCGGACAGATCCTGCCCAATCCCTCAAAATCTAGATCTTAACGCTTTAGCTAATTTCACGCCAACTCTTTAACTCCGACAAAACTTGCTTGCAGCTGCTATACTTAAAATTATACAATTTTATGCAATTTCCTTTCATTTTCGCATTCACAGAATAGATCCGGACCCAAAGAGAGGTCCACAGCAAAAGAGCCAACCCACCGGAAATAAAACATATTTTTTTGGTGACAAGGAGGCCTCGGGCCTCTAAAATATAATGCCTGCTCGTTTTGAGCATGCCCCGCTTCTATCTAATTACGACAATAACGAGGGATGGCTCATGAGTGAAGTATCGGAAGATCAGATTGAGATAATCCAGGAGTTCATCCAAGAAAGCCAGGACATGATCGACCAGCTCGAGCCTACGATTATCGAGCTGGGGCAGAGCTGTCAGGATGTTGACTGCTGGCAGACCCTGAACTGCACCAAAACTGACTGCCCCCGCCATGGCAAGACCCTGAGCTCCCCCTGCTGGCTGCGCTTCGGCCACATAGGCGAGGGCGACGGAAGCTGCGTATTTACCGAGTCCAAGCAGGACTGCCTGAGCTGTCAGGTCTTTGAGATGGTCAACGGCGAGGGGCTGACCATGAACGCCATCTTCCGGCTTTTCCACTCCATGAAAGGAAGTGCCGGATTCCTAGAATTCAACAATATCACCCGCGCGGCACATTCAGCGGAGAACCTCCTTGATCTCATCCGTTCCGGCGGCATCAAGATGCAACCTTCCCACGTCAACCTTCTCTGCAAAGCCTGTGACTTTGCCAAGGATGCCCTGGACTGGGTTTCGCAGAACCACACAGACACCGACATGGGGGCCCAGGCCGACGACATCACCAGCACACTGCAGGAAGCTATCGATGAGGCCAAGGCACTGGCCCAGCAGGCCACCCTCGAGTTCAGAGAACAGGCACCCGATGCGGCCGCACCCGAAACCGACCTGCTCTCGGATCTGATCACACCGGAGATGCTCGAGCGCTTCGTTCAGGAAGCCGAAGAGCTGCTCCTGAACTCGGAACAGGGCTTCCTGAGCTGGTCCAACAATCTCGAAGACACGGAAATCCTCGGGGAACTCTTCCGCAATATTCACAGCTTCAAGGGTAACTGCGGCTTTTTCGGCTACAGCGCCCTGGAACGACTCAGCCATCAGATGGAGACCGTATTGGATGCGGCTAAGTCCGGCAAGAAACTCTCCCAGGACAACCCGGCTGAAATCCTGCTTGAGCTTATCGATGCATTAAAAGAAGGCGTTTCCGACATCTCCCAAGGGGGCAAGGGGGCAGTCTCCGATATCGAAGTTCATCTTAAAAAAATACAGGCCCTGATCCCGGAGGGGAGTGAATCAGGCGCAGGAGATACTCCAAAACTGCTGGGGGAACTCCTCATCGACCAGGGGGTGTGCGAAGACGATATCCGCCAGGCGGTAGAAACCCAGCGCAAGCCCGTGGGAGAGATTCTTGTCAACATGGGCAAGGCATCTCCAGACCAGGTCCAGGAGGCGCTGAGCCGCCAGGAAAAAACTCGGCAGGCTGAGAAAAAAACGGTCGCAGCACCGGCCAAAGCCAAACAGGCTCCGGCTGCACGCCAGGACATCCGGGTCGAGCTGGACAAGCTGGACAATCTTATCAACCTGATCGGCGAGATGGTTATCGCCGAGAACATGCTCATCCACAACCCCGACATCGAAGGGCTGGAACTGGAGAACTTCAACAAGGCCGCTCAGCAGATGGGCAAAATCGTCCGCGACCTGCAGGAGATGGCCATGCTGATCAGGATGATTCCCGTCTCGGGACTCTTCCGGCGCATGATCCGGCTGGTACACGATCTCTCCCGAAAATCGGGCAAAAAGGTCGAGCTCATTCTCTCCGGCGAAGAGACCGAGGTAGACAAGACCGTTATCGAAACCATCACTGACCCCCTGGTCCACCTGCTGCGCAACTCTCTTGACCACGGACTGGAGCCCCCCGAAGAACGCATCGCCAACGGTAAAGTTGAAAAAGGGGTCGTTCGCCTCTCGGCGCGTCACGAGGAGGGGGAGGTCTGGATTATCATCGAGGACGATGGACGCGGCCTGAACAAGGAAAAAATCCTCTCCAAGGCCATCGAAAAGGGACTGGTTGAGGGAGACGGATCCGATCTCTCCGACAAGGAGATTTACAATCTCATCTTCCAGGCGGGATTCTCAACCGCCGACAAGATCACCGACGTCTCGGGCCGGGGCGTCGGCATGGACGTGGTCAAGCAGAACCTCGAAAAGGTCAAAGGCAAGATCGACGTCAACTCCCAGCCGGGCAAGGGCAGTCGAATCACCCTGCGCATCCCCCTGACCATGGCGATCATCGACGGTATGCTGGTACGAGTTGGTGGCACCACCTGCATCGTGCCCACCCTCAACATCCGGGAGGCCTTTCGACCCTCAGAGGGAATCATCACCACTACCCCCGAAGGCAAAGAGCTGGTGCGGGTCCGGGAAGAATTTCTCTCCATCGTACGGCTGCACAGCGTCCTGTCCAAGGCGCCTGATTCACAGAACCTGGTAGACGGCACCCTGATCGTGCTGGAGCACCAAGATAGAAGCGCCTGCCTGTTCGTGGATGAAATCATGGGACAGCAGCAAACGGTGATCAAGGGCCTCTCAAACTACATCGGAAATGTCCACGGCGTCTCGGGCTGCACCATTCAGGGCAACGGCGAAATCAGCCTGATTCTTGACATTGGCGGCATTGTAGAGCAGGCCGGACACTAGAAACAGAAGAGAGGCAGATGCCATGAGCACAGGCAAAGCCCCACAGGGCCCCACAGGGAACCTGATGAGCATCAGCGACGAGGAATTCAAGCTGATGCGCAGCCTTATCTATGAACGCGTCGGGATCAACCTGACCGAACAGAAACGATCCCTGCTGGTGGGTCGCCTTCAGAAACTGCTGCGCAAGGAGGGTTTCCCCAACTTCAAGGGATATTACGAACACCTTGTTTCCGACAAGACAGAGCAGGCCCTGAGCACCCTGGTCGATCTCGTATCGACCAACCATACCTTCTTCAACCGGGAGAAGGCCCACTTCGACTACTTCTACAACACGGCCCTTCCCGAGGTAATCCAGCGCCTCAAAAGCCAGAACCGCAGAGATCTGCGCATCTGGTGCGCGGGAAGCTCTTCGGGCGAAGAGCCCTACATGCTCATGATGCTCATGCAGGAAGCCCTTGGGTCTGACTATAAGAACTGGGACGCCGGGCTACTTGCTACCGACATCTCGGACCGAGTGCTCACAATCGCAAAAGAAGGGGTCTACAGCGAGGACAAGGTCGCTCTGGTTCCGGAGCTTCTCAAGAAGAAGTATTTTCGCAAACTTCCAGGCGGCGACTGGGCCGTCTCCGATCAGGTTAAAAAAGAAGTTTTTTACCGGCGATTCAACCTGATGAACAAGCAGTTTCCCTTCAAGAAACCCTTCGACATCATCTTTTGCCGCAATGTCATGATTTACTTCGACCAGCCCACGCGCAATGCTCTGGTACAGAGATTTCACCAGTTCACAGCGCCGGGGGGGTACCTGTTTATCGGCCATTCTGAAAGTCTTGGTCGCTCGCAGAGCCTTTACAAATATGTCATGCCGGCTCTTTATCAAAAGGAACTAGCCTGATGGCCCGCCCTATTCGAGTGCTCATCGTCGACGATTCGGCTCTGGTGCGAATGATTCTGGAACGGGGCCTTTCCCAGGATCCCGGTATCGAGGTTGTCGGAACGGCATCTGACCCCTACGTGGCAAGGGACAAGATTGTTCAGCTGCAACCCGACGTGCTGACCCTGGACGTGGAGATGCCCCGCATGGATGGGGTTGATTTTCTACGCAAACTCATGCCCCAGCACCCTATGCCCGTGGTCATGGTCAGCTCGCTGACTCAGCGTGGAAAACAAATCACCATGGAGGCACTCGATGCCGGTGCGGTCGACTTTGTGTCCAAGCCTACCACCGATGTTGCCCGAGGCCTGGAGGGGATGCTGATGGAGCTGCGAGCCAAGATCAAGATCGCCTCCACAGCCAACGTCTCCCACTGGAAAGCTAAGCGCTCCGAACTCTTCAACAACCCCGTCACATCCAGCCGGGCACTGTCAGAGTCCACGGACAAGGTAATCGCTATCGGCGCCTCCACAGGGGGAACCGAGGCCATCAAAAAGGTCATTACCCGCTTTCCGGCCACAAGCCCAGGAGTCGTCATCGTTCAACACATGCCCGCCGGCTTCACGAAAATGTTTTCCGACCGGCTCAATCAGCTCTGCGCCATGGAAGTACGCGAAGCCCAGTCGGGAGATCGCATCATGCCGGGCAGGATACTGGTGGCCCCCGGAAATTTTCACATGCGGGTTGTACGCTCCGGTGGCATCTATAAGGTCCAGTGCGAAGAAGGAGAAAAAGTCAGTGGGCACAGGCCCTCGGTCAACGTCATGATGCACTCGGTCGCCAAGGAGGTCGGGAGAAACGCCGTCGGCGTGATGCTCACAGGCATGGGATCCGATGGGGCCGAAGGAATGCTGGCGATGCGTCAGGCCGGAGCTCGTTGCATTGCTCAGGACGAAGCGAGCTCGGTCGTGTTCGGAATGCCGAAAGTCGCCTTTGAAAAGGGGGGAGCCGAAAAACTTGTTCCCCTCGAGGATATCGCCCAAGCAACCATCAACCTTCTCTCGGAGGGAGTCAAATGAGCAACCTGATTCTCGGAGTCGGTGATTTCGGTGCATCGAACAGCCCCGGAGACATCGTCAAGACCTTTGCCCTGGGCTCCTGTGTTGCGGTCATACTGCTGGATCCGGGCACACGCAGCGTGGGCATGGTTCATGTCGCCCTGCCTGATTCAAGTATCAACCGGGACAAAGCCAAAGAAAGGCCGGGTTACTTTGCCGACACAGGCATCCCCATGCTTCTCAAGCAGATGAGTTCCATGGGCTGCAACGTACGTAAGCTAACGGTGAAACTGGCCGGAGGCGCTCAGATCATGGACCCCAACAATACCTTCAATATCGGTAAAAGAAATATTCTGGCGGTCAAGAAACTCCTCTGGCAACATGGCATGGGGCCCGTCGCCGAGGACATTGGAGCGAATTACAGTCGGACGGTATCCGTGTCCACCAACACCGGAGAGGTTGTCCTGAGCAGCCCCGGACGCCCCCCCTGGAAAATCTAGGAACTGAGCCATGCCAATGACTATTGATTCAAGCGAAGTTCTCAAAAGGATCGAAGACGCGCCTCTGCTCTCTTCCAGCGCATCGCGATTGCTTCAGATTACTGCGGATCCTGAGCACTCGTTGGGAGAAGTGGCAGATATCGTCAAGACCGATGCAGCCCTGACCGCCCGGGTTTTGAGGGTGGTCAATTCAGCAGCCTTCGGCCTGATAAGCACCATCTCATCCATCGACAGGGCGATAAGCTACCTTGGGGAACGCCTCGTGGTAGGCATCGCCATCGACATCTGTGCATCGCAGCTTTTTGACAAGCCCCTTACAGGCTACGAGGCCCAAAGGGGTGACCTCTGGCGACATGATCTTCGGGTAGCCATCGCCTCCCGGGAAATCGCCCGCCTTGCCCCGCAGGACATGGCCGTCGACCTTGCCTTTACGGGCGGCATACTGCACGACATCGGAAAATCCATTCTTTCTGAATTTCTCACAGGAACCGCGCAGTCCGTTCTCGAAACCATCGAGAAGGGAGAGGCGCAGGACTATCTCGAGGCTGAACGCGCCATGCTGGGCATCGACCATGCGATGGTTGGGTATGAACTCGCACGCAAATGGCAGCTGCCTGAGCCGCTACAGCAGGTGATTCGATTTCACCACAAGCCTTCTGAAGCCGACGAAGAACACAGGTCGCTCGTCTATGCCGTGCATCTTGGCGACATCATTGCCATGATGGGTGGGGGTGGAACCGGCTCGGATACGTTGCAATACCATATGGACTCGGCCTACACCGATTACCTGGATATCTCGGTTGAACAATTGACTATGACTTTGCTGCATGTGGAAGAGGAATTTTCCAAAATGGAGGCGTCTCTTCTAGACGGAAAGGACGGGGGAACGTGAAAAGAGTTATCATCGCAGATGATTCGGCCACAGCACGGATGTTCATCAAGCGCTGTCTTGAAATCGTCGGCCTGAGCGACGCCGAATTTATCGAGGCCGCCAACGGCAAGGAAGCCTTGGAGGCTTTGAAGGCTGCTCCCGCCGACCTCCTGGTTTCTGATCTGAACATGCCAGTCATGGATGGAGAAACTTTGCTCAAATGGGTTCAAGCAAGCCCAAAGCTCAACGGAATCCCCGTGATTGTCGTCACCAGCGCGGGCAATCCGGCCAAGGAGGCGCAACTCAAAGCCCTGGGCGCCCGAGCGGTTCTCAACAAACCCATTGCCCCCCCTGCGCTTATGCAGGCACTGGAACCTATTCTGAATTCCTGGGGAGGCTCAGATGACTGAGAATTCCCCCCTTATATCAGCAAAAATAGCAGAAGCCGTCTCCGAAACTTTCGGCAATATGGCCTTTCTGGACGTCGCCCCCGTACAGGACGCAACTCTGCCCGAGGACGTCCAGCAAGTAATCTGGGCGAAACTGCTGATCCATGATCCCATCCAGAGCGAAATGATGCTGTACATTCCTGAATCGGCCCTGAGTACCATCGCCAAATCTATCTATGCCATCCCCGAGGATGAACTCAGCTCTCAGATCAAGATTGACTGCATCGCAGAGCTGTTGAACACTATAGCCGGGCGTTTTTTGACAGACATCCTTCCGGCGGATCGGTCTTTTCAACTTGGACTGCCGGAAACAGGAGAAACCCCCGGGTCGGAGATAGAACTGCTTGCCAACAGCTGGCATTTTCTCGTAGACAACTGTAACCCCATTGTCCTGAACGCCACGGCAATGGATCAACTTGAACAGATAAACACGAACATTGTCATCTAAGAATGATGTGACAAAGGAGAGCAAAAATGGGAAAACGTATATTGATCGTCGATGATTCCAGCACCATGCGTAAGATTGTCGCCCGCTCCCTGCGGCAGGCAGGTCTCGACTTCAGTGAAATTCTGGAGGCGGCGGATGGTCAGCTGGCCATCGACCTGCTGGCTACAGAAAAAGTTGACATTATTCTCTCGGACATCAATATGCCCAATATGAATGGTCTGGAGTTTCTCAAGGCCAAATCTGAGATCGACGCCATCAAGGACATCCCCGTCGTGGTTATCTCTACCGAGGGAGGTGCTGACATCATCGGTGAGGCCACTTCTCTAGGCGCGAAAGGCAGCATCAAGAAACCTTTTACCGCAGATGCCATCGAGCAGGTATTAGGACCTCTTCTCTAGAAAGGAGACCTCTTTTGGAACTCTCGGAAAGCATTATCAGCTCCACCATCGAGATCTTCGAATCCATGCTTATGATGGATGCCAAGGCAGGCGATCCACTTGACGAAGAGGTGAAGACTTTTCGCTGCTCAGTCTCCGGGATCGTGGGGCTGGCGGGTACGCACAAGGGAATGCTTTCGATCCATATCCCCGAAACCGTCGCCATGGCCATCACCGCCAGCTTTATAGGCATGGATGTGGACGAGATCAACGAGGACGTCAAGGACGCCATCGGAGAGCTGGCCAACATGCTGGCCGGAAGCATCAAGTCGGCCCTATCCGAGAACGGTAAGGACATCCAGATTTCGATCCCCTCGGCCATACACGGCCAGGAATACAGCATCGAATGTCTGGCCGAATCGGACTGGGTCATCGTTCCCTTCCAGATTCCCCCCGGGGAGTTCCTGGTAGAGCTTCAGCTCAAATCCACCTGAGATCCTGCATTCATGCATTAATGGCATGCCGCCTCATGGCTGATGGGGGCATGCCATTTTGAGCGTTGCCCCGCGAAAGGAGAGCGTCTTGGACATAACTGCACTGCTTAAGGCGTCACTGCAAGACATCTTTATGACAATGATCCCTCTGGAGCTCACCGAGGGCACCCAGAGTGTGGATCTATCCGCAGCAGCGGTATTTCACGTCTCCGGTATGATCGGCGTTTCCGGTCATTATCAGGGGATGCTTGCCCTTCACTGCTCCAACGAGGTTGCCGAAGCCATCACCATCGCCTTTTTAATGCTGGAAGAGGGAGAACAGGTGGAAAGCAGCGACCTCAAAGACGCCATAGGTGAGCTGGTTAACATGGTCGCCGGTGGCCTCAAAGGGGGTTTTGCCACACACGACATCGATATTTCTATCGCAGTGCCGACGACTATTGCCGGGCGAGCCTACACAATTAATTGTTTATCTAATGCAAGTTGGGTTAATATCCCTTTTCGTCTTGAATCAGGTGATTTGACACTGGAATTCAAATACAGGGAGACGGCCTGAGGATAGAATTTGAAGAATAAGGCTGTTATTGACCATATAATCGGAACGGCCAACTCCCGCATGGCCGAGGAGATGTCAACCCTTCTCGGCCAGAAGGTCAATCAGAGCAACCTCATGGTTATTCTGACGACCAAGGAGGAATATTTTTCCGAGCCTCAGGGCAAGGCCGCCCTGACCCATATGCAGATCTCCGGTGAAGGAGAAGGGGATTCGTACGTCCTTATTTCGCAGGATGCCGCCGTTTTTCTCGGCGGAACGCTCATCATGCTGCCCGATGACGAGATCGAATCCCGCATCAAGTCGGGGCTCTTCGATGGCGAGGAGGCCGATGCCTTCGGTGAGATCGCCAATATCATTGCCGGCGCCTACACCTCGACCTTTCTTGACCTGTATAAAAAAAGTCTCCGTTTCGTCAAGACCTCCGTCGCCCCCATGATCCCGACCAAGGTCGATGTGGATGCGGATGAACCTTTCCCCCCCGGAGACTACTGTCACGCCCGCTGCACCCTCGACCTCGAGGGCAGGGATCTGGGTTTTCTCGACTTCCTGATTCCGGCATCAATCCTCGGTCTCGAATCCGAAACAGTGGCCCCCACAGCCGCAGTACCGCCTTCTCCGACACCTCCGGCCCAGCCCCAGGTGGAAACAGAGGCGCCTTCCAAAACTATCCCCTCGACTCAGGCGCCACAGGACGAAACCGAGAAAGCAGAAGTTGCTCCCAGTATTTCCCAGGTCTCGAAAAATGTGCCTGAATCAACCCTCGAGCACGTTCTTTCCAAGGCCTTGGAAAGAACAGCTGTTGAGCTCAGTGCGCTACTTGGACATACCCTGGGATTCGAGGACCAACACCTTGAGTTACTGACCAAGGAAGCCTTCTTTGAAACTCCCCGTGATCTCTCGGTACTGAGTCGTCTGAATCTACAGGTCGAAGAACAGACGGGGCAGGGCTTTTTGCTCACCCGCATCAGTGACTCGGTGATTCTGGGGGGCACACTGATCATGCTCCCCCCTGATGAATTGGAAAACCGGGTCTCCGAAGGAAAGCTGTCGGGGGAAGAGCGGGATGCCTTCGAGGAAGTGGCCAATATTGTAGCGGGAGCACTGAGTGCCTGTTTCCTCGATCTCTATCCCCTGCCCTTGCGCCTGAGCAAGGCTGGGATCGAAGATCTGGCTCCCACGAAAGTCGACCCTGAAGGGCCTGAACCCTTCCCCCCCGGCTCTTACTACTGCCTTGGATCAGACATTGTCTTTGAAGGCTACGAGATGGGACGCATCGAACTGGTGCTCCCCCCCGAGCTGTTAGGTGTGGCTTCGCAGCAGCAGGCTACTTCCACCACCAAAGAGCAGCCGACATCTTCGCCAGCTCCGGCCTCCGGCACCGAAGCCTCTCATGCGGCATCCGGAACAGGCAGTGCCCCCCCTGCTGTGCATAGTGAAGAATTTGAGGAGACCGCCTCAGAGACTGCGTCAGTACAGACGCATGCCGTGGTTCTGGTACTGTCCAATGACACCAACAATAGCGACATCTTCATTCAGTCCCTCCAGCAATCGGAACTCTCCTGCGTCAGTGCCGGGTTACAAGATAACTTCAAGGAAATCCTGACTCAGAATAATGTAAAGGGAATTTTCCTGGTACTTAAAGAGGTGGACGAGCAGGGTTTTGCTGCGGCCATCAGGCTTCAGTCAGCCAACCAGAAGAGCATACCGGTTGTTATAGCCGGCCCAGAGTGGACCCGCTCCAAAGTCATCAAAGCCGTACATTACGGTGCTCAGGACATCCTGGTTACGCCTTCAGATACGACGGAAATCACCGAAAAGATTCGCCTGCACCTTACGAAGATGGGGTAATTCCGGATCGGGCGACCAATCTCAGTCCTTCTTTCGAAACTCTCTGGAGAAAGAGAAGCTCAGCTTCTTTTTTTTGATCTTTTCGATAAGCGTCGTTCGCTTTAAATTCAGCAGTTCCGCCGCCTCTTTCTTGTTTCCCCCTGTACGAGTCATTGCCTGAAGAATAAGCCGGTCCTCATAATTACTGATCAGAGTGTTGAAATCGAGCCCCTTTTCATCGATGGAAAGCGGCTGGTCAGCCTCAACATTTCCGTCGACATGTCTGGTGTATTTTTCCGGCAAATCTCCCACCCCGATCAGCTCGCCTCTATGAAGGATGGACATGCGCTGAACAAGGTTGCGCAATTCACGGATATTTCCCGGCCAGGAATAGAGCTGCAGCACATCGACGGCCTGATGATCAAACCTTACGGGAGGACTTGCCTTGATGGCGGCGAACTCGGTGGTAAAAGTCTCAATCAGCAAAGGGATATCTTCAGCATGTGTGCGCAGGGGGGGCAAACTCAGAGGGATCACACAGAGACGATAATAGAGATCCTCACGAAACAAGCCCTTCTCTACAGCTTGTTCAAGATTCCGGTGAGTTGCGGCTACGACCCTTATGTCGGTCTTGACGGGCTTGACACTGCCTACAGGCTCGACCTCCTGCTCCTGCAGTACCCTGAGCAACTTGGCCTGCAGGGCCGGCTTCATGTCGCCAATCTCATCCAGAAAGAGGGTGCCCCCCTGGGCGTACTGAATGCGCCCGATCTTTGCCTGGGTCGCACCGGTAAAGGCTCCCTTGACGTAACCGAAAAGCTCGCTCTCCAGTAATTCATCGGGAATTGCCGCACAGTTGACGGGAACCAGATTTTTGTCGCGACGGGGACTCATGAGATGAATCGCCTTGGCAACGAGCTCTTTTCCCGTGCCACTTTCCCCCTGGATCAGCACGGTACTTTCCCCGTCATCGCCCACCTTTTTCATCAGAGAGAAAAGGTTTTCCATGACAGGGGAGCGCCCCACGAGTCCATAAAAACTATCTTTCAAAGATTGTTCCTTTCAGTGCAGAGAGTTTCAAACAACCTGTGCGCGAAACCACTGGACTTTATTGCCTGGGCCCCCTGAACTTCAGGCAGGTTCTAACCCGGCGAACTTCAACAACAGTTTCTTGTGTCCGGCCAACCCGAAATAGACGGTCACCTTCTGATTATCCCCCTGCCCCTCGATGCGGCGGATAGTGCCCACACCAAAGCGGCCGTGACGCACCTTCATCCCCAGACGCACCCCCTGCTCGGCATCGGGGACAACCCGAACCTCTTGTTCGAAATCAGCTTCGGGCTCCTCGCCTGAAAATTCAGGCTCCGGTACATCGGGGAGTTGATCGAAAATGGAGGCCAGATTATGCCCCTGGACAGCCTTGGGAGAAATGTCACGGGGCTTCAGGAGGCGCGAGGGAATTTCGGCGAGAAAGCGACTGGGAGCATTGAACTGGAAGGAGCCGTAAACCCGGCGCCTTCGAGCATGGGTAAGGGTCAACTCGGACATGGCCCGGGTCATCCCCACGTAGCAGAGGCGACGCTCTTCCTCAAGCTCCTCTGCTGCATCAATGGATCGCGAATGGGGGAAAATCCCCTCTTCCATTCCTGTCAGGTAAACGATGGGATATTCCAACCCCTTGGCCGCATGCAGGGTCATCAGGCTCACCCGGTCGGCACTGCGATCGTAGGCATCCAGATCGCTGATCAGCGCCGCCTGCTCCAGATAGTCCTGAAGGGTCAAATCGCTCCCCTCATGCTCCTCCATGGCCTTGAGCAGCTCGTTCAGATTATCCAACCGCCCCCGGGATTCTTCGGTTCGCTCCTGAAGCAGCGCAGGGCCATAACCACTTTCTTCGATGAGCTCGGAAGTCAACCGTGGATAGGGGATGCTTTGCAGACGCTCTTTAAAACTCTCAATCAGATCGACGAATCGCCTGAGCTTTTTCTCGGCAGCTGCTCCGAGCATTCCCCGCTCAAGAGCCAGGCAGCAGGCAGGATAGAAGCCTCCAGCCTCCTCGTCGAGCTGGGCGATACGGGCAACCGTCGTCTTGCCGATTCCCCGGGGAGGGACGTTGACGATGCGCTGGGCCGAAATAGAGTCCGAGGGATTGAGCAAAATACGCAGGTACGCCAGAATGTCCTTGATCTCCATGCGGCTGAAAAACTTCAAACCGCCAAACATGGCATAGGGGACTTTCTCCCGCACCAGAGCCTCTTCAAAAGAGCGTGACTGGGCGTTGGTGCGATAAAAAACAGCGACCTCCCGCAGAAGCCTGCCCTGAGAGCGCAGCTGTGCAATCTGCGAAGCCACGAAGCGAGCCTCCTCCAGATCGTCCGAAAGCTCTTCGCTGCCTATGGGCACCCCTGCGGGATTGTCGGTCCAGAGGGTCTTGCCCTTGCGGCCCAGATTATGAGAGACGACTTCGTTGGCTGCCTCGAGGATATTGGCGCTGGAGCGGTAATTCTGCTCCAGACGGATCACTAGGGCATCGGGATAGTCGCGCTCGAACCCCAGGATATTCTCCAGATCCGCTCCCCGCCAGCGATAGATGGACTGATCATCGTCCCCGACGACACAGAGATTACGGTGCACGGAAGCCAGAAGGCGCACGATGGAGTACTGGACCTGATTGGTATCCTGAAATTCATCGACCAGCAGATGCTCGAAGCGCTGAGCGTAACGCTGAAGGACCTCGGGGTGCTTCTGAAAGAGCCGAAGCACCAGAAGAAGCAGATCACCGAAATCCAAGGCGTTATACTGCACCAGGCGCTTCTGATAAAGGGCGTAAACCGAGGCGATCTGCTCGGAACGAAAATCCGAAGGGCTTAAATCTTCGGGCCACTGCCCCTGATTCTTGGCGGCGTCGATGGCGCAGCCCACATCCCCGGGGCGAAGGGTCTTCTCCGAAATCCCCAGCTCGAGCAGGCAGTCACGCAGCAGGCGCTTCTGGTCCTGATCGTCATAGATAGTGAAGTCGCGGCGATAGCCCAGGGCCTCGATTTCCCGGCGCAATATCCGCACGCATGTGGCATGAAAGGTTGCCACCCAGGGCAGCTCCTGTCGTCCCAGCAGCTCCTCAAGGCGCTCTCGCATTTCGGAGGCGGCCTTGTTGGTAAAGGTTACGGCCAGAACCTTCCAGGGCTCAACCCGGCGCTCTCGGATCAGCCAGGCCACCCGGCGGGTCAGGGTGCGGGTCTTGCCCGAACCTGCACCGGCCAGAATGAGCAGAGGGCCTTCGGCCTGCTCCACGGCCTGACACTGCATCTCATTGAGCCCGTCAAGCATCGCGTTCATGATTCTGACTCCTCGAAACTGCGGTTCATCAGTGCCCGGTTATAGGCCGAGATGATATCCCGCCGGGAGATAATCCCCACCAGCTTTCCTCCGTCCCCTTCGACTACGGGGAGCTGCTCGATATTACGATAACCCACCTTGCGCATGGCCTGGTCAAGGTCCTCTTCGGGGCAGACCGTGATCACCCGGGTGGTGGCCAGCTCCTTGACCACTACCAGATCCATCAGATCAGGCTCGAAAACCACCCCCATGAAGTCCTGCACCGAGATAATCCCTGTCAGGGCTCCATAGGCATCGACCAGGGGGAAATTGGTGTGATGGGTACTAGCGACGAAGTCGGTGAACTGACGCAGGGTCATGCTCTCGGGGACGGTTTCCAGATCACGCGCCATCACATCGCCGACTTTCAGTGACTTCATGATGTTGCGCTCCTTGCCCGCCTCCAGGTCGATCCCCGCCCGGGCCAGCTCGAAGGTCTCAAGGCTGTGCTGCTTGAAGCGTCGACAAATCGCCGTGCCGATGACACAGGTAAGCATGATGGGTATGATGACCTGGTAGGAGGCCGTCATCTCGAACAGCAGAAAAATGGCGGTCATGGGCGCATGGGTGGCCGCCGAGAGAAAGGCGCCCATGCCCACCAGAGCGTAGGCTCCGGGAGAGATGGCCATGGCGGGAAATAACATTTGAAGCAGCTTGCCGAAGGCCCCGCCGGTCATGGCGCCTATGTACATGGAAGGGGCGAAGAGCCCTCCGGGCATTCCCGATCCCAGGGTCACGGAGGTCGCCAGGATTTTCAACAGAATCAGGGCCATAAGCAGGGACCAGTGGCCGCCACCGTAGAGAACCTCTTCGATAAATTCGTAACCGTCTCCCAGCACCTGGGGAAAAGCGATGGCCATGAGCCCCAGTAGAAAACAGCCCAGAGCGGGCTTAAGCAGCCGGTGTATCTTCAGGGCGGCAAAGCGGTCCTTGATGCGGAAATGAATATCGATAAACCCCGCCGCCACCATGCCGATCACGACCCCGAGAATCACATAGAAAATCAGTTCCCAGGAGCTGGAGACCAGGTAAGGAGGCACAAGAAATGCCGGATGATCTCCCAGCAGGGCCCGGGAGACCACGGTGCTCATGCCGCTGGCAATGACGATGGAGGTAAAGCTCGAGAGCTGGAACGAAGAGAGCAGCACGATCTCGTGAGCGAAGAAAACTCCGGCGATGGGGGCGTTGAAGGTCGCGGCGACTCCGCCTGAGACCCCACAGGCCACGATGGTCTTCAGACTGTCGCTGCGCATCTTGAAAAGCTGCCCGATCTGGCTTCCGACCCCGCCGCCGATCTGGGCGATGGGTCCCTCGGGCCCCGCTGAGCCCCCCGTGCCCAGGGTTACGGCACAAGCCAGCCCCCGGGTCAGGATGTTGCGCCCGGGGAGCTTTCCCCCTCGCAGGTTGACCCGCTCCAGAAAGGAGGAGAATCCGAACTTAAGATCCTTGGCGAAAAAAATCCCCAGCGGCAGCAGCAGCAGGGCACCGACCATGGGGAAAAAGACGATAAGCAACCTCGAGAGCGACCAGTGCTCGAAGGAGATATCCAGCGCCCCCATTCCCTGCACGTAGACCAGATGATGGATGAGATCTATGGTCTGACGAAACCCGTAGTTGAGCAGTCCCGCCAGCAACCCGATGATGACGGCAAGCACCGCCATGAAGGTGTTCTCGCTGATCCGGAAACGCCTCATCAGGGCCGTGACCTGCTTCCGGACCCAGGACGGAATTTTTAGGGAAAAAGACAAAACAGCTACTCCACGGTGACGCTTTTGGCCAGGTTACGGGGCTGATCCACATCGGTGCCCTTGAATACAGCCGTATGGTACGACAGCAGCTGCAGGGGAATCGAGGTGAGGATCGGCATGAGTTCATCGGTAATTTCGGGCACGCGAATCAGCGCCTCGCACTGTCCCACAAGCCCCAGGGCTTCCCCCGAGCCGATGGCGATGACGCGCCCTCCCCGGGCACGCACCTCTTCCATATTGCTCGCCACCTTCTCAAATGTCTCACACTCCGGAGCGATAACCACAACGGGAAGCTGCTCGTCTATGAGCGCGATGGGACCATGCTTCATCTCTCCGGCGGGATATCCCTCGGCATGGATGTAGGAGATCTCCTTGAGCTTTAAGGCGCCCTCCAGGGCAATGGGATACTGATTGCCCCGCCCCAGGAAGAGATAATCCCGGGCGTTGCCGTATTCCCGGGCGATTTTTTCGGTCTGATCACAGAGCTCCAGCGACTCCTCCACCCTGCGGGGCAGAGTAAGAAGCTCTTCAATGAGATGACGGGCTCGGGCCCCGTCCAGGCTCCGGTTCATGGTGCCCAGCTTGTGAGCCAGCAGGAACAGGGCCACCAGCTGGGTGGTAAAGGCCTTGGTGGACGCCACGCCAATCTCAGGACCGGCATGGGTGTAGATGACATCGTCACTTTCGCGGGCGATGGACGACTCCATCACGTTACAGATGCACAGAGTCCGCCCCCCTTTGGCACTGGCTTCGCGCAACGCCGCCAGGGTATCGGCCGTCTCACCGCTCTGGCTGATGAGGATAGTCAGCGTCCGGTCATTGACCAGGGGGTCTCGATACCGGAATTCACTGGCGATATCGACCTCGACAGGGATGCGGGCCAGTTTTTCGATGAGAAATTTCCCCACCAGTGCCGCGTGCCAGGAGGTACCGCAGGCCACGATATAGATCTTATCCAGCGCATCGAGCTCCTCGCGACTCAGGCGGAAGTCTTCCAGAAAGACCTCCCCCTCATCCTCCATAATCCGCCCGGCGATGGTATCGGCGATGGCCCGGGGCTGCTCGAAAATTTCCTTGAGCATGAAGTGGCGATATCCCCCCTTCTCGGCCATGGCCGGGCTCCAGGTGATGGTCTTGACCGGCTTGTCCAGAATCGCGCCCTGAAGGTCCGTGATCTGCATCTGCTCCCGGGTAAAGACGGCCATTTCACCGTCTTCGAGAAAAATAACCTGCCGGGTGTGGGCGAGCATGGCGGGAATATCGGAGGCGACGAAATACTCGCCCTCGCCCTGCCCGATGACCAGGGGACTTCCCAGCTTGGCCACGATCAGTTTATCCGGCTCCCCCAGACAGAGTACGGCAATGGCATAGGCGCCGCGCACCTGAGCCAGCGCATAACGCACCGCCTGCTCGAAATCCCGGCTCTGGTTGTAGTAATCCTCCACCAGATGGGCGATGATCTCCGTGTCCGTCTCGGATCGGAAACAGTGCCCCTTCTGCTGCAGTTGCTTCTTCAGGATCAGATGGTTTTCGATGATGCCGTTATGGACCACGACGATATCCCCTGCGAAGTGGGGATGAGCATTGGTCTCCGAGGGGCGGCCATGGGTCGCCCAGCGGGTATGGCCGATGCCCAGAGAGCCAAGAAGCGGCTTCTCACGCAGCAGGGCCTCAAGGTTGCTCAGCTTGCCTTGGGCCCTCCGGATATCGATTCCCTGAGCAAGAGTGGCGATCCCCGCCGAGTCATAGCCGCGATACTCCAGCTTGCGAAGTCCATCCAGAATAATGCCGGTAGCCTGCTGCTGCCCGATATAGCCTACAATTCCACACATATATGATTTATCCCATCACACGGATTTAAATTAAATAATCAAGAACCCTACTTCTTGCGAAGCCGCCAGCCTTCTATCACCTTCTGGACGCTGCGACTGAGCGCCAGGGCGTCGGGCGGCACATCCTTGGTGATGGTGGATCCGGCACCAATCAGGCTGTTGCGACCGATTCTGACCGGAGCCACCAGCTGGGTATCGCTGCCGATGAAGACATTGTCTTCGATCAGGGTGCGGTGTTTGTTGACGCCATCGTAGTTGCAGGTAATGGTTCCGCAGCCCACGTTGACCTCCGCGCCCAGCTCGGCATCGCCCAGATAGCTCAGGTGGCTGGCCTTGGAGTCCAGACCGAACCTTGCTTTTTTCGTCTCGACAAAATTGCCGATCTTGTTCCTCCCCAGCAGCTCGGTCCCCGGCCGCAGATGGGCCATGGGACCGATTTCACAGCCATTGCCCACCGCTGCCTGATTCAGGACCGAACCGGCCTTAAGATGCACCCGATCCTCCACAACGCTGTCGCGCACCAGCACCCCGGGCTCCAGGGTGCAGCCTTCGCCTATGCGGGACTGCCCCAGGAGAGAAACGCCTGGGTAAATCAGGGTCTCGGCGCCGAGCTGGACCCCGGCGTCAATATAGGTTGCGCGAGGGTCGATCAGGGTCACCCCCTGACGCATCCAGTGTTCATTGATACGCTGGCGCATCAGCGCAGAAGCCTCTGCCAGCTGCACCCGGTCATTGACTCCCAGACTCTCGGAGAAATCGTCGCAGACCTGGGCGCAGACCTTGCGCCCAGCGGCCCTTGCCACCTCCAGAACGTCAGTGAGATAGTATTCCTGCTGGGCGTTGTCGGTGCCCACGGAGCGTAGCGCCTCGAAAACAAAGGGAGCCTCAAAAACATAGATACCGGTGTTAATCTCCCGCACCCGGAGCTGCTCTTCACTGGCGTCCTTCTGCTCCACAATGCGCTGGACCAGCCCGTCCTGCCTCAGAATACGACCATAGCCCGTGGGATCCGTCGCCATGGCGCTCAGCACGGTGACCGCCGCTTCTTCGCGTCGATGAGTCTCCAGCAGCTCCCGCAGGGTCTGTTCTCTGACCAGCGGCACATCGCCACAGAGCAGGATCAGAGCCCCCTCGTAACCTTTCAGAGCCTGCTCGGCGCACAAAAGGGCATGCCCCGTACCCAGCTGCTGCTCCTGAAGGGCAAAGCCTAGATCAAACCCCTCCAGGGCCTGACGAACGCTGGCGGCCTGATGCCCCACCACCAATACATTATTGCGGCAGCCCAGCGCTTCGAGGGCGCTCAGGGGATGGCGCACCATGGGCCATCCGGCCACTTCGTGCAACACCTTGGCGCGCTCGGATTTCATGCGCGTTCCCTTGCCAGCGGCCAGAATCACGGCGGATAATTCAGTCTTGTCCATCAAGGTACCCCCCTATTTTTTCTCAAACGTTAAATTATCCCGGATGCAGCCGGTAAACGTCAACCCCAATACTGCCTTCATCCTTCATTCTTCTTTTCCTGGAGCTGATAATTGGGGTATACAATGAAACGGAGGGATTAAGGATGGACGAACGCAGACAGATAGAGCGCGAACTTGAGCAGATCAAGGATGCCATGAAACAGCTGGAAGTCCGCTATGAACTCTACTTCGCCGGAGAGGAGCGCCGCGAGCCCCTCAAGGCCAGGGCAGAGATCAAAAGAAAGCTGCTGCACTTTTCCAACCGCCGCATTACCCAGACCAACCTGCGTTTTCAGTTCCAGAATCTCGCCACCCGTTTCCACAGCTACCTGGGGTACTGGGACCGCATTTTGCGCCTCATGGACGAGGGAAAATACCACCGTCACCTCGCCTCAATCCGGCGCCCCAAAGAGCCTTCTGTCGAGTCCGAGCAGGACGCGCCCCTTTCACAGATTCACCCCCTCTATGAACAGGTGCGCAGCGCCTATGCCGACTGCAACATGTCCGAGCGTACCCCGTCCGAAGAACGACTCAACCAGTTCATCGCGCAGCAACAGGACAAGATCCGTCGACAGTTTGGAGATCGTCCGGTGGAATTCGTCGTGATCACCAAAAAAGGCAAACCGGTGATCAAGGCACGAGCCCTGCGATGACAGAGAGCAGAGTCGCAGCGCAGCAAAGCAAAACCGCTCTGGTTCTCTCCGGCGGGGGGATCATGGGAGCCGCCTATGAGATCGGGGCCCTCTGCGCCCTTGACCGCCTCTTTTCCCCCGGGTTCTCCACCCGTCGGTTCCATACCTATGTCGGCGTCAGCGCCGGCTCCGTCGTCGCGACCCTCATCGCCAACCGCGTCTCTCCGGCCGGCCTCTATCAGTCCATTGCCAACGACGAGAGCAATGTCTTTAATTTCAAGCGCTCCGACATCTACCGCATCAAATGGTGGGAGATTTTTGCCTCCATGGGGCACACGGCCCAGAACCTGTTCAACATCTATCGCCATTACAGACGCAGTCGCTGGTCCCTGTCTTCGGGGGATTTTCTTCACATCCTCCAGGAACAGATGCCAGCGGGCATCTTCTCTCTGGAGCCCCTGCGCGCCTATCTCTGCGAGGCCTTCAGGAACGAAGGCATTCGCGATGACTTCGACTCGCTGCCCTCAAAGCTCTATATCCCGGCCATCGATCTCGATAGCGGCAGCCGGGTCATTTTCGGGGATGAGGGGCAGCGGCAGGTGCATATCTGTCAGGCGATCACAGCCTCCTGCGCCATTCCGGTATTCTTCCGCCCCTACCGCATCGGTTCTCACGCTTACATTGACGGAGGACTGGGGCACCCGGCCCATATCGATATCGCCATCGACAAGGGAGCCAAGCTCATCCTGGTGATTAACCCGCGAGTGCCCATTAACAACAATTTCGAGCACTCCTGTCTGCCTTCGAGTTCCTACGGACGCTGCGCTTCAATCGCCGACCTGGGGATCGCCCTCGCCTGGGAGCAGGCCCAGAGGGTCGAGCATCGCAACAAACTCTCAATCGCCCTGGATGCGTACCGGCACAAGCACCCCGATGTGGATATCGTACTGATTGAACCTTCGGTGGACGAGCCTCTTCTTTTCTTCCAGAACCCCATGAGCTTCCAGGCCCGCATCCATGTGATGAACTACGGTTACCAGCTCAGCATGGGTCAGATTCGCGCCCGCTATCCCGAGCTGCAGGCCGTCTTTGCACGCCATGGAATAAAAACGACAGAGGCCCGACTCTTTGCCGGGCCCCCAGGATCCTGATCCGCACTGAGTCTTTGCCTAAAGGGTACGGGTGCGATATCTGGGCCGCTCCAGGATAATTTCCTCAATCTCTCCCACCTCCGCCACCCGTCCGGCCACGCGCAGCACATCGTCCACCACCAGAGCGGGAGAGACATAGACCCGGTTATCGATCATCTTGCGACTGTCACGGTAAAGGTGGACCTCAGCCTCGACACCCAGCTCTTCCAAAGCCTGACGAACGTTGTGCAGCGTCATCTCGCAGCGACGCCCTCCGGTTGGCCTGCACAGAATATCGAATCTCATAGACTCCTCCCTTCTCAAGCGCCCAACGCTACCAATTATACCATTGAGCAAGAGTGGATGTCGGCCCAGCACTCTGGCGTAAAGCTCAGCGGTAGCCCGCCGCCTGCAGCGAGAAGAGATGAGCGTACTTCCCCTGGGCCTCCATCAGCTCCTCATGACTGCCCTGCTCCAGAACCTGTCCTCGTCCCAGCACCAGAATACGGTCGGCCATGCGCACCGTAGAGAAGCGGTGTGATATGAGTATCGTCATCTTCCCCCGACTCAGGTCAGAGAAACGCTCAAAAATAGAAGCCTCCGCCTCGGCGTCCATGGCCGCAGTCGGTTCGTCCAGCACCAGGATGTCGGCATCCTCCCGCATGAAAACTCGGGAAAGGGCGACCTTCTGCCACTGCCCACCGGAGAGTTCGCGCCCCTTGTTGAACCATCGTCCCAGCTGACTGTCGTAGCCCTGCTCCATCTCCTCAATAAAAGGAGCCGCCATTCCCTTTTTAGCCGCCCGCTCCCAGCGCTGCCGGTCGTCGAAATGCTCCAGATCCCCTACCCCGATATTTTCACCCACTAGAAACTGATATCGGACAAAATCCTGAAAGATCACCCCGATGCGCCGGCGCAGCGCTGCCAGGTCCCATTGCCTCAAGTCCAGCCCGTCGATGAGAATCCGACCGCCATCGGGCTCATAAAGTCCCGCAAGCAACTTGACCAGGGTGGTTTTACCCGAACCATTTTCCCCCACCAGCGCCAGGCTCGTCCCCGGGGCCAGATGGAAACTAACCTTATCCAGAGCAGGATTCTCGGCTCCCGGGTAAGTGAAGCTTACCTTCTCAAAACGTACCCCGTCGCCCAGCTCCGGTCCCTCCAGCATCGTCCCCCCTGTCTCGGCGGCGTCCTGCTCCAGATACTCGTAGAGATTGGAGAGATAGAGGTTATCCTCGTACATGCCGCTGATAGAGGAAAGGCTTGCGCTGACGGCTGCCTGTCCCTGTTTGAACAACAGCAGATACATGGTCATCTGCCCCAGACTCAGCGTCCGGGCCACCGTCGCCAGAGCGATCCAGCCATAGGCACCGTAAAAGGCGGCCGTGCCCAGCAGTCCCAACACGAAGCCCCAGAAATCCCGACGAAGACAGAGGCTGCGATCCTTATCATAGAGACGATCAAAGATCTCCCGGTACCGCCCCAACAGCAGAGGACCGAGACCGAAGAGCTTGACCTCCTTGGCGTTATCCTCGCGGGCCAGCACCGTCTCCAGATAAACCTGCATCCTCGAATCGGGCGATCTCCAGCGAAAGAGCTGAAAGGCTTCGCCGCTGAAGCGCGCTTCTGCCAGAAAAGCGGGCAATCCCCCTGCGAGAATCAGAACCACCGCCCAGGGGGAAAACTGCACCAGCAGCAGAGAGTAACTGATCAGGGAGATGGCGTTCTGAAGCAGGGAGAAAGTGCGGTTGACCAGACTTAAAGGGCGGGTGCTTGCTTCACGACGGGCCCGGGTGAGCTTGTCGTAAAACTCGGCATCCTCAAAACGCGACAGACGCAGCCCCAGGGCCTTCTCCAGAATCATCTGATTGACCCGCTGCCCCAAAAGAGCCCGAAGTAAAGACTGGCAGACGGAGAGCCCCCGCTGAGCCCCCGCCAGAAACGCAACCAACAGAGCCTCCAGAGCTACCAACTCCAGCAGGGCCCGCAGAGCCTCGCGGGTCGGTTGCTCCTGGGCCATGGCTGCAACCACGGCGTCAACGATGAGCTTGCCCACATAGGCCACCGCCGCCGGAAGCAGTCCGGCAGCCAGAGTAAGAGCCGCGAGCATCAGTGTAAGCAGGGGGCTAGTGGCCCAGACCAGGGCGATGGCACGGCGGCTGTAGCGAAAGACACCGAAAATATCGGCTAGTTGCATGGACTTTACGGATGATGGAGCAGAGTGAAAGGACAATGCACTGCCTCCCGAAGACTTTTACCTGATTAGTACTAATCTTCCGCCAATATTGATGTGAGCCTTCAAGCCGGGAAGGCAAAAGCTTTTTTACAGGGATAAACGGGATGAATGAGATGTAAAGTCAAAGGCAGCGGGCCTGATGTTTGACTGATCTTATCCTCTTCATTTCCTTCATCCCTGTTCAATGTTTTTTGAAACATCTTGTCGGGATTGACGGTTTCGTACACCAGCGAAAGATTCGTGCTAGCCAGAAAGACTTACCGGGATCCGAAGGGGTAAAGAGTCAGCGTGCCCAGGTCGAGGATTTGTCCGGTTTCGATGGAAAAGCAGCCATGTTCACCACCAGAGGGGATGCCGTAGGGCTCATCGAAGCGGGGCTGCCCCCGGGTTTTCATCCTCGCCGCAAGGC
>JAAXQG010000307.1 GCA_012974445.1 Desulfuromonadales bacterium
ATGGCGAAGAAGTTAATCTGGCCTCCAAGGTTCAGCAGATGCTGCTGCCCAAGGGCTCGCCCCTTTGCGACTGGTGCTGTATGGGGGTCAAGAACCATATGGCTGAAGGGCTGGGTGGAGACTACTTCGATTTCATTGCCATGCCCGATGATTGTCAGGCTGTCATTGTCGGGGATGTGACGGGGCATGGACTCCATGCTTCGGTGATCATGGCTCTGCTGCTGGGTTTTATCCATCGTGGCACCAGCAAAGTCTGTGATCCTCTCGACATGGTGCTGCAGGTCAATCACTTCCTGAATTTCTTCGGCAAGCGCTCTCGGCGCTTTGACCATCTCTTTTCCAGCACTCTCTTTTTCAGCGTCATCGATCCCGATACTCTTGCAATGCAATACGTTAACGCAGGGCACTGCTCTCCCATGGTGCTTCGTGAAGGGCGGGTTATCAGTTTGTCTCCAACGGGGCCTCCGGTGGGGTTTTTTAATGAACCGGAGATAGAAATGGCCAGCTTCCAGCTACAAAAAGGGGACCGGTTACTGATTTACACCGACGGGATCGTCGAGGCGTCCAACCCGCAGGGTAATTTTTTCGGACGATCCCGCCTGGAGAAAATTCTTGTCCAGGGACCGGAGGACTTCGTTTTGCTGTTGGATCATATTTTCGACGAGCTCCACAGGTTCATCTGTTCCCCCTATCCCGATGATGACTGTACCGCCATTGTCATGGATTTTCGATAGGAGAGCCACTGATGTTCAGGCCTGTTTCCAGGGTTCTGGAAAAAAAAGAACTCTGGGTTTCCTCCGGGGAAAGTTCCCTTGACCGCCTGCTCGGGGTGTTGCTGGAGTTCTGGGGGTACCATATTGTTGAGAACCCTGAAGAGGCCTCGCTGCTGCTGGTGGAAAGGAATCTTGAGTATCCGGCGGCCAAACCAGGAATTTTTCTGGGGGAGGCACCATGCCCTTTTCCCCTTTCTCTGGAAAACCTCTGGTGCGAACTGGAATCCCGGTTTAACCGCAAACCCCGCAGTCACATCCGTATCACTTCACAGCTCAAAGCCCGGATTTCGGTGCGAGATCAGATATTCCAGGGGGGTACGGTCAATATTACTGACATGGGGGCGCGAGTCAGCTGTTCGATGGAGCTGGAAAAGGGGGAAACCCTTCTGGTTTATCTGACTTTGGGGGCGGAGGTGCTGCGCCTGTCCGGGCGGGTCATCTATGTTCTGGGCCGCGAGGAAGTCAGAGGCTGGCCCAGTTACGATATCGGGATTCTCTTCGAGGGGACCAGCGACGAACAGCGTCAGACCCTGAGAAATGCGATTATAGAAACCTATCTGAGTTGGGCCCTGGAGGCTCCAGGCGGTGGTGCACTCCAATCCGCATTGACCTTTATGGATATTCCCCCAACGGTGCTCGAGAGGCTGAAACGGGTTCGTCCCATTAAGTAGACGAACCCTTGAGGCAGGTTCTCGGCAAATCAGAGGCAGGGGATCAGGGGCAGGTCAGGGCTCAGGCAGCAGCCGCTTAACAGCAACACTCCCACAGCTAACAGCAGCATCAGCTTGTTATTCATGGTTTCTCCTTTCGGGGTATTTCCAGGCACATCCTTTTATTTTTTCCTCAAGATTCGATCCCAAAAGCCCTTTTTCTTCTCTTCTTCCCCGCGCATTCCTAGCAGTCGAAGCTCCCGCAGGGCTTCGGTGCAGTCGGGGTCGCACTGGATTGCCAGTTCGAATTCCCGCTGGGCTTGAGAAGAACGTTTTTCATCTTTATACATGAAACCTAGATAAAGGTGGGTCTGGGCGAGCCCCGGATTCATGTCCTTGGCCTTGAGGAGCTTTTCATGGGCTTCAAAGGCGCAGGTATGATTTGAGGGGTTGGCCTTGTAGAGGGCCCAGGCGTAGAGGCATAGATATTCGGCTTCGCTCCCCTCGCAGGATACGGCCTGACGCAGATGAAGAACCGCCTGGGCGAATTCCCTTTTTCGTATCAGAAACTCCCCCTTGCGAAAGGCGAGTTCGGCCTGAACCAGCGCATGGACATCGGTTCTTTGTGTACCCTTGGACTGATTCATGACGGCTATGTAACGTTTGCGCTCATCGGGGTCCATGAGTATTTCGTAGGCACGGGTAATGTGCTGGAAGAGTTTAGTGACCTGATCGAGAAACTGATCTGAGTAATGTTTCTGCAGGAAGCGATCGGGGTGATAGATCTTTGCCATGCGGAAATAGCTCTGCCGTACCTCCTCCTTGGCCGCTCCAGGCTTCAGGTCGAAGAGTTCGAAATAGTTCTCCCCCATCAATCGATCATAGTCCTTCAGGAAGGCTTCTCTTGCCAGGCGGCTGTCATGACTCTCAGGCATTTCCGTGAGGGGGCAGCTGTCGGAGATGGGAGAATTGCGAGGCTCCAGAATGCCTGCGCAGACCAGTGCGGCCAGTAGCGCCCGGACTGGCTTGCGCGAAAGGGGGTTGAGGGCGACAATCTGGTCCAGAGTCATGCAGCCGTTGCAGAGCCCCAGTATCCCCTTCTCTTTTTCCGAGAGATTGAGATCCTGGAATCGAAGTTCAGGGTTTTCGCTCAGCATCAGATACGCCATGCGGTGCTTGCTCAGCAATATGTCCACCTGCTCGGTGGAGCCGTAGCGGCTGATGCCTTCATGCAGAAGGCTGGCAGGAGACATGTCGATGCTGGTGACCCCTGCTCGGAAATCCCTGACAGTGATAAAGCTGTAATTGCCCCGGTTCCAGGAGAAGATCTCCAGCAGCTTTTCAACGACCTGACGTTTCAGTACCTCGTGCAACTGGTGCGGGGTGATCTGTCCCAGGTCAATCAGGGAGGTGCCCAGGTAGCATTTTTTCTCCCGGGAATGGGCAAGCCCTGCATCGCACTGTTCCTGGTTTATCTTCCCTTCCCGGATGAGCATCTGTCCCAGGCTTTCGCGAACCAGGTTCGATCGACTGAATATGGGATATCCCCGTTTGAAGTAAACGGCTTTTTTTACCGAATCGCGATCCAGTTGGAGCAGCCCCGTGGCCCTTTTCTGGTAGAGACGGTTGAGCAGCAGCGCAAAGGTTGCCGATTTAAGTTGGTGCTGGTTTTCAGGTGTGGCGATGTCCCCCTCCGAAATCATAACCTCAACCTCCTCCAAGATATTTTTCAAAAATCGACCGAATCGATTCGGTGTGTTGCTGGTAGTCGTCCAGCAGGGCGATGTCGGGGCGTTTTGGGCCTGCCGGGTAGCGCAGGCGTCGGGCCAGTTTCTCGAGACTTACGCGATCGCCCTCGAGCTGATTCACTGACTGATCATGGATAAGCCGCAGCTTGTTTTCCATCCTTCGCAGAAACCTGTACCCTTCAATGAGCCGGGTTGCATCTCCAGGCTCAATGAGCCCTGTACCGTCCAGTACTTCGAGCGTTCTGAGAGTGTTGGGGCCACAGAGCTTCTTGTGGTTACGTCCGTGCAACAGCTGGAAATACTGCACCAGAAACTCCACATCGACCATGCCGCCGCGACCTGTCTTGATGTTGAAGTGAGTCGCATTTTCCCGGGCGATCTCCCCTTCCATGCGGCTGCGAAGCCTGCGTATCTCTTCGCGGGCGAACTGAACATCGAGCTCGCGCTCGTAGATGATGTGGTGGTTGATGTCCTCGATCTTATTTTTCAGCTCTTCAGGTCCAACGACTACCCGAGCCCTGGTCAGGGCCTGACGCTCCCAGAGCTGAGCTGACTCCTGATGGTAGGCTTCATAGGCCGAAAGACTGGTAACCAGCGGCCCCTGGTTGCCTGATGGACGCAGGCGTGTGTCGATCTGGTACAGGTAGCCGTTGCGCGTGGAGAGGCTCAGAATCGAGATGACCCGTTGCGCTAAGCGGGCGAAATACTCCTGATTCGATTGCTCCTTGAAGCGCTCAGGGTCGGAGCCCTCCACGAGGTGGTTTTTCCCCGTTCCGTTATAAATGAAAATGATATCAAGGTCCGAGTGATAATTCAATTCACCCCCGCCAAGTTTTCCCATGGCCAGCACGGCAAACTCGGATTCTACGAAGTTGCCATCGCTCAGCGCTACGAAGGGCAGACCGAAGCGTGGAAGCATTTCTTCCCTGGCCATATCCACTGCCTTCTGCAGGCAGACTTCGGCCAGCTCCGATAGTTGTCGGGTGCTGGCTGCTTGACCAAGCTGCCCGCTGAGGTCGGCCAGGGCGATACGCAGGAATTCCTCGTTGCGGAAGATCCGCAGCAGTTCCAGGCGCTCCTCAAAATCGGGCGCCGTCTTGAGCAGGCTCTCCAGATCCTGAGTTATGGTCTCTTTGTCTTTGTCGAAGACGGCATAGGCGCGCGAAACCAGCGAGTCGAGAATCTCGGGATGCTGGATGAATATCCGGGAGAGAAACTGACTGGTGGCAAAAAGGCTGATCAGCAGGCGGATGATTTCGCGGTTTTCCGCCAGCAGGGCGTAAAAGGTCGCCCGGGCCCGCAGCACCCCGAGGAAGCGCTCCAGATTGAGCAGTGCCATGGCGGGCTCCGGCGAGTCTATGACCTCCTGCATCAGCAGGGGGGCCAGCCTCTCCAGCAGCCTCTTGCCCCGCTCGGTAAGCCGGGTCTGGGTATGGCCGTCGCGCAGCTGCAGCAGGCTCTCGTAGGCGCTTTCGGGATCCTTGAAGCCCCTCTCTTCCAGCAGGTCCTTGATCAGGTCGGCGTCAGCACCCTCCGCAAAGAGGAAGGCAACGTCAGGGCGGATTTCTTCCTTGATTGCTTCTTCGGCGGTATAGAAGAGGTCGAGGTAGATGGCCGTAACCCGCCCGCGGTGAGCTTCCAGGGCCTTCTCGAAGGGGGAGGTGGAGGCGAAGCCGCAGCGACGGGCCAGTGCCCGCAGTTCGTGGGGCTTGCGGGGCAGCAGATGGGTCTGGCGCTCCTGCACGACCTGAATGCGGTGCTCCACGGTGCGCAGGAAGATGTAGGCGTCGCGTAGGGCCTGCTGGTCGTCGGGCTTGATCAGTTCCTGGTCCCGCAGCAGTTCGAGGTTTTTCAGGGAATTTCTCCCCCGCAGCTCCAGGTTGCGCCCGCCGTAGATCAGCTGCAGCGCCTGGATGAAGAACTCGATCTCCCGGATGCCGCCGCGCCCCAGCTTCAGGTTGATCTCCCCCTCCTGCTTGCGGGCGAGGCTCTGGTCGATCTTCTGCTTCATCAGCTTGATGTCCTCGACCATGGCGTAGTCGAGGTTGCGGCGAAAGACGAAGGGCACCAGATCCTTCAAAAAGTTTTCACCGGTTTCGAGGCAACCGGCTACGGGGCGGGCCTTGATCATGGCGGCACGCTCCCAGCTCTGCCCCCAGCTCTCGTAATAGAACAGGGCGCTGCCAGCCGACTGACAGATATCGCCGCTGCGCCCTTCGGGGCGCAGGTTCAGGTCCACCCGGAAGACGAAACCGTCCTCGGTCACCTCGCCGATGGCCTTGGTGACCATCTCTGCCAGGCGCAGGAAGTAGTTGTGGATGGGAAGCTGATTTTTCGCCCCCCCCCGTCCGTCGTCGATACCGGCGGTCTCTCCCCTGTCGTGGGAATAGAGATAGATCAGGTCGATATCGGAGGAGAAGTTGAGCTCCTGGCCTCCGAACTTGCCCATGCCCAGCACGGTGAAACAGGCTTTCTCTCCCTCTTCGGACATGGGCGCCCCGTGCTCTGACTGGATAATCTCTGCGCAGATTTCCACGGCCCGCTCCAGGGTACTGGAGGCCAGGGCGGAGATCTCGGCGGTGACCTCCCGGAGGTCCGCAAGGGCGCAGAGGTCGCGGGCGGCGATGCGCAGGATCTCCCGGGACTTGAATCGTCTCAGCTCCTTCTGGAGCTGGAGCAGTGTCGCCCCCGGGGCAATGGCGTCGCGCAGTTCGGCGAGCATCTGAACGTGGTTCTTGGAGCGACCAAATTCCCCCCCGGCGAAGAGCTGTTGCAGGTAGGTTTTCTCCCGGCAGAGAATGCCGGTCAGGAAGGGCGATGCGCCCAGAATCAGCAGCAGCGCTTCCCCCCAGGTCTCCTTCTCCAGGCACTGGAGCAGAAGCTCGGATCCCCCGGAGTCGCCCAGGCGCTCCAGGTTGTTCAGAGCCAGGTCCGGGTCGGCGCTGCGCCCGGCCCATTGGACGACCCTGGCCAGCAGGGCGCAGTCCTGGAGCTGCCCATGGAGCAGCTCCAGGTTGGTCGAGCTTTTGGAGAGCTCGTGAAAGCCCAGGGTTGAGACCAGAGGCTCCAGCTCACTAAAGGCCTCTGCGTTGCAGATCCGTTCCAGCTCTTCGCTCAGCGCTCTGTGTTCCATGTTCAGCCTTCGCTCCGGCGCAGGGCCGAAAGTCCCTCGAGGTAGTTCCCTTTGACCACGCCGCGCTCGGTGATGATGGCGGTCACCAGGCGGTTTGGTGTCACATCGAAGGCGGGGTTGCGCACGCTTATTCCTTCGGGGGCCAGCCTTTTTTCACCAATATGGGTCACCTCCCGGGCGTCGCGCTCCTCGATGGGAATGTGGCTGCCATCGGGGATGTTGAAATCGATGGTGGACATGGGGGCAGCCACATAGAAGGGGATGCCGTGCTCCCTGGCCAGGATGGCCACGGTGTAGGTGCCGATCTTGTTGGCTACGTCACCGTTGGCGGCTATGCGATCGGCCCCGACGATTACGCCGTCGATCTCCCCCTTGCTCATGATGTAGCCCGCCATGTTGTCGCAGATGAGGGTCACGTCGATGCCGTCCTTGGCCAGCTCCCAGGCCGTGAGGCGAGAGCCCTGCAGGAAGGGGCGGGTCTCGTCGGCGAAGACGGAGATTTTCTTGCCCGACTCGATGGCTGCGCGGATAACGCCCAGAGCCGTGCCGTAGCCCCCGGTAGCCAGAGCCCCGGCGTTGCAGTGGGTCAGGATGCGCCCCTGCTGGGGTAAGAGCTCGGCCCCCAGGGTTCCCATGGTGCGGTTGATGCGGTCATCCTCCTCAGCGATCTCTAAGGCCTCGGCCAGCAGGCGCTCCTTGAGCTCGGTCAGGGGCAAGGCGGCGTTTGCTTTGGCAACGGCCTTCATTCGGTCCAGGGCCCAGAAAAGGTTCACCGCCGTGGGGCGAGTGGCGCCCAGATGTTCGCAGGCCTCGAGGAAAGCCGGTTCGAAGCTGGCGTAATCTGCCGCTTCGATCTCTTTGGCGCCGAAGGCCGCGCCGAAGGCAGCGGCAACCCCGATGGCCGGAGCGCCTCGGACCACCATGGAGCGGATCGCCTCGGCAACA
>JAAXQG010000329.1 GCA_012974445.1 Desulfuromonadales bacterium
GCAAAGGCCAGCAGCAGGAAGAAGGCGATGGCCAGAAGATAGCCGCCGGGAATCTTGGAGAAGACCACGGGAATCGTCTTGAATACCAGCCCCGGCCCGGCAGCCGGAGCCATGCCCACTGAGAAGACGACGGAGAAGATGGCGAAACCGGCCATCAGGGCGATGAGGGTATCGAGGAAGAGTACCCTCAGGCTGGTGGCAAGAAGGTCTTCGCCCCGGTCGAGATAAGAGCCATAGGTGATCATGATCGCCATGCCCAGCGACAGGGTAAAGAAGGCATGCCCCATGGCCTCGAGAACAGCCCCGGCGGAGAGACGGTGAAAGTCGGGCCGAAACATGAAGCGCAGCCCCTCCGCAGCACCTTCGCTCAGCAGGCCGTTAACGAAGAGCAGCGACAGCAGGACGAAAAGCAGCGGCATGAGAATCTTGCTCCAGCGCTCGATCCCCTTCTGAACGCCGCCGATGACAATGCCGAGAGTCAGGCAGATAAAGGCCAGGTGCCACAGGACCTGCCGGGGCCCCTCGGCAAGGAGACTGCCGAAAATCCCCTCGATGGCCTCGGGCGCCAGCCCCGAGAAACTGCTGGCAACGGAGCGCCAGGCGTAGTCCAGAGTCCAGCCCGCCACCACCGAATAGTAGGAGAGGATGATGAAGGAGGCCGAAACGCCCAGCCATCCTGCCGCCTGCCAGCAGGAACGCTTCCCCTCCAGCTGGCGGAAAGCGCCGACGGCGCCCCTGCGGCTGCAGCGTCCGAGCATCAGCTCGGCCATCAGGATCGGGAGGCCGACGACCAGAATGCAGATCAGGTAGACCAGAACGAAGGCCCCGCCACCGTTCTGCCCCGCGATGTAGGGGAATTTCCAGATGTTTCCCAAGCCGACGGCTGAACCTGCGGCGGCCAGCACGAATCCGATTCGGCTGCCCCAAAGAGCCCTGTTTCCGCTATCACTCATCGGCTTCCCCCTGTTCTTCTTACCGGTAGCGCACCCGGCATGAAATGGTCAGGGAAGTTAATCCTCTCAGCCATCATGGCTGCTCTTGAGCCTGTTGCGGGATCTCCACGACAAAGGTACAGCCTCCCCCTGGGGTTTCCTCCACCCAGACTCTCCCCCCGTACGTTTGAGAAATCTTTCTGACCGTAGCCAGGCCGATCCCGGTTCCGGGGATCGCTTTCTGACCGGCCCCCCGATAAAAGGCCTCAAAGATCCGCTCTCTCTCCTCCGGAGGAACTCCCGGCCCATGATCACGAACCTGAAGCAGTGCTTTTTGGCCCCGCATTTCCCCAGAGATTTCGATGGGGCCCCCCTTTGGCCCTGAATATCGCAGGGCATTGCCGATTAAGTTCTCGAATAATTGGTTCAACAGGGACCTGGACAGCCTCAGGGAGGGAAGCGAAGCGACCTGAAAGACAATGTCGAACCGGCCGGATAATGGCCCCAGATCAAAGAGCACATCACTTACGACCTCGGCCAGGTCCGTAGGCTCAGCTAGCACATCCAGATGGCCGACCCTGGCCAGTTCGAGCAAATCGTTCAGCAATGCCAGCATCCTGTTGCCCTGCGATTCGATCGTCGCCAGCATGGCGAGCCCTTCCTCATCCAACCGGTCCTTCCATCGCAGCCCGAGCAGTTCGGCATAGCCGATGATCGGCGTGAGTGGGGTGCGCAGATCGTGGGAGACCGTAGAGACGAAGGCATCCAACTCGCGATTGGCCTCTTGGAGCTTTTTTTCAGTCTCCTTTCGCGCCGTGATGTCACGAAACACCGCTAATTTTTCAATTCTTCCGTCAGCAGCCCTAAGGGGGCTGTGAACCACCTCGTAGGTTTTACCGGATCGCTCGACCAGGCGTTCCTGACAGACGGTATTGCCCTGCTCGATGGTGGACATGGGGCAAAATGAACAGGGGACCGCGCGGTCATGAAGAACCTTGTAACAGGGCGCCTCCATGTAGCCGTCGAAATTGTCTGTAAACGCCCGATTGCGAAAGACGATTCTGTGGTCGACAGCACAGATGTAGGCAGGGTCGGCCATGGAATCGAGTACGGTCCTGAGCTGCATTCTCTCGGCCTTCAGTTCCGCTGTGCAGCTGGCGAGATCGTCCAGGCCCTCCTCCACAAAGGGGCACCGGGCGATCTCGTCGAAGGTCACCAAATAGCCTTCGGCTCTCTGCCCCGACTGTCTCAGGGGGGTAAGGATGGCAGCGAAGTTCAGGACCCTTCCCTTTTTACTCCGTACGGAGCATCGGGTATTGGCTAGGAGACAGCTGTCTTCAGTACTTTCCTCGAGGCGAACCGGTTTCCCCCTGCCACAGTCAAAAAAGGAACAGGTCCCGGCCAGGATCTCATCCTTCGGGCAACCGGAGATATTCTCCGCCGCCGAATTCCAGGAAAGGATCTGACTCGATCGATCGATGAGAAAGGCTCCTGGCAGCAACGCTTTTTTTCCATCTCCCCCCCCCCAAAAAAAAAACAGCAATCAGTTCTCCCCAGAAAAGAAACAGAAGGTATTTTTTACGCGCTTCTTAACCCGGTACATGGCGGTATCGGCATGCTTGAGAAGACTCTCCCCCTCGAGGCCGTCATCAGGATACAGGGAAATTCCGATCGAACCCGACAGCTGGACCTGCTCATCTGCAACGGGGATCGGGGACGCAAGGCTTTGCAGCATCTTGTGAGCCACCTCGCTCACGGCCTGTCTGCCTTTCACGTGCTGCAGAATCACGACGAACTCGTCCCCTCCGAAGCGGGCCAGGGTGTCGCTCTTGCGCAGGCAGCCCAGCATTCTCTGGGAGGCCTCTTTCAGAACCCTGTCTCCTGCGGCATGCCCCAGGCTGTCGTTGATCTCCTTGAAACGATCCAGGTCGATAAACATCAGGGCAAAGGCATGTCGGTCCCGATCAGCCTGGGCGATGGTCTGCTGCAGGCGGTCGTGGAGAAGTCTTCGATTGGGCAGTCCCGTCAAGGTGTCGAAGTTGGCCTGGCGCCACAACTTCATCTGCCCCTTCTTCCTGTCGCTGGTGTCCCGAAAAACGGCGAGCTTGGCGTCCTCCCCGTCGGGGGCCCGGAAGGGGGTGTGAACCACCTCGAAGGTCCTGTTGATCCCCTTGTAAAAGCTCTCTTCCTGTACGGTTTCCCCTGCCAGTACCCTGGCCATGGGACAGTTCCTGCAAGGGGAAGAACGGCCATGGAAGAAGCGGTAACAGCGCTGCTCCTCCCTGCTGCCGAAGATCCCCTCCAGGGCCCTGTTCCCGAAGAGGATCCGATAGTCCGGTGCACAGATGTAAGCAGGATCGGCCATGGCGTCGAGCACTCCCTTGAGTCTTGTGTATTCCTGCTCCAGCGGCGCGGTACTTGGTGACGGCTCCTCTTCTGCGTCTTCCGGGCAATCCCGCGGACGGCCCTGCTGCAGCCGAGAGGAAGTGTCCTCGGCGAAGTACACCAGACTTCCCTCGACGGACCCGCAGGGCTTGCCCAGGGGGATCATGACGGTGGCCAGGGATCGGGGTTTTCCGTCCCGGGTGCGGGCGCGGCAAATCTCCAGCACAGCGTTCTCCCCTTCGCTCTCCCCTTCGCCTTCGAAAAGAAAGGAGCTGTCACGCCCGAGCACCTCCTTGGAGGCGTAACCCGTGATCCGCTCGGCGGCAGAGTTCCAATAGACGATGCGCCCATGCCTATTGGTCATGAAAAGACCGCAAAGCATGGACTCAAACAGCTGGCCCTTTGAGGTATAAGGGAGAAAATCATTTATGTTCTCGGCCATCACTACCCCCCTTTTCTTTACTGTTTCGAAGCCACCCCATCCACTGGCGGATTCAGCTCGTACTGGAAAAGACCGCTTTTCACCGAGGTTCCAGAGATGGTGGTTTCATTCACCATGAAGAGGGCCTCGGTCATTTTATCCGTTTTCACTCTGGCCCCGCCCTCCAGAGCCAGGGCGTTTCTCAACTTGGGTCCGAGCCGGATAATCTCCTTATCGGAGAAGTGGGCCTGGCGCATGACCTCAATGATCTGGTCGGGGGCCAGGGCTGCATTGCCGTTGCTCCAGATGGGCTCAATTTTCTGGTCGCTGAAAAAGGCGCAGCCTCCTAGCAGTCCCGCGAAGAATGTCACAAGGAGCAGCTTCTGGGCGAATCTTGCGGTCTTGTTCATTTCGCACCTCCCACAAAAATGCTTACTTTCCCTTCAGCAGCTTGCGCAGCTCTTTTTTGAACGCCCGTCCAACGGGTTCAGCAGCAGGCTGGAACGGCTCTTTCATGGAGCTGGCCCCGGAGCCTTCCTCGACGATACGGGGAGTGATGAACACCGTGACCTGCCGTTTGGAATCCTTTGTGGCATCACGCCTGAAGAGATAGCCGATAAGAGGCAGAGACCCCAGGCCGGGCACCCTGCGGTTCTCCGTGTCCCTGATGTTGGAAACCAGGCCGGCGATCACGGCGGTACCTCCGTTTTCCACGCGGACCTTGGTGGTGGCGCTTCGACGCGTAACAACGGGCAGGTCATCGGCGCGACGGGCCACCACATTGCTGACCTCGGGGGTCACCGTCAGGGTGATCTCCCCGTTATCGGAGATGGTCGGAAGAACCTCGAGAGATATGCCCGATTCGATCACCTCCAGGTCGATATCGTTAAAGGTCCCGGAGCGCGTCGTGATCTGAAAATACTCCTCCGTGACAACCTTGACACTGGCCTGCTCTCCATCCAGGACCGTCACCTGGGGGTTTGCGATGATCGAGGCGGATTTGTTCTCGGACAGCATGGTCAGCTGAAGGCCCAGGTTTCTGGTGAACTCCGCGGTGGTGGAATAGTTGATGCCCAGCAGCGAACCGAGAGAGTCGAAAAGAACGGAACCATCCCGGACATTGGGGCCGACGTTGGGCTTACCCCACTCCCAGTTCCAGTCGACCCCGATTTCTTTCAGCTCCTCGATGCTCAGTTCGACCACCTGGGCCGTGAGGGCGACCTGCAGCGGCCTGCGGTCGATCAGCTCGAGATCGGCCTCGATCCGCTCGATAATCGTTGGAGGGGCGGTGATGACGACCTTGTTGGTCTTTTCCGAGGGACGGACGTAGGGTTTCAGGGAATCCGAAAGCATTGTAACGGCTTCTGTCGCCTTGAGGTAATTGAGTCGCAGCTCCTTCGTCTCGCTCAGGTTGAGAAAGGATGGACCCGCAGGGTCAGGGGAGCCGACCAGGATATAGCCCCCGAGATCCCTGTGCACATAACCCCCGGAGGAAAGCAGCATGCGCAGCGCCCGATCCAGGGGAACCCCTTTGAGTTCTGCGGTGACCAGCCCCATAACGCTGGGCCCCGGGATGATCGCCACGCCCGTCTGGGCCGAGATATCCGAAAGGGCCTGCAACAGATCGGTGTCGTAGAAGACGTTGGTGACCAGCGGCTGAGGGCTCGCAGTTGATTTAGATTCCTCCCCCAGCCCCCGGGAAGGGAACAGAATGAGCAACAAAAAGGCCGCTGCGGCGAAGAGGCGCATCCCCCACAGGGCGACCTCACGAACCATTTCCATCACCATTATCCCCTCCCTGCCTGCCGCCCTCTCAGGCGCTTACATCATGACTAATCCGTTATTATGACCGACTTCTTCCCCCCGACATCGGTGACCCGGATGGGAAGCTGCCTGACTGCGGCCTGCCCGGGAGCAACATCCACAAACGTCTTGAGAAGATAGGTTCCTGCTTTGATCCTGGAAAAATCGATGATCCCGGAGAAGTTCCTGCGTTCCAGGGGCAGCATCAACCCATCATCCCCGCTGAGCTGAGTCTCGGCCAGGGTAAAGCCCAGCTTGGAGACCACGGTGGCCCTGACACCGGGGGCGTAATGCGCATTGCCTACGTTGCTGAATCTCGTACGAACGATGTATTTTGAGCCCCCCTCGATGGCCAGGGTGGTTTTCACGATCTTGGCCGCAGGCCGTGCCTCGACCAGGGCATTGCCCACATTCACGAGACTTGTGGTCGTGCCGGCGCTCTGGCCGTCGGGGTAGGAGGCGCGAAGAATTAGCTTGCCATAATAGTTGGCATGAGCCTGCCCGTCGTCGGGCATGCTGCTCAGGACCCGCACATTCTGCCTGCCCCCGCCACGAAGCTTGAAACGGGGAGGCAGCACCTGGACCCAGGGGGCACAGGAGAGTTCCTTCCCCTTGAGTTCGCCCAGGGCGACCCCTCGCAGGGTCGGTGGAATGACGGCTTCCGCATTGATCTCCACAGTCTCCTCAGAGGCATTTTCGATCCTGATCAGGGCCGTACGCCTTGCCCCGGGCGCCCCCTTGATGAACAGCTCGGGCGGCTCGAGGCTCAGGGCCGTATCCACGGCCAGCTTGGTCACGGTCGGGTCGCCGGTAAAGGCGATCTCCTTTTCATGAGGCTTGACCCTTCTGCCGTCGACATAGAGGGTGCCCCTCAGCCTGTATGTTCCCGACGGCAGCCTTCTGTTCAAATCGGCGGTCAGATTCAGTTGCACGCCCGGGATGATGCCGACCTCCTTGAGCGCAGCCGTGGCAACCGGCTTCCATTTGCCCTCTACAGACTTCTCCACCTTGACCCTGCCCTTCAGGCGCGAATAAGTCCGGCCTTCGTTGGCAATCCCCATGGAGACCAGGGTAGTGGCCCCCGTCTGCTCATTCTTCTGCTGAAACAGCATCCCGACATCAGAGAGCCGGACCTTCTGCCGAACGGGTCGCCCCTGGATCTCGACGATAATCGGAACTGCGAATCTGACGGTAACAGCGATACCCGGCTTACTGGTGTCTGGGCGATTCGCTACCAGCAGGGCCGCGAAATAGCTCCCCCGGGCCTTCGGGGGGGGCTTTATTTTCACATCGACCCGGGTGCGCTCCAGGGGCTTGAGACTGACACTCTTTGAACCGAGTCGGGTCCACTTGAGACAGGAGGAAAGCTCGGAGCCCCCCTCTCCGCCGGCTTCGATGAGTGCCCAACTGCCGTCCCCGTTCTGGGTCAGTTCGACCAGACTCAGATCCAGAGTCCTGCCCCTGCCACCATCGGTATTACCCAGTTCAAGGGGAATAGTTAGAAGCTTCCCGGCCCTGGCGGCAACCTCGATCTTCATCGGTTTGACCATGAACCCCTGACCCTGTACCGTCGCAACAGCAACCATGAGCAATCCCATGGTTGCTGCAACCATCAATACGAGTTTCGTCAGTCGGCAATCTTGACTCTGCACCCGTTGCCTCCCTTCACCC
>JAAXQG010000157.1 GCA_012974445.1 Desulfuromonadales bacterium
AGAGTCAGCAGCAGGGCGATGAGGATGCGGTCGGCGATGCGGGTGCGCGCAAGGAGCCTTTTTAGGGCCACAGGACTTTTCCCTTCAGGCCGCTGCTGATATGGATGCTGCCCAGGGCGTCCACCAGCAGCATCTCCGCTTCAGCGGTGCCCTCGATAAGGGCCATCCCCTCCCGGGGGCCGAGCACAAAGGCGGCGGTGGCCAGGGCGTCGGCCAGCGCGGCGCTGCCGGCCAGCACGCTGACGCTCTGGCAGAGGCGTGCGGGGTATCCGGTGCGGGGGTCCAGGAGATGGTGGTAGCGAACCCCCTCGATCTCGAAATAGCGCTCGTAGTCCCCGGAGCTGACCAGGGCGCGGTCCTCCAGCTCCAGGGTGGCGAGGATCTTCTCCGGGTCCCGGGGGTGCTGCAGGGCGATGCGCCATGGGCGCTCTGCGCGCGTACCCAGCAGGCGGATGTCTCCACCGGCATTGACGGCGGCCTGGGTGACTCCCGCCTCCTTGAGCTTCGCGATGGCTCGGTCTACGGCGAAGCCCTTGGCGATGCCGCCCAGGTCGATTTCAAGACCGGGATCTCTCTTTAGGACGCGATCAGCCTCGATGCGGATGCTCTGCGGGCCATTGGGGGCAAGAGCTGTGCGGATTTCTTCGGGGGAGGGTTTGCGCGGCGTCTCGGTCTCTACGCCCCAGAGGGCGATGAGGGCGCCCAGAGCGGGGTCGAAGGCGCCATTGCTGCGCTGCTGAACGCTCAGGGCCAGCTGGAGCACCTCAAGGGTCTCGTCGGAGACGGTGGCGGAGCTTACGCCGATGCCCAGCTTTTGCAGGTCGCTGCCCTCTAAATGGGGGGACATGAGGCGCTCGATGCGCTCCATCTCAGCAAAGGCGCTGCCCATGGCTTCAGTGGCCGTGGGGGTAGACTCGGGGACGCTGATTTCCACCAGCGTCCCCATGATCAGTCGCCGCTGCGAGATGCTTCCGTCGCCGTCAGGTCGTCGCCACAGCAGCAGCGCAAGCACGAGCAGGGCCAGGCCTAACGGCAGGAGCAGACGGGGCACTACTGCTCGACCATCTCTCCGATCAGGTCGTACTCGGAGGCATCGGTGATATCCAGCTCTATAATCTGCCCCACCTCGGTCTGTCCCGAGGTGATAAGAACGATGCCGTCAATATCCGGAGCCTGTCCGGTGCTGCGTCCCTGCAGCAGCAGCTCCGACTCTTCGCTGACTCCTTCGACCAGCACCGCAATGCGGCGCCCGATCATGGCCTTGTTCTTGTCCAGAGAGACTTGGGCCTGGGCCTTCATCAGCGCATTGTGGCGGGATCTTTTCACCGGCTCGGTGATCTGCTGCGGCATGGTGGCGGCCGAAGTCCCATCCTCGCGGGAGTAGCGAAAGACGCCGACCCGGTCAAAGTGCCCCTCTTTCACGAAGCTGAGCAGCTTGGCGAACTGGATGTCCGTCTCGCCGGGAAAGCCGACGATGAAGGAGGTGCGCATCACCAGGTCGGGGATGCGGCTGCGCATGCGCGCAACCAGGGCGCGGATAGCCGCCTCGTCCACGCGCCGGTTCATGAGCCCCAGGATGTGATCGTCGATGTGCTGCAGCGGCAGATCGAGGTAGTTGCAGATCTTCTCCTGCGTGGCCATCAGCTCGATGAGTTCATCGCTGATGCCGTCGGGGTAGGCGTAGAGCAGGCGGATCCAGGAGAGTCCCTCGATCTTCACCAGTTCTTTGAGCAGCCCCTCGATGGTGGCCCCGTCGTGACGATCGGCGCCGTAGGCCGTGATGTCCTGGGCGATGAGGTTGATTTCTTTCACCCCCCGCGCAACCAAAGCTCCGACTTCCTTGACCACCGAATCCACGGGGCGCGAACGCAGGGTGCCGCGCAGTTGGGGGATGATGCAGTAGGAGCAGTGATTGGAGCAGCCGTCGGCGATCTTCACGTAGGTCGTGTAGAAGGGGGATGACTGGGCTCTGGGGGTGTCATGGTCGTAGATGTAGTCGGGGTGGCTGATGGCCTGGAGCTGCCCGCTCTGCCCCGCCCGGGCGTCCAGAAGCTCCACGATGCGCGCCGCCTCCGAGGTGCCCATGAACAGGTCCACCTCGGGCAGCTCTGCGGCCAGCTCCTCCTGGTAGCGCTGGGGGAGGCATCCGCTGACAACCAGCATCTTGCATTTACCGTTTTTCTTGTAATCGGCCACTTCCAGGATGGTGTCGATGGACTCGTCCTTGGCATCCTGGATAAAAGAGCAGGTGTTGACCACGATGATATCGGCCTGCGCCTCATCGGTGATGATTTCGAAACGGTCTTTGGGCAGATGCCCCAGCATGACCTCGGCATCGACGAGGTTCTTGGGGCAGCCCAGGCTGACCAGGCTGACTTTTTGTACGCTCAACGGAGGATTTCTTTCTGACTCAGGGTCGAAACGTTAAAGGAAAACTGGCTCCCCCGCAGGGGGGGGGGAGGTATTGGGGAAACCCCTCAGGAGCGCATGTTGATGAACTGCAGCTCGACATCAAAATCTTTGGTTTTAAGCAGCTGGATGACATCCTGAAGGTCGTCGATCTTCTTGCCGGTCACCCGCAGCTGATCGTCCATGATCTGGGCCTGGACCTTGAGCTTGGAATCCTTGATGAACTTGACCAGGTCCTTGCCCTTTTCCTTGGAGATCCCCTCGACGATGGAGATGTTCTGACGCACGGAGCCCCCCGAGGCGGGTTCGGCCTTCTGGTAATCGAGGCACTTGGTAGAAATATTGCGTTTCACCAGTTTGGTCTTGAGGATGTCCAAAACGGCCTGGAGCTTATAATCATCGGCCGCCAGAATGCGAATGCCGCTTTTCTCCAGATCGATTTCGTTGTGGGTTCCCTTGAAGTCGAAGCGCTGGTCCACTTCCTTGCGGCACTGGTTCACTGCGTTGTCGATCTCCTGAAGATCGACTTTGGAGACAATGTCAAAGCTCGGCATGGTAGGCAATTTCTCCTGCGATATGAATGGTGGTTCGTAGCAAAATTAAATCTGATCAGGGGCGATCTTCAGCTTGTCCCCTCTCCCTCAGGCAGAGGGTACCCGAAGGGTGGGTGAGGGCCGGGGTGGGGGTGCTTTTCAGGCAGCCCCCCTCCTGACCTCCCCCCGCTGGGGGAAGGAACGATTCAAATTCTTTAGAAGCCCATCTCCATGCCGCTGGGGCGAATCACTTCCACTCCCGGTGGCATGATGAAGTCGAAGCTGAGGCGCGACATGCCGCGGTTCACCCGGGCGTTGCTGAACTCGATGAGGGTCATGTTGTCGTAGGGATCATACACCGATGTGGAAAGGATGGGGTAGAGCCGTCCGGTGGTACCGTTTTCCACCAGGTCCAGCACGGCGTCGCGATCTACGACGATAAGCAGCCGGTTGAACAGGGCGCTGGTGCGCCGGGGGCGCAGCTCCAGCACGTAGTTCCCCTCGACGTCCTGATTCGGGTAGCCGTAGGTGATCTGGAAATCCCGCGAGAGATTCCCCAGCCCCGTGAGGAAGGTGGCGGGATTGTCGGCCGAGTTCTGGTTCAGCTCGGAGATGTCCGACTGGATGACCTGCAGGTTTTCGGGAAGATAGACCCACATGGTTTCGCCATTGGAGACGATCTCCTGATTCGTGGGCTGGTCATAGAGCCAGCGAAACATGGCCAGGGGCACTTGGTCTCCGCGACTTTCTTCGAAGCGCACCGACACCCTTCCGCGCCCTCGCTGAAGCTTGTCCAGGGAGGCCAGGTGTGATTCCTGAAAGAAATCGGCCTCGAAATCCTGAATTTTTCCGGGGGAGCCGTCCTGCTGAAAGGGCTGCTCCAGGGTTCTGATTACATCAGAGAGCCCCACGGCAGCCGAGGCGCACAGGGGAAGAAGCAGGGTTACGGCCAAAAATGTAAAGACCGTAAGCAGGGTTCTTTTCATGGCAAACTCCTTGCGTTGAGCGAATTTGTAAAGAATCGGCACAGTCCACCACGAGCCTTGAGACTTGTCAACCTTGATTTCGCTCATCGGCCTGCCTGGCGGCCTGGAGCAGCGCCGGAAGTGAGGCGGTGGCGGGGCGCAGGCAGAAGTAGCCGAGACAGCCATAGTCGCTTTTGCCGGGTAGCACAAAGGCGGTTTCCAGCAGCAGCATTTCTCTGTGGGGTTCCCCTTCGGTGGACAGGCGTTCCAGCAACTCATCGGCGCCGAGAATCTGCAGCTCGGGGATGGAGGGAATCAGGCTCATTTTCAGCAAATTGTCTAGGGCTGCCAGGAAGGCCGACGCCAGAATGTTGCCGATCTCCAGCAGGGTGGATCTGGCGAGAGGGTCATCGAATTCGGGGGGAGGGTCCTGGCGCAGGAGCTGGCAGATCAGGGTGCGGGCAGACTGCTCGGGCAGCAGGAAGAGCAGGTCTCCCTGGGCGTCGCCGAGCAGCTTCAGGTAGATGGCCAGGATCCGGTCTGGGGGGCCCATGATGAATTCAGGAACCCCCTTGAGTCGACCGAGTTGAACCGAAGGAACCCGTATCTGTACCGATTGGCCCAGAAGCTGGGAAAGAGCCCCGGCAGCTTGATTCATGCCGTAGCGGGCGATCTCTCTGAGGCTCTCGAGCTGGGAGGTAGACAGGGATCTGAGATTCATGTGGTGACTCCTCGCGAAGGTGGCTGAGCACGCAGCAGCTCATCGGGGTCCAGTACGAAAAGGATCTCTCCGCTGCCTAGAATACTGGTGGCGGAGAGTCCGGCAAGTCGATTGAGAGGGTAGGACAGGGGTTTGATGAAGGCTTCGCGGATCCCTTCGAACTGATCGATGACCAGGGCGGCGGTGCGTCCCCCCACAGAGCAGATCACCAGATTCAGCGTATTGGCGCCTTGCGGGGAGCTTTGTCCCAGTATCTTGTGCAGGCTCAGCAGAGGGATCAGCTGGTTGCGGTGTTCGATGATGAGCCGTCCTGCCTGGTTGCGGACCTCGCTCGTGGGCAGTTTGATCGCCGCCTGAATGCGGGTGATGGGCAGCGCCAGGCGCAGGGCGCCACAGCGCAGTAACAGCAGCTGCACCACGGCGGCGCTCAGGGGAAGGGCGAGGCTGAAACAGCTCCCCGCTCCGGGAGTGGAGCTGATCTGGAGTTCGCCGCCGAATTTCTCCAGCGCCGACCTGACCACGTCCATTCCCACGCCACGCCCTGAAAGAGCGGTGATGCTTCCCGCCGTGGAGAAGCCGGGGCGGCAGATGAGCTGCAGGGCCTCGGAGTCGTCGAGGCGGCTGGCCTCCCGGGGACTGATGAGCCCTTTGTCCACGGCCCTTTGACGCAGAGTCTCCGGGTCCATCCCCCGACCGTCGTCCCGGATCTCCAGGATGACCCTGTCTCCCTGCCGTCGGGCTTTGAGCTCGATGGTCCCAGATTTCTCGATGCCGTGATCGGCGGCGTTACGCAGAATGTGCATCAGGGGATCGCTCATCGCTTCGAGAACCCCCCGGTCCAGCATCAGGTGGTCCCCTTCGATCTCGAGGCGAAGCTGCTTGCCCGTCTTTTCCCCGAGATCCCGGATCTGGCGGGGAAGGCGACCGGTGAGCTGGGACAGGGGCATCATGCGCGATTGAAGGATTTCGCCATGGAGTTCACGCAGCAGTTTTCCCAGTTCGTCCAGCTCCGGGGGAAGCTCCTCGAAACGCCCGTTGCAGCAGTCGTCATCGAGGCGAAAGCGCAGGGCGATCATCTCGGCGGACAGATCAATGAGCCGGTCCAGGACCCTGGTACGCACCCGGGCAAACTCCTGCGCCTGAACTCTGTCCGCACGGCGCTGCTGCTCTACGCGCAGATGGACCGAAGCGATCTCCGGTCGAGCCTCAAGGCTCAGGCTCAGGGCCTGGAAGTCTTTTGCTCCCCGAATCCGGGCCTCCAGGTACCGGTGGTCTTCTCCGGCGGCGAGCTCCTGCAGCGTCGGTTTGATCTCCAGGAGTTCGCCCACCGATGCCAGCTCGCGCTGAAGCAGCATCAGGCGGGCAGCGGCGGCTGGCTCATGGGCAGCAAGTTCGATGCGCAGTCGGGCCGTCTGGAGCGGCTGTTTGCTCTCTGGGATGGCGGCTTCGGGCAGGGTGGGGGAGGCCTCAGCACAAGGGGAGGGGCTGGTTGGCGACACCGAGGCAATCTGCTCAATACGCTCTTCAATGAAATCAAGAGCCCTGTGCAGGGCGCCTAGCCCCTCGGCGGGGATTCTTCCCAGGGTACGAAAGGCGCTCAGGCGGTTTTCAAGCTCGTGGGTCAGCTCTGCCAGGTCGGAGAAACCCATGGAGGCAGCCATCCCCTTGATGGAGTGAGCGCCTCGGAAGAGTTCGTCGATTCCGGCAGTATCGGGAGCTTGCCCGGCGCTGAGCAGCCGGTTCATCGTTTCAAGATGCTCCCGAGACTCCTGCAGGAAGAGCTCCCGGTATTTCTCCATGTCCATGGCCATGCGGCAGGCTTCCGGTTCGGGGCTTAGCTCTGGCGGGCCAGCACGTCCAGGACTCGGGTCTCGTCAAAGGGCTTGATGATGAAATCGCGTGCGCCGGACTGGACGGCTTCCATCACCAGGCTCTCCTGTCCCAGGGCGCTACACATGACCACCCGGGCGTCGGGGTCTTCCTGGATGATTTCCTGAAGCGCCTCGATGCCGCTTTTCAGGGGCATGACGATGTCCATGGTGACTAGGTCGGGCTTGTGAATGCGATATTGTTCCACGGCTTCGTTGCCGTTAGCCGCTTCGGCCACGACCTCGAAGCCGTTGCCGCTGAGAATATCGCGAAGCATATTTCTCATGAACAGGGCATCATCAACGATCATTACGCGGTTGGCCATGGTTTGTTACTCCTTAACCGGGAAAAGAGCGATCCAGCTGCAGCAGCAGATCCTCGAGGTTGATAATATTCAGGCACTGATCCCCATCCAGAAGGGGGGTAGCGAAGGTCGCTGTCAGCTCCTGTCGCTGGGCTGGTGGGAGCGCATGGACATCGGGGTGGCGGCCCCGAGTTGCGCCAACGAGCAGTCCCAGATCGGCGATGGATGGATCGAGCACCAGAACGCGCCGGGGCTGCCCGGAGGCAATTCCCGCCATTTGCGCCAGGTCCAGCACGGGAACGACCCGCCCCCGCATACACATGGCACCTGCGAAAATACTCGGAGCCAGGGGGATCGGGTCGAGGCGCCCGACGGGTTCCACATGGC
>JAAXQG010000007.1 GCA_012974445.1 Desulfuromonadales bacterium
CTGGGCACTGCCGAGGCTACTCTCACAACTCAGCATCTCGTGGCCAAGATTGCAAAATCACTTCTTCAGGTTACGACTTGTAGAGTAATAATGGAAAATGTGTAGATCTGAAACAAAAAAATGTGCGTTGATGAACGTGGGTTTCAACAAACTTAATCTCTCTTATAAGTCACCACTTCTCAGACATGAAAACGGCCCACCCCGGAAACGAGGTGGGCCGTTCTTATTGAACGCCATATTTGGGACACTCGAAAGGCCACCTCGAATTAGGAGGTGACCTTGGCTTTACCGAGATCTAGGGGGCTTATTCTCCCACGGCTTGATGTTCAGCATGAAGCCTGTACACGGAGGACCTGCTGATGCCGTAGTGCTCCGCGATCTCCGTCTTGCTACAACCAGGTGCCTCGAAGTCTCTAATCAACTCTAGAATCTCTTGCGTGCTTAGTTTTGGCTTGGCGCCAAACTTTACGCCACGAGCTATGGCCTTAGCTCGACCCTCCATGGACCGCTCCCGGATAAGCTCCCGTTCGAACTCTCCAATCGCAGCGAGGATGTTGAATTGAAGGCGACCATACATGGTTGTGGTGTCGATGCCCTGGTCTAGAACAACTATGTCCACATTCTTGCTTTCGAGCTTTTGAACAACCACAGCAAGATCGACCACCGACCTCGCCAGGCGGTCCAGCTTGGTCACAACAAAGACATCCTCATCTCGAACAAAGTCCAAGGCGTTTTGAAGTTCTGGGCGCCCCTTCGCAGATTTACCGGATGCCTTTTCGTGGAAGACTCGATCGCAGTCGGCCAGACGGTCAAGTTGAACATCCAGCCTTTGGCCAGCAGAGCTCACTCTTGCGTACCCAATCCTCATTCCCATGACTACCTCCTTTGTTGCGTTTCTCTTAGGTCAGCAGCAGTTGGTGGAGTCATGAAATTTATCGAAATGGATGACTGGTCTCAGAATGGAGGGGGTCTGAGACTCACCACAGGCAGTTTTTTCCTTCCACCAAATTCTTCCGAGATAACTTATAAGACACTCTCCGGCATAGCCGGAACCTTCCTTCCAAGGCAGTTCAGCGTCTCGTCCACCATTGATTCTTGACAACAGACGGTTATGTCCCACACAATATCAGGTCAAGTTTTTTGAGGCGCTAGTCTTTGCGTATAGCTAAAAAGATCGTAGGTTGACAATACCTCAAGTCGTAAACATGAAGATCTGCTTAGCTGATTTTCGTGCATAATTGGTAGCAGCATAGAGGCGGGAACATGAGTGGCTTATCCCAACAAATTAAGGACTATGTAATAGGAGCAGGTGGCGCATTAGTTGGATTAACTTCAAAAGAACGTTTATCCGACGCGCCACCTTCGGGTGACCCTTCATACCTTTTGGCTTCTGCGCAGTCAGTTGTATCTTTTGCCTTACCAATAGATTCTGAAGCAGCATTGCGCTTTATCTCGAAGGAGGATTGGCTTGGCCACTGCTACGATCGCAAAGAAATCATAAGCAAGCTATATGCTATAGGAGATGGGCTCGTTACCTTACTGCGAAGAAAAGGTTTCGATGCGGTAAGCGTTGACATCAACAGCAACTATCGTCCTGAAGAGGGCGCAAATAATGTCACCGAAATGACCGAGTTTCATCCTGATTTTTCTCATCGCTATGCGGCATTAGCTTCCGGCATTGGAAGACTTGGTTGGAGCGGAAACTTAATGACTCCAGAGTTTGGCTCGATGGTAGAGTTAGGAAGCGTTATTACCTCTGCTCAACTTGAGTGCGACCCCTTACTTGCTAAGAGCCCCTGTGACAACTGTAAGATGTGTGCACTGGTATGCCCTGTAGAAATGATTGACCTTAAAGAGTCGATGAATGTGACTGTCGCCGGCACAACCCAGAAAATAGCCAGAAAGCGTCCCAATACGTGTTGTTGGATTGGGTGCACCGGATACGAAGGACTTGCACCAGGAGGTGAATGGTCGAACTGGAGCCCTTATCGACTTGATGCGCCTCTGCCAGAAGACAAGGTCAACTTAGACGCTCTTTGCATTAGTTTGCAAAAAGCCGATCCACAGATGCATCAGGAGCATAACAGCTTTACTGACTATCGTAGTTTCGTCCTGAATCCGGAAAGTTTTCACTACACTGTTTGTGGTTTCTGCCGGAGCGTTTGTCACGCCGACAGGGATAAAAGACTTGTGCGCCGTGATCGCATACACAATTCAGGCGTTTCCGCACTTAGGGAAGATGGAATGCATGTTGTTGCCACGGGAAATTCAGTAATTGAGAACACCCCTTATCTTGTAAATGTTAACATAGAAAAATCCGATTCAGAAAGCTTCCAAAAAGAAGAAATTGCCTCATCTAGCTTCAATCCTTTAGATCACGAGGTTATTGCCTTCTTGAAAAACAAGAAATAATCATGTACTTAAGTCTTATTATTGGGACAACCTTTGTGTTGAGTGTTCAGCTTATGAAATTCTCAAGATTATAAGGGCGGTGTCCGATAAATCCCTCATTTCAATACACGGAACGGCCCCACCTGAAAGCCAGGTAGGGCCGTTCTTATTTGTTGTCTCATAATGAGGTCTTGGTTCACCTAAGGATTTATAGGACGCCAAACCCCAGAGTACCGTCTTGAGATCAATGACTTGTCGTTTCAGGCCAGGGTCCCAGAACGTTGACTACAAGATGTAGTACGTGGTGGAGTTATCAGGTTGATCCTGCTCCTTGGGCAGCGGGCCGCCGACCCTCAGGCGAGTGCCAGGCACGAGGATCGCATGGAACTCGCTTTCCAGAATACCGATCTGCTCGTTGGACAGAGGGTTGTTCAGGCGGATGACCATGGTACTGCCCACAAAACGCAGGGAGTGATAGTTGCGATAATAAGCGTCAATCAGCTCCACCGCCTCGTAGGGATCGCGGGTGATGGTAAAGAGGCTGAAGTCCTCCCCTGAGATCAGGCCGCGCTTGAGCAGTACATCCTTCAGGTACTTGAACCAGGGCTCCCAATAGTCTCCATTGTCATCGTCGATGAGCACGATGGGCACCGGGGCGCTCTTACCGGTCTGGATCAGGGTCAGGGCCTCCATCGCCTCATCCAGCGTCCCGAATCCGCCTGGAAACAGAGCGATGGCGTCGGCCTCCTTCAGGAAAGCCACCTTGCGGTTGAAGAAATAGTGGTAGGTGATGACGTTTTTGCTCTGGCTCATCACCGGGTTGGTCTCCTGCTCGAAGGGCAGGCGGATATTGACGGCGAAGGAGTTTTCGGGCCCTGCTCCTTCATTTCCGGCCTGCATGATTCCGCCTCCACCGCCGGTAATGGCCATGTATCCGCGCTCAGCCAGCAGGCGTGAGAAGGTGACACATTTATGATAAATCGGTTCGGTGGATTCGGTGCGTGCCGAGCCAAAGATGGTGACTTTTTTGCGACCCCGATGAGGACCGAATACTTTTGCGGTATAACGCATCTCTTTGAGCGTAGTGCGCATCAGCTTCAGATCAGCCAGATAGTCAGTATCATGACCGGCCTTGAGGGAGCTGAGGACCATCTCACGAATGATCCCAGGGTGATTGACGCCGACCTTGGCGATGAGCTGGTCGATGAGATCGTCCACCTCTCCGTTATTACGTGTAAATTTAAGATCCATGCCCATAGTCCGTCTCCGCGGTTCCATGCCCGGCGTCTTTGCCTGAGGCATCCAAAAGCTTCAGGGGGATCCCAGAAGGGGGCGTTCCCCGGCCCGTTCTCCCCGAATCAACAGTCCGGTAAGTCCGGCCCCAAGATAACGCGAATTAAAGCCAAGGTAAAGAACGCGCAGTTCTTTCTCCAGAGCATAGAAGGTTGCTGCGTTTTGCGGCCCCATCGCCAGCTCGATTTCCTCGCAGATGAAGGTAAGGCAGTTAAAGGGACGCTGCTCCAGCGCAACGAGACAGCCTCGATCTCCGAGAAAGGGGCAGCTACGGCTGAAGTCAGCCTGAGCCAGAGGCACTTGCGCGCTCAAGCAGGCCAGAATATTGACCAGCCCCATATGGTTTTTCCCCAGCTGGCAACACTCCCCCAGACAGCTGCAGCAACGCAAGCTTCCCCCCCCCTCTTCGAAGAGGCCCTGAAGTTCCCGTTGCACCCGTGCGATCTCCTGAGTCTGCGTCGCGATCCAGTCCCGTTCAGAGCAGGGCAACTGCTCAAATTCCGTCCGGATTCGCACAACGAGGCGGTTCCATCTGCGCTGTAAATCCTGATTCATGCAATTGCCTCAAAAAAAAACAGGCGACAGGTCCGTAAATGGAACCTGTCGCCTGAAAAAAGTGGTTGAAGAAGATCGTAAGCCGGGTCCTGTTCCCCGCCGCGGTTACCCGATGGCGAGGTGGTGATCATTCCTCTAGGACCGCCGTTGCCGACGGCCTCAAGCAGCATACCCGGGAGCTTCAGGCGGGCCGCCCTCAAACGCTCCCCTATTTTGCCTTGCTCCGGATGGGGTTTACCTGGCATCCGACGTCACCGCCGAACCCGGTGAGCTCTTACCTCACCCTTTCACCCTTACCTGCCTTGTTAAAGGGCAGGCGGTCTTCTCTCTGTGGCACTTTCCCTGGGGTCACCCCCGGTCCCTGTTAGGGACCATCCTGCCCTGCGGAGCCCGGACTTTCCTCCCGCCTTGCGGCCGGCGATCACCTGTTCTTCTTCAACCACATTTATTAAACTCTAGCTGCAAGATGCCGCAGCAATCGGCCGATCAGGCTGTTCGGTCTTCCACATAGAGCAAACGGTTGCACTGTGGACAGGACTCTACCTGCTGAAGGTTGAACAATTTATTGTAGAGCTGTGGCGGCAGGTGCATGTGACAGCCGTAGCAGGCACCGTTTTTCGCTTCCACAACAGCCAGACCTTCGCGACGCTCAAACAGGAGTTTGTAACGCTTGGCCAGGGGTGCAGGCAGCTTGGCACGCAGAGCATCGCATTCTTCATCGCGGGCCGCAAGATCCTTAGCGGTATTCTCGATCTTGTCCTGAACCTCCTTGCGAACCCCAGCAGCAAGAGTGCGGGCAGACTTGAGCTCGGCGGTCTTTTCTGCGCAATCCTGAGTCAGGCTCTCCAGGGTCCCTTGCTTGGCCAGGATCTGATCTTCGAACTCCTTGCAGAGCTTCTTGGCCGTGTCGACCTCCTTGAGAATGGCCAGATACTCTTTCTGGGTCTTGATCTCGGGCAGGCGCTTTTCAGAGCGCTCGATGTTTTGCTGTTCCTGCTCGAGATTGCGATTGAGTTCGGACATCACGGCGCGAAGCTCCTTCAGCTCCTGCGTAAGGCTATCGAACATCTCCTGAAGACGATCAGCCTCCTGGTCGACTCCGGCCTGCCGGTCCTGTAATTCCTTCAGTTCGGTCCGCATCTTACCGGCCTGAGTATCCAGCCACTGCAACTCTTTGAGCAAGCGCATCTTTTCTTCCACGTACAGCCTCCTACCAGGTTTACAACGTCTTCGAATTTCCGACCGGAAGATCCGGGCGGTTACCTTGTTTCATTTTACACAAGCAGGCGAAAAGGGTCCTCTTCGTTCTGCATTTCTACAAATTCCAGGGCCATGGAACGCTTGTGCGCCTCTGCGCAAAGGGCGCCTCTGAGCCCCGGCACCATAATACGTTCGGTAGCGAAGTGCCCGGCATCGATGAGCCCAAGACCTGCGTCCCGGGCGATCTGTGCTTCGTGATACTTGATATCTCCGGTCACCAGCACATCGGCGCCCTGCCGGATCGCCTCCGAGATCAGCGAAGCCCCGCTTCCACCGCACAGGGCGATTTTGCGAACGGCCTTCTGCCCATCGCCCACATATCGCAGACTGCCGCTGCAGAGCTGCTGCTGAACCCTGCGGGCGAAGGCCTCGAAGTTCTCCGCCTTCTCCAGATGCCCGATGCGTCCAAGGCCCACATCCTCACGGCGGTTTTCCAACGCGATCAGGTCGTAGGCCACTTCCTCGTAGGGATGAGCCTTTATCATACGGGTCAGAACCCGGTTCAGAGTACCTCTGGGCACCACCGACTCGATGCGCGTCTCCCGGGTACGGTAACGCTCCCCCTGGCTGCCGAGAAAAGGTTCGGTACCGGCACCAGGGCGATAACCACCGGCACCGGGGGCCTCAAAGCTGCACTGGTCATAGTCGCCGATGGCTCCGGCGCCCGCCGCAAACAGGGCATCGGACACGACACCTTCGTAACCGCAGGGCACGAAAACCACCAGCTTGAGCAGATCTCCCGAGCTGCTCTGCAGAGGGCGAGTGCGCTTTAGCCCCAGGGCCTGAGCCAGCCAATCGTTGAGCCCGTTTTTCGCACGATCCAGATTGGTATGAGCGCACAGATGGGCGATACCGCTGCGAGCTGCATCCAGAATGAAGCGCCCCGTCGGCGTGGTGGCAGTGATATTTTTGAGGGGTTTGAAGATGAGGGGGTGGTGGGAGATGATCGCCTGGGCGCCGACCTCACAGGCCTGCGCCAATGCCTTCTCGGTGGGATCAAGACAGATGAGGATTTTGCTGACCGGCTTTTCCGGCTCTCCGACCTGGAGTCCCACGTTGTCCCAGCTCTCGGCCAGGGCCGCAGGATAGAGGGAATGGAGAAGCCCGAGCAGATCCTGTATGCGTATGATAGGTGTTTTTTTCATCTCTGACGATGCACCACAAAAAAAGAGTGCAACGATAGCGTCGTTGCACTCCCTGTTTTTTTAGTCCCTGCGTATAACGATCTGAACTTCAAACTCGTCCACTTCTTGAATTGGTGGGCCCACCAGGATTCGAACCTGGGACCAACCGGTTATGAGCCGGTGGCTCTGACCAACTGAGCTATAGGCCCGTGAAGAAAGCTCAAAGCTTAAGAGTTGACACCCTCGGTGTCAAGACTTTTTGCCCCTCTCAGACGTTTTCCACATAAGAGCGAAGACGCTTGGAGCGACTGGGATGGCGCAGCTTGCGAAGGGCCTTGGCCTCGATCTGACGAATGCGCTCCCGGGTGACGTGAAAGTTCTGCCCTACCTCTTCCAGGGTATGATCCGACTTCTCCCCGATGCCGAAACGCATGCGTAAGACCTTCTCCTCCCTCGGCGTCAGCGTCGAGAGAACCTTGGAGGTCTGGTCCGAAAGATTCTGGCGCATCACCGCCTCCAGAGGCGAGACGGCACCCTTGTCCTCGATGAAATCCCCCAGCGATGAATCCTCTTCCTCTCCGATGGGGGTCTCCAGACTGATAGGCTCCTTGGCGATCTTGAGCACCCGGCGCACCTTGTCCAGCGGCAGATCCATACGCTCGGCGATTTCCTCCGGCGAAGGCTCACGCCCGTTTTCCTGAACCAACTGGCGACTGGTGCGGATCAACTTGTTGATGGTCTCGATCATATGCACCGGAATCCGGATGGTACGAGCCTGATCGGCGATGGCCCGGGTAATAGCCTGACGAATCCACCAGGTGGCGTAAGTGGAAAATTTATAACCGCGCTGGTACTCAAATTTGTCCACCGCCTTCATCAGGCCGATATTGCCTTCCTGAATCAGGTCGAGGAACTGCAGTCCGCGATTGGTATATTTTTTAGCGATGGACACCACCAGACGCAGGTTAGCCTCCACCAGCTCGCTCTTAGCCTTCTTGGCTCGCCATTCCCCTTTTTGCAGCTCCTTCAGGGAATCGAGAAGCTCATCAGGAGCAAAGCCACTGGCCTGTTCGATGCGGTCAAACATCTGCAGTGAGGGGGAGAGCTTCTCCCAGACAGCAAGCACCGTTTCACGAGAGACCGAAATTTCGGCTGCGACCTTATCTGCCCGGGCCTCGTCCATCAGCTCCACATCAAAGAGGGCAAGAAACTCCTGCTGGGGACGCTTGAGCTCTTTTTCCGCCAGCTTGATCTTGCGTCGGCCAAACTTAGCCTCGGCCGCCAACCCCTTGAGTCGATCTACGATCTTGGCAACCTGCGGATCCTTCAGGCGGATTTTACCGATGCAGGCCACGATAGCGGTCTTGTTCTCCTCGATCTCGGCCTCGAGCTCATCACGCTTCTTCTTGGCAGTACGCTTCTCCAGTTCGCCCTGAATCTCACCCAGACGAGCATAACGCTCCCGCACCTCGACAATCAAAGGAAGAACACGGTTACGCTGCTTCTCGGCAGCCTCATCCCCCTCCTCCTCGTCGAATTCCCTGGTGATCACGGAGACGCGGATCTCATCAAACTCCAGAGCGTCTCCAAGGGCGATGACTTCCTGCCAGGCGATGGGGGTACGAAGCACAACGCGGGTGACCAGATTCTCCCCCTCTTCGATACGCTTGGCGATCTCCACCTCTCCCTCGCGAGTCAGCAGAGAGACCTGCCCCATTTCCCTGAGATACATACGGACCGGATCGCTGGTTTTACCCAGGGTCCCCGCCGCATATTCGGCCTCTTCCTCTTCCTTCTCCGAGTCATCGGCGCTCTCGCCCTCGCTATCAGAGCTGCTTTCATCAAGAGAGGACGACCTGTCGGCATCCACCACTTCGATATCCATCTCACCGAAGAGGGTCATAATTTCGTCCAGCTGTCCGGACGCGACCATCTCGTCGGGCAGGGCCTCGTTTATCTCCTCGTAGGTGAGATATCCCCGTTCCTTACCCAGATCAACAAGCTGTTGAACTTCTTCGATCTTGCCCTTTTTGATCATCCTCGACTCTCTCCTCAAGGCGGCGAACGACTCTATCCGCCTAACTATTTTAACTCTGAAAGATTGATATCTATAGATTCTGTAAAATTTTTTTTATTTTTGTCAGCTCCATCAAGTAACCGCTGAGCGCCTCGATGTCTCCCGAGCGGGAGGCTTCGTCCTGAAGTCGCATCAGTTCATCCTTGCGAAGCCGCATCCTGCCCTTCTCCACGGCCCGAAGACAGTCGTCGAACAAAACAACAAAATCCTCTTCGAGCAGTTCGGCATCCTGGGCCAGAATCGATGACAATCGACTCTTATGCTCCTCATCGATCCGGGCGCAGAGGGCACCCGTATCCAGCCACTCTTCAGGAGCCGGATCGGACAAAAAAGTCTGAGCCAGAGACAGAAGCAGAGCATCGGCAAAGAGATTCTCCGCCCCGGCCTCGCGCACCCTCTGTCGCACGTAGGAGCTTCTGGCCATTATCTTGAGTACAATTTCCTGCGCTTTTTCCATACGCGAAGACATACTTCGCTGCACCTTACGCGGTGCGGACGCAAAGGCAGAGGGCCGGGGCATGTCCGGATCCCGGCCATCAAAACCAGAGTAGGGTTCCTCATCGGGCGGCGGCGGACCATTGCGGTCCTCCTGGGGTTTGTCCCTGGTGGCTGGGGCCTTCTTCGGCGCCCCTTTGGGCGTCATGCGCGCGAGCAGCTCCTGGTCAATACCGGATCGGGCCGCCAGAGATTTGAGATAGAGACTGCGCTCGATCTCGCTGCGTACCTGACGGATTACCGCCATCACCTTTTCTGCCGCCCGGGCCTTCTCCTCAATGCCGTCTCCGGCCTCCCGGAGCATCTTCTCCATGAAGCCCTCAAGCAAAGGTCTGGCCTGAAGGACTTTTTCGGCGAAATCTTCCGCAGAGTGGCTGCGCAGAAAGGAATCAGGGTCTTCGCCCTGCTCCAAACTGATCATGGCCGCGGGCAATTCGGTCTGCAAAAAAACCTCCATCGCCTTGTAACTTGCCTTCTCACCGGCAGCATCCTGATCGAAAAGGGTCAGCACCCTGCCGCAGTAGCGTTTGAGCAGTTGCGCCTGATCCTCGGTCAGAGCTGTTCCGCAGGGCGCGGCCACCTGCTCAAACCCGGCCCGGTGCAGCGCGAGCACATCAAAGTAACCCTCAACGAGAATTCCCTCGCCCTGCTTACGCATGACCTCGCGCCCCTGGTAAAGGCCGTAGAGAATGCCCCCCTTATGGTAGACCGGCGACTCAGGGGAATTGATGTACTTGGGCAAGGAATCATCCAGAGCCCGCCCTCCGAAAGCCACAACCCGCCCCTGCAGCTCCTGGATGGGGAAAAGCAGCCGATTGCGAAACAGATCGTAATCTCCCGCCCCCTCCTTGCGGGGACGAATGAGGCCGACCTTGCGCACAGACTGGGCATCAAATCCCTTTTTTTCCAGATGCTTCGCCAGAGCATCCCAGGCAGCCGGGGCAAAACCGAGGCGGAAGCGCCGGGCCGTCTCTCCGTCGTACCCCCTCTGCCGCAGATATCGGCGCCCTGGGGCGCCCTCTGGGGCCTCCAGGAGGATACTGTGATAGAAGCCGCAGGCGACCTCGTTGATCCGCAAGAGTCGCTCTCGCTCCTCACGTCGCCTGAGGGTCTCGGGGTCTGCCTCCTGCACCTCAAGCTGAATCCCCACGCGCTCGGCCAGGGCGCGAACCGCATCGGGAAAGGCCAGCCCGTCCATCTGCATCAGAAAGGAATAGGCATCCCCCCCCACTCCGCAGCCAAAACAGTGAAAGATCTGCTTGGCACTGTTGACGCTGAAGGAGGGCGTCTTCTCCTGATGAAAAGGACAGAGCCCTGTGTGGTTGGCCCCTGATCGCTTGAGCTGGACCCTTGTGCCGACCAGCTCCACGATATCGCAACGTTCCCGAATCTCCCGGACCTGCTCTTCAGAGTAGTTTCCCGCCATCAGCCCCTCAGCTCCACCAGGGTCACGTTGTTTCCGCCCTGCTTCAGGTCGGCGGCGTGGTAGGAGACCACAGCCCGGTTCCCGGCAAGATAGTCCCTCACGCAGCGGCGAAGAATCCCTTCACCGGCGCCATGGACAATCTCGAGACTCAGGGCTCCCTGCAGCAGAGCATCATCCAGAAAACGTTCGAGCAGCTGCAGCGCCGCCTCGGCACGCTGCCCCACCAGCATGAGCCTGGGAGTGAAATCATCCCGCTCCACCCGGCCTGTCACCTTTGCTACGGATGCCGGTCGGTCGAAGCGTCGGGGGCTGAAGGCTTCGAGATTTGCTAAGGGCAGGCGCATTTTCTTTCCTGCCAGATCCAGTTCCACCATCTTACCCTTGATCGCAACGACCCGGGCCTCGGTCTTCAGGGAAGGAATTTTTACCCGCTCCCCCAGCTCCAGCTCCCGAGGGGGGAGATGGGGGCGGGGCGCCGGTGTTCGCAGCGCATCGAGCTCCCGTTTGAGCTCTCCAAGGTCGGTGGCGACTTCAGCCTGCTTTCGGGCGCTCATCACCTCATCGGTCCGATCCAGAGTCCTGCGAACCCGCGCACGAGTCTCCCGGATGACCTCTTCCCCCTTCTGGCGGGCGCGCTCCAGGATCGTACTTTTTTTCTCTTCAAGCTCCTGCAGCAGTGCCCTGCGGTGCTCCGAGTCTACCTGAGCTCGCTCCCTGAGTACGCGGGCCTGGCAACGGTCAGCTTCGAGTTCGGCCCGCAGCCGGTTGAGTTCTTCCACCAGCTCCAGCCCCTGGCTCTCCCCCTGCCCGAGATAGTCCCGGGCCCGTTCCAGGATCTCCTCGCTGATCCCCAAATTGCGGGCGATGGCAAAAGCCTTACTCGCACCGGGAATACCGTAATGAAGGCGATAGGTGGGCGCTAAGGTTCGGGGATCAAACTCCACCGCAGCCGTCTCCACCTGGGGGTGAAGCAAGGCATAGCCCTTGACCATGTTCAGATGGGTGGTCAGCGCCACCCGAGCCCCCTTCTGGCGAAGACTATCGAGCATTGCGAGGCAAAGAGCGCCTCCTTCGGCCGGATCGGTCCCGGTGCCCGCCTCATCAAGCAGTACCAGCGAGTCGGCATCAGCCTCTTCAAGCACCCGGCGAAGACGAACCAGATGCCCCGAAAAGGTCGAAAGACTCTGCTCGATACTCTGCTCATCCCCTATATCGGCGAAAAGTCGGCCGAAGGGGTAAATCCGGCTGCCGGGGCTGCAAGGCAGCGGCACACCACTTTTGACCATGAGAGCAAAGAGTCCAAGGGTCTTGAGCGTGACCGTCTTTCCCCCGGTATTGGGGCCGCTGATAATCAGCGTGTCCTGCCCCGGCTCCAGAATCAGATCAACCGGGACGACGGGCCCCTGCCGAAGCTGCCCCCCCGGCTCGAATAACAACAGGGGATGCCTCGAGTTGCGAAGGTCGAATCCGGGTTCAGAATCCAGCACCGGGATGCAGGCTTCGGCCTTGAGCGCGAAGGTCCCCAGGGCAAAGAGCAGATCCAGATGAGCCAGAATCGCCTCGTTGGAGAGCAGCTCGGAGCTTCTTTGACGAACCTGCTGCCAGAGGCGACGCAGAATCCGCTCCTCCTCCCGCCTCTCCTGGCGGATCAAGGACTGCAGGCGATTATTTTCCTCCAGCGTCGAAGCCGGTTCAATAAAAAGGGTCTGGCCGCTTGCGGACTCATCGTGAATGAAGCCTTTGACCCGACCGCGACAGTCTGCCTTCAGGGGCACAACGTAGCGTCCACCCCGTTCGGTGATCAACCGCTCCTGGAAAACAGACACCAAATTGGGGGCGCTAAGGAGGGCATCCAGGGCGCGGCGAATATTCGTGCGAACCCTGGCCGCGTCCTGCCTCAACTCCCCTAGCTCAAAAGAGGCACTGTCAAGGATCTCGCCTCGACCACCAATGCTTTCTCGAATCTCCCGCAGCAATACCGTCTGAGGCACAAGGGCCGAGGCGATCTCGCCCAGAAGAGGCGCAGCGTCGAGATTACTGAAAAAACTCCGGCAGCGTTTTGCGCTCTCGGCGGCGTCTCGAACCCTGAGCAGGTCGGGCGCCGCCAGGAAACTTCCTTCGGCCCGGATCTGCATCAGCAGCTCCCTGAGCCGGGGCGTGCCCTGAAGCGGCGGCACGCAGCGGTGATCAAGCAGAGCCATCATCTCCCCCGCCTCTGCCAGTCTGCGCTCCACAGCCTCGAAACCGCTCAAGGCGCAAAGACCCTGCACGGCGTCGCGCCCCGGGTCGGACTGAACAAAGCTTGAGATTACCTGCTTGAGCTTGTCAAACTCGAGAATCTGATCCAGCTTACCCTGATGCTGCTCAACCATGATCCTTCAGCATTCTGCGCCCCTGCTCAAAAAAAGAAGACCCCAGAGTCAGAAAGGGGGGCGCAAGCTCGGAGCGGGCAAGCCCCCGCACCACCACGTCAGGCAACATGGCGGGACGCAGCTGCAGAGCGAAGAGCACCAGTGTCAGCAGCACAACCCCCTGCCCCAGACCGAAGAGCCCACCGGCGACGCGGTTGAAACCGCCCAGGAAGAGTAGTCTGACAAATTTTGAAAGAACGAATCCCAGAGCGCCGAAGAAAATAAGCGTCGCACCAAAGAGGCAGACGAATGCCACCAACTTGCACAGAGTCGCCGGCAGGCCGAAATTTCCGGCAAGCCAGAGCCCCAAGGGTTGCTGAAAGCTGAACGCCAGCAGGGCGCCGCCGCCGAGCCCAATCAGGGAGCACAGCTCCTTGAGCAGTCCCCGCCACAGTCCCTTAATCAGGAATGCACCGAGCAGGATCAGAATGACAATATCGATGGCGTTCATGGCAGCGACTTCTTAAACCAGCTTGGAGCGGACCATCTCGTTGACCCTCTTGCCATCGGCGCGCCCCTGGAGCTTGGGCAACACGATCTTCATGACCGCCCCCATGTCCTTGGCACTGGTAGCGCCCGAGTCCAGAACTGCAGCGCTGACGATAGCGTCGAGTTCCGCATCGTCCATCTGACTGGGAAGAAAGCCTTCAAGGATGACTCCCTCTGCTTCTTCCTGCAGTGCCAGGTCCTCGCGGGCATTGCTGCGATAAATCCCGGCAGCTTCGCGGCGCTGCTTGAGCAGGGTGCTGATCACGGCAAGAACACCCTGATCATCCAGGGCTGCGCGAATTTCGATTTCCTTGTTTTTAACAACAGAACGAATCTGGCGTATGCAGCTCAAACGCAGGCTGTCCTTGGCCTTCATGGCCACCTTCATCCCCTGGGTCAGATCATCATGAAGACTCATTACCTGTCCTTCTCCTTCAAATATGAGACGCACTAAGTCAGCCCCCGCACCGATGGGTCATGGGGCTGTCTGCGGATGTATATTCAGGCAAAAACGCAAAGAGGGCACCCGGCGAACCGGAGCCCCTTCAACTCAAACGATCGATTATAGTGCTTAGAGCTGCAAAGGTCAAGTCATGGGTTTTTTCCGCGACTCTCCTTCTCTTCGATCCCCGAGAGCCCGAATCGGCTGCGGAGTTCATCATAGACTCTCTCGGGCGGCAGATCGTAGTAGCCTAGAAGCACCAGGGCGTGGAAGAATAGATCCGCCATCTCGGAGACCACCTCCTCGGGGTTGCCCCCCTTGCCCGCAACGGCGACCTCGGTGGCCTCTTCCCCGATTTTACCCAGAATTTTGTCCAGCCCCTTTGCAAAAAGGGAAGCCACGTAGGATTTTTCCGCTGGATTCTGACGGCGCTCCTGAACCACATGATAGAGGGCGTCCAGGATATCCTTCTGCGCGTAGATGCTGGCGGCATCCACCAGCTTTTCACCCTCTACTCTGGCGCCTTCGGCTTCGGCGACCCGGTAAAAGCAGCTGCGTTGCCCGGTGTGACAGGCTGCGCCCACCTGCTCGATGGTAATCAGCAGACAGTCGGCGTCGCAGTCGAAGCGGATCTCCCGTACATGCTGGAGGTGACCGGAACTCTCCCCCTTCATCCAGAGCTTACCCCGGGAACGGCTGTAATAATGGACCCTGCCCGTTTCCACCGTCTTGCCTACGGCCTCAGCGTTCATATAGGCCATCATCAGCACTTCACCGGACTCGTCCCGGGTGATGGCTGGAATCAGCCCCTTCTCGTCAAACTTGAGCTGATCAACAAGTGCCATCACCGCCCCCTGAGCCGTCCAGACGGACCGTCACGCCCCGCTCCTGCAGATATTCTTTACACTCGTGGATGCTGTATTCCCGGAAGTGGAAAATACTTGCAGCCAGTGCCGCGCTGGCACCACCGTCGGTAAGTCCTTCACGAATATGTTCGAGGTTTCCGACTCCGCCGGAGGCGATCACCGGGATATTGACCCGATCGCTCACTGCCCGGGTCAGCTCGATGTCGTACCCGTCCTTGGTGCCGTCCTTGTCCATGGAGGTCAGCAGGATCTCCCCCGCTCCGAAATCCGCCATCTTCACGACCCAATCCAGCACGTCGATCCCCGTGGCATTGCGCCCCCCATGAGTATAGACCTCCCAGCCTCCGGTCTCGCGACGACGGGCGTCTACGGCGACAACGATGCACTGGGAACCGAAGCGCTCGGCGGCCTCGCGTACGAATTCGGGCCGGTCCACCGCGGCGGTGTTGATGGCGACCTTGTCGGCGCCGGCGTTCAAGAGGGCGCGGATATCTGCAACCTCTCGCACCCCTCCCCCCACGGTCAGTGGCATGAAGACGCACTCGGCGGTCCGAGCGACCACATCCAGGATGATGGAGCGCTTGTCACTCGAAGCCGTAATATCTAGAAAGGTCAGCTCATCGGCTCCCTGCAGGTCATAAGCGCGGGCGGCCTCAACGGGGTCTCCCGCATCACGCAGCCCGACGAACTGGACCCCCTTGACGACCCGACCGTCCTTGACGTCGAGACAGGGAATGATCCGCTTGCTCAGCATCAGCTCCGTCTCCTGCGGGTCAGCTCGACGGCCTCGCTAAGATTCATGGCCCCGGTATAGATGGCCTTGCCGGTGATGGCGCCGGTGACCCCGGAGGCTTCGACAGCCAACAAATTCTCGATGTCCCTCAGGCTTGAGATCCCCCCCGAAGCGATGACCGGAATGCGGATCGACTCGGCCAGCTGACGCGTTGCCTCCAGGTTCGGCCCCTGCATCATACCGTCGCGGGCAATATCAGTGTAGATGATCGCTTCAACGCCGAAGCCCTCCATCTCCTTGGCAAGCTCCGTGGCCTTCTTCTCGGTTACATCGGCCCAGCCACGCACCGCTACAAAACCGGCCCTGGCATCGATTCCCACCACGATGTGTCCCGGAAACTTCCGGCAGGCTTCACGCACCAGCTCAGGATTCTCCTTGGCCACGGTCCCCAGAATCACCCGGGAGAGCCCCAGCTCCAGATAGGCTTCGATGGTCGCAAGATCGCGAATCCCGCCACCGAGCTGAGTGGGTACGTCCACCGCAGAGATGATGGAGCAGATGGCGTCGCGATTGACGGGAACTCCTGCAAAAGCGCCGTCCAGATCGACGATGTGAATCATCTCTCCGCCCTGATCCTGCCACATGCGAGCCGTGGCACCGGGATCGGTACTGTAGACGGTGTCCTTATCCATGAGCCCCTGCTCCAGACGGACGCAGGCACCTTCCTTGAGATCGATAGCGGGTATGACAATCATTTAAAGCTCCCCGAAATTCTTGAGTATTTGAAGCCCCGCCTGCTGGCTTTTTTCAGGATGAAACTGGGTGGCCATAAGGTTCCCCTGACGGATGCTGGAACAGAAGCGCTCTCCGTACCCGGTCGTCGCCGCACAAGCTGCGGCATCGTCGGGGACCACATAGTAGGAGTGCACGAAGTAGAAGGAGGTCTCATGAGCAATCCCCGCAAACAGGGGGCTGTCGCCCTCGAAACGAACCTGATTCCATCCCATGTGCGGAACCTTCAGTCGCTCGCCGCCCGCCATCAGGTCGGCAGGGAAGCGGACCACTTTCCCGGGTACCAGCCCGAGCCCCTCATGGGTGCCAAATTCCTCGCTCTGAGTAAAGAGCAGCTGAAGACCCAGACAGATCCCCAGGAAGGGGCGCTCTGCCTCCACGTGTCGAAGGATCGGCTCAACGAACCCCCCCTCGCGCAGATGAGCCATGCAGTCGCGAAATGCGCCGACGCCCGGCAGAACCAGATGCTCGGCGGAGGCGACAATGGACGGATCGTCGGTGACCCTCGCCTGAAGCCCCACATGCTCGAAGCCCTTCTGGACGCTGCGAAGATTTCCCATGCCGTAATCGATAATGGTGATCATGGCTACTCCAGTTTCCCCTTGCTAGACATCACTCCCTGAACCCGGCTATCTGGGGAAACCGCCTGGGACATAGCCCTGGCGAAGGCCTTGAAGACCCCCTCGATGATGTGGTGCAGATTGCTGCCGTAGAGCAGATTGATGTGCAGATTGGCCCCGCTGTGGTTGCAGAAGGCGGTGAAGAATTCCTCTACCAGCTCGGTGTCGAACTGACCGACCTTGGCCTTGGGCATAGGGACGTTGAAAACCAGATGAGGGCGGCCGGAGAGATCCACATCCACCGTCACAAGCGCCTCGTGCATGGGAATGCGGGCCGCTCCATAGCGGTGAATCCCTGCCTTGTCACCCAGCGCCTCCTTGAAGGCCTCTCCGAGGCAGATGCCCAGATCCTCCACGGTGTGGTGATCGTCTACCTGGGTGTCGCCTTTGGCCTCGACCTTCAGGTCGAAGAAACCGTGACGGGACAACAGCGTCAGCATGTGGTCCAGAAAGGGGACGCTACTGCTGATCTCGGGAGTTCCCGTTCCGTCCAGGCACAGGGTCAGGGCGATGCGGGTCTCCAGGGTATTGCGCTCGATGGTGGCGGTGCGTGTCAAGGCGACCTCCTTGTGAATTAGTGGTCTTCCAGGCGAATGGCGGCAGAAGCGGCGTGGGCCTCAAGCCCCTCCATTTGTGCCATATGGACGATCTGCTTACCGAGCCCCTTGAAACCGGCCTCGGAAAAACAGACGATACTCGACTTCTTGACAAAATCTTCCAGCCCCAGGGGAGAGAAGAAACGGGCAGTGCCTCCGGTGGGCAGGGTGTGATTCGGCCCGGCCAGGTAGTCCCCCGCAGCCTCGGGCGTGTGGTGCCCCATAAAAATGGCTCCGGCATGCCGGATCTTGGAGAGGATGGCGAAGGGATTATCCAGAGCCAGCTCCAGATGTTCAGGCGCGATACGGTTGCTGATGGCGATGGCTTCATCGAGACTTTCGGCGACAAAAATTGCCCCGAAATCCTCGATGGACCTGCGGGCAATTTTCTCACGACTGAGTTTGCCGAGCTGTCTCTCCACTTCGAGGCCCACCGCGGCGGCCATCGCCGGATCGGTGGTAACCAGCACCGAAGAGGCCAGCTCATCGTGCTCTGCCTGGCTGAGCAGGTCTGCGGCCAGATGAGACGCCTTGCCACTGCCGTCGTTGATGATCAGGATCTCGCTGGGGCCGGCTACCATATCGATATCGACCTGCCCGAAAACCAGCTTCTTGGCGGTGGCCACATAGATGTTGCCGGGACCGGTGATCTTGTCTACCCGGGGAACAGTCTCGGTACCGTAAGCCAGCGCGGCCACGGCCTGCGCTCCTCCGATGCGGAAGATGCGATCCACCCCAGCCAGATGGGCAGCCGCCAGCACGTGAGGGTCAACCTCTCCACCGGGCATGGGTACGACCATGATAATTTCAGAGACCCCGGCCACCTTGGCGGGCACCGCATTCATCAGCACCGAGGAAGGGTAGGAAGCCTTGCCCCCCGGAACGTAGATACCCACGCGCTCCAGCGGCGTGACCATCTGTCCCAGCAGAATCTCGGGCTCATCGGTAGAAATCCAGGTCTCAATCTTCTGCTTGGCGTGATAGGCCGCAATACGCTCCTTGGCCAGCCGCAGAACAGCGAGGGACTCCTCACTTACCCTGGCGAGGGCCGCATCGATCTCCTGCTGCGTCACTTCCAGACCGACTTGCTCCAGATCCAGGCGGTCGAACTTTTTTGTGTAGTCGCAAAGGGCAGCATCGCCTCGGCTGCGCACATCGGCGATAATCTCGCGGACGGTAGTCTCCACCTCATCGGGAACAGCCTCGGCCCGCTGGCTGATCATGCAGACAAGAGGCTCGAACCCCGGGTCATTACAGCGTAGAATCTTCATCGTCTCGCCCCTTTACGCCGAGATAATGGGTTCATCGCCCACGATCTGCTCAAGTCCCTCGATGATCTTCCGGATACGCTCATGCTTGGTCTTGAGGCTGGCGCGATTTACGATGAGGCGACTGGTAATCTCCGCGATGGTCTCGACCTCCACCATGCCGTTTTCCTTGAGAGTCTTGCCGGTGGAGACCAGATCGACAATACGCTCCGATAGTCCCACCAGCGGCGCCAGCTCGATGGAACCGTAGAGCTTGATCAGCTCGACCTGGATCCCCTTGGCGGCGAAAAACTTCTCCGTGAGATTGGGATACTTGGTCGCTACCCGGACGTTGGACCACTCCATGGGATCAACCCGCCTGAGCAGATCCACGGGCTCGGCCACCACCAGGCGACAGTATCCGAAGCGCAGATCCACCGGCTCATAGAGATCCTTGTCCTGCTCCAGCAGCGTATCCTTGCCCACGACGCCAATATCGGCGCAGCCGTACTCCACGTAGGTGGGCACGTCGGTGGCTCTGACCGCCATGAAACGATAGCCGTCTTGCTTGTTCTCGAAGACGAGCTTACGCCCGCCATCTTCCATTTCCGGGCAGGTGATGCCGATCTTGGCAAACAGCGCCATGGAATCTTCCATGATGCGCCCCTTGGGCAGGGCAAAGGTGATGATGTCACTCATCGCGTCCTCCTGAGCCCCCGAACAACGGGAGCAGGTTGATCAGGCGGGAACCCGCTTGATGCGGGCGCCCAGTGCGCTCAATTTCTCTTCAATTCGCTCATAACCCCGGTCCAGATGATAGATCCGGGAAATCTCGGTGGTCTTATCGGCGGCCAGCCCCGCCAGAATCAACGAAGCGCTGGCGCGCAGATCCGTCGCCATCACGGGGGCCCCCAGCAGCTGCGTCACTCCGGTCACCGTGGAGCTGTGCCCATCAATATTGATTCGGGCCCCCAGGCGCTGAAGCTCACAGACATGCATGAAACGGTTCTCAAACACCCGCTCGCTGATCACGCTGGTGCCATCGGCCAGACACATCAGCGCCATGAACTGAGCCTGCATGTCGGTGGGAAATCCGGGATAGGTGCGGGTGCGAATATTGACGCTCTTGATGGTCTCGGGTCCCCGGACTCTCAGCAAGTCGCCCTTCTGCTCGATGGAGACCCCGGCCTCCCTCAGTTTGCTGATCAGCGCCTCGTTGCATTCGGCCACGGCGCCTCGAATGCACACATCCCCCTTCGTCATGGCCGCAGCGATCATGAAGGTGCCGGCCTCGATACGATCAGGCATCACCCGGTAATCCATGGGACGAAGCTGCTCCACCCCCTCGATCCGAATGCAGTCCGTGCCAGCCCCTTCGATCTGTGCGCCCATGCCGATCAGGGCATTGGCCAGCTCGAGAATTTCCGGCTCACAGGCGGCGTTTTCCAGCCAGGTGGTTCCCTGCGCCAGAGTGGCGGCCATCATGAGATTCTCAGTCCCTCCCACCGTAGGCAGGTCGGAATAGATCCGGGCGCCGCGCAGCCGATCGGCCCTGGCCTCTACGTAGCCATGGTCGAGACTGATGGTCGCACCCATGGCCTCAAGCCCCTTGAGGTGCAGGTCGATGGGACGAGCCCCGATGGCACAGCCACCGGGAAGACTTACCCGGGCGTGCCCCAGTCGGGCCAGAATCGGTCCCAGCACCAGCACCGAAGCGCGCATGGTCCGAACCAGATCGTAGGGAGCCTCAAGGCTCTCGACCCGGTCGGAATTGATGACGAAACAATCCCCGTCCCGCTCAACCCCTGCCCCCATAATTTGGAGCAGACTGGCTGCGGTGTCTATATCCCGCAGAGCCGGAACATTACAGAGCCGGTGGACTCCCGGAGCCAGCAGGGTGGCAAAGAGCAGCGGCAGAGCGGCATTTTTAGCCCCGCTGATACTGACCTCGCCCTTGAGTGGAACTCCGCCTTCAATGATGATTTTTTCCAAAACGCCTCCCTGGCGTCAGATCACATCCGGACAATTGCCGGAGAATCTTTTTATTGTCTATAGTTTACGGGCAGCAACCACCCGTTCAATTCCTGCATAATCCTTGCGCAACCGAACATCGACAAGCCCCGCCTCGCTAAACAGAGCGCCAACCTGCGCGGCCTGAGTTGCACCTACCTCCACTATCAGCCAGCCTCCGGAGTTGAGCCGGGGGGGAGCCTCAAGGGCCAGACGGCGGTAAATATCCAGTCCGTCGATTCCGGCGACCAAAGCTCCGCGGGGCTCGAAGCGACCGACCTCCGGCATGAGCTCTTCCATCTCCCCTTCGGTGACGTAGGGGGGATTAGAGACGATGAGATCGAAGCTGCCCTCGCAACCATCTAACAGATCGCCCTGCACGAAACCGATGCGACCCGGTGCCAGAGCCTCGGCATTGGCTCTCGCCACCTCAAGGGCAGCCGGGCTGATGTCCACCGCGACGACCTGCGCTGAGGGACATTCTAAAGCCAGGGCCACGGCGATGGCTCCGCTGCCCGTACCCAGATCAACAATTCGCCCCGGGCACGCAGCGATTTCCAGCGCCTGTTCCACCAGCACCTCTGTGTCGGCTCGAGGAATCAGCACCGAAGGATTCACTTTGAAATCCAGGGACCAGAACTCGGTATGCCCCAGAATGTACTGCACCGGTTCGCGCCTCGCCCGGCGCTTGACCCTTTGGCGGTAAAGACTCAGCTCATCCGTACTTAATGGACGGTCATAGTTGAGATAAAGACCGACCCGGTCAAGCCCCAGAAGATCACAAAGAAGCAACTCGGCATCAAGACGCCCGCTGTCAATGCCCTGGGTGCTGAAGTAGTCGGCGGTCCACTTGAGAATCTCTACCAGCGTCCAGATGCGGGGCGCCCCCTCAGACATCCTGCCCTGACATGCTCTGCGCCTGGGAGTTGGTCACCAGGGCGTCGATGATTTCATCAATGGCGCCCATCATGATGGAGTCCAGCTTGTAGAGGGTGAGGCCGATGCGGTGATCGGTACAGCGCCCCTGAGGGTAATTATACGTCCGGATCCGTCCGCTGCGGTCCCCCGTGCCCACCTGACTCTTGCGGTCTGCAGCCATCACTGCATCCTGCTCGGCCTGCATGGCATCGAGGATACGCGAACGCAGAACCTTCATGGCCCGGGCCTTGTTTTTGTGCTGAGATTTCTCGTCCTGGCAGGAAACCACGACCCCCGTCGGCAGGTGGGTAAGGCGCACCGCCGACTCAGTCTTGTTGACATGCTGCCCACCGGCACCCGAAGCGCGAAAGACATCGATACGAAGATCGCCGCTGTCGATTTCCAGGTCCACCTCTTCGGCCTCAGGCAGCACGGCCACAGTACAGGCAGAGGTATGGATGCGCCCCTGGGCCTCTGTGGCTGGAACCCGCTGAACCCGATGCGTGCCGCTTTCGAATTTAAGCCTGGAATAAACCCGGGTACCCGAAACCATGGCAGAGATTTCCTTGAATCCCCCGGCTTCCGACTCGGAGGAATTCATCACCTCAACACGCCATCCCTGTACATCGGCATAGCGCTGGTACATCCGGAAGAGATCACCAGCAAAGAGCGCGGCCTCGTCCCCTCCGGTTCCCGCGCGGATCTCCAGGATGATGTTCTTCTCGTCCCGGGGATCCCGGGGCAGGAGCAGAACCTTCAGCTCCTGAGCAAGCTGCTCCAGACGCTCTTCCAGCTCGGAGAGTTCGGCCTTAGCCATCTCCCGGATATCGGCATCCGAGTCCTTGAGCAGTTCACGATTCTCTTCGATCTCAGAAGAGATTTTTTTATGTCCCTCATAGGTCCCGACGATCTCGGCGAGATCGGAATGCTCCTTAGCCAGAGCCCGGAATCTGTCTTGATCGGCCATCACAGAGGGATCAGAAAGCAGCCCTTCCACTTCCCGAAAACGATCGACCACTTCTTCGAGTTTGCCAAACATAGCTTACCAATTCACTTATCTAAAGAGATTCAGGGAGAGGAAGACACCCTATGAAAGTTTAAAGTTTGGCAAAAGCCTCGCGAACTTGGGCCATCTTACCACAACACTTCTTCCCCTCGGGACAATGCCCCGCAATACAGCCTGGACCAGCGGAGCCGAAGAGAACCGGTGAAACGGCTCTGGCCAGGCGCAGCATCTCTACCGCCATAGCGCGGATCTCCCACTGGGCTCGCTCGCAGCAACGAAGCTCGAAGAAATGGCGCAGCTCGCGGCCATTCATGGTCACCACGATCTTGGTCGCGGCGGCATTGGGAAGTACAAAACGAGCATCCTCCGCCGGAACTCCCGCTTCGATCAGCCGCCCGTACACCTCATGAATCTGGGCGAGACTGCGATCGAAAAGCTCCCTGAGCTCGGGGTCGGCTTCGATGGTCGGAGGGATAACGGCCTCGAAGTGTTTTTCGTGTGAGACGTAGCGCTGGCTTTGCTGAGAAAATGATGCAATCCGGTGACGGACCAGCTGATGGGAACATGCACGACTGATCCCCTCGATACCGAAGGTGAAGGTGGCGTGTTCGAGCACCGAGAGATGTCCCATGGAGACGATCTTCTCGATGAAGGAGCCCTGATCCTCGCTGCGACTCCTGTCCATCAACTCACCGACGGAGGAAGCGGAATAACACAGGCGCGCCGCTGCGGCCACGGCCTGCTCAGGCTCAGGGGTATGGGTCAGAAGCTGAACGAGCATAGGCGACCCTGACACGATCGTCCGCCCGGAAACCTCATGGAGGCAAGGCGGGAAGAGAAAGATAAAACAGCAACAGGGACCTGGGAAAACCCGGTCCCTGTCCGTTGAAACGCCGCGGGGTTTCGCCAGGAAACCCCGCAGAATCCAAAGCTATTACTTGGAGTACCGCTTGCGGAAACGGTCAATACGACCGGCGGTATCCACCAGCTTCTGCTTGCCGGTGTAAAAGGGGTGGCAGCTGGAGCAAATTTCGGTGAAGGTGTTACCGGCCTTGGTAGACATGGTGACAAACTCGGCACCACAGGCACAGTTGAATTTAGCATCGGTATATTCGGGGTGAATTCCGTCTCTCATGGGACATCTCCTTGGAAAATAAGCCTGGCGGGTACAGGCTGAGGGTATTTAGAAACAGCGACTTCTAGCACTTTTACAGGGTCAATGCAAGCCCTTTCAGGCTAGCCCGCCGCAGTGCTAGCAATTCATCGTTTCGAGGAACTCCTGGTTGGTTTCAGTCTCCTCCAGCTTGTCGCGTACCCGCTCCATGCTGTCGACGACATTCATCTGCGACAGGACGCGACGCAGCAGATACATCCGCTGAAGGGCCGTTGGGTCCAAGAGAAGTTCCTCGCGACGGGTACCCGACTTGTGGATATCCACCGCGGGCCAGGTGCGCTTCTCGGCCAGTCGACGATCGAGATGCAACTCCATGTTGCCGGTGCCCTTGAACTCCTCGAAAATAACTTCATCCATCTTGCTGCCGGTATCGACAAGGGCCGTGGCGATAATGGTGAGACTCCCCCCCTCCTCGACATTTCGGGCGGCGCCGAAAAAGCGCTTGGGCTTGTGCAGGGCGTTGGAGTCGACACCACCGGAGAGAATCTTTCCGCTCGGAGGCACCACGGTATTATAGGCCCGGGCCAGACGGGTGATGGAATCAAGCAGGATCACGACGTCACGCTTGTGCTCCACGAGGCGCTTGGCTTTTTCGATAACCATTTCGGCAACCTGGACGTGACGGGTCGCCGGTTCGTCGAAGGTCGATGAGATGACCTCTCCATTGACGTTGCGCATCATGTCCGTAACCTCCTCGGGACGCTCGTCGATGAGCAACACGATGAGGTAGACCTCGGGGTGATTGGTGGTAATGGAGTTGGCCACGTTCTGCAGCAGCATGGTCTTGCCGGTGCGGGGAGGGGCGACGATGAGCCCGCGCTGCCCCTTGCCGATGGGCGCCGCCAGATCGATGACCCGCCCGCTGATATTGTCAGCGGTCGTCTCCAGATGCAGCTTCTCGTCGGGATACAGGGGGGTTAAATTATCAAAAAGCGTCTTGTCCTTTGCGGCAGCCGGGTTCTCGAAGTTGACCTCCGAAACCTTCAGCAGCGCAAAGTAGCGCTCACCCTCCTTGGGGGGACGAATCTGCCCCGAGACGGTATCTCCGGTGCGCAGACTAAACCGGCGAATCTGCGAGGGGGAGACATACATGTCATCGGGGCCGGGCAGATAATTGGAATCGGGAGCACGCAAAAATCCGAAACCGTCTGGCAGAATCTCCAGCACCCCATCTCCGTAGATGGCGCCCTTGTTGGCTGCGGTTGCCTTAAGGATGTCGTAGATCAGATCCTGCTTGCGCATGCCCGAAGCGCCCTCAACCCCCAGTTCCTTGGCCATGGCGGTAAGTTCGGTAATTTTCGTTTTTTTCAGATCGCTTAGATTCATGAATTCCTCTTGCGGTCATGGATAGGGATTGCGCCCCGAAAAGGAGCGCAAAAAATGAATTCTCAGTAGCTTTACAATATTTGGATTAAGGAACTATTTTATTGCATCGAGTGATTATCGAAAGAGCGCAAACACGAAAAACGACGGGACAGGGCTCCCAAAAGGGGCGAACTGTAACCGACGGGCGCGGCGCAAATTTTTATATATATTTTCTCAAGGATAAATTGAAACGAATCAGGGAATTACTCTCGGACGGGAATGGGAAAAACGAGAATTCAACAGGAAGAAAGAACAAATCAGACTCCAGTAGTTACGCCCATTCCCGGCGATTGTCAATGCAATTATTGTCGGCCCTGGACCATAAAAACCTTTAAAATCCGAAGGATCCCAGCAAACCCGGACTCAGCGACTGCTGCACCCGGCGAAACAGACCCTGATAGATAAGGGGAAACTCCTCCTTTTCAGCGCCCTGAGAAGCAGTTCGGGAAAGGCTGCGGGCCAGCCCTTCGGCGGAAATCGAAATCGTACGAACCTCGTCCTGCCGATTGAAATGGGCATGATCGAAGTCCGCATATTGCAACGCAAGCACCAGATCATCAGAAGGCAGCTCCCAGAGCAGTTCTCCCGAAGGGGCGAGCACCTGCGCCGAGACAAAGAGGGAGATGAACTCGGACTCCAGATAGTCGAAGCCGCCGCGGCTCCATTTCTTCTCCGGACGACTCTGATCATAAAATATCATCACCAGCAGGGCGTCCACCGCCTCATCATCGGCCAACTTACGCAGAGCCCCGGCGTCGAAACCGTAGTGTTTGCTCGGGGGCGCCCCCTCCCCCTGCCTGGAGACGGAGCTTACCAGAGCGCTGAAGAGCCCCTCGGGCTCCGCTGAAACGAGTCGGACATCGAAATACCCCTTTCCAGCGCGCAGCATCTCCACCATGCGCCCGGCTCTGTTACGACTCTGATCCACCACCACAGAACGCAGCTCGGCGGTGCGGGGCAAGTCGCTGCCCAGAGAAGGATCCACAAGAATCGGAAGCACCCCGAGGGTGCGCACAGAGCTGCGATACTGCTTCGGATCCACACGGTAGCCCGGAGCGGCGCATCCCAGGACAAAAAAGAACAACAGACCAATCCAGAGCCATCTCATAGGCATTCTCCTGATTCAACAACAGGGCACTCCTTCACCCTAAGATAAAGCAGCCAGGCCAGCGCAAGACCGCCAGCTGGAAGAAAGAAGGCCTGCTGAAGCGCGGCGGGATCAACGCCACCGGCACCCGAGTTCAGCATGCGTCCCATGAGCAACTGAATCACCGCGGCACCCAGCATAACAAAAAAATTCAGACTCGCCATCGCCGTAGCCGCCATGGAGCCTGCAAAACGCTCCTTGACCTGAGCGTAGAGCAGTGGCCCACTGGAAACGCAGAGACCGATAGAGAAAAAAACCGCAGGAAGACTCCAGGAAGGCAGACCGGCCAGAGGACCGGTAAAGAGCAACAGAAGCAGCACCAGCGTAAATTGCGCGACCAGTAACACCTTCTTCCGGGAACCGAAACAACGATCCGACAGATAGCCACAGAGCGGACAACCCAGAATAAACCCCAGGGCCGTCATCGATAACATACGCCCGCTCCCCAGCGGATCAAGCTCAAGCACCCGCTCCAGATAAGGCCCACCCCAGAGCCCCTGAATCGCCATATAGCTCCCGTACCAGAAAAAAGCCAAAAGCCCTAGACACCAGAAGTCCCCAAGGGTTGCCAGCTCCCGCCAGTCCGCCAAAAAAGACCTTGGAGCTGAGGCGGGGGCGCAGGGGGGGAG
>JAAXQG010000188.1 GCA_012974445.1 Desulfuromonadales bacterium
CGTCGGCAGCGTCAGATGTGTATAAGAGACAGCACCTGGAGTTCGTCACCTACCATCCCCCGCCCCAGCGCATCCTTCTCAGCCAGAAGATAGCCTGGCTGCCCCTGCATCCGCTCGTCGTAGGACAACTCCAGCCCCTCAAGCCCCTTGGGATCCAGGCCGGTAAAACCGATGACCTGGGCGCCGATCCCCCCGTTGGGGTAGAAGCGACGATGCTCCTTGACGAACTCAATTCCCGAAATTTCCAGTGCCCGAATCGCCTCGCTCTGTTGCGGGCTGATCAGACGCTTAAGCCAAACAAAGCTGTTGCCCTGAGAGAGTTTGCGCCTCAGTACAGTCTGGGGGACATCCAGTATCCCGGAGAGCTTCGCGGCAATCCCCTCGGGGTTTTCGACACTTTTAGGCACGGCATAGACCGAGTCGACTTCCAAGGACAGGGCCAGCGCTTCCCCATTGCTGTCATAGATCGCCCCACGCTGTGGACTGACCGGGATGATCCGACTGTGCTGCTTCTCGGCTCGCTGCTGCCACTGGCTCTGCCCTGAGACCTGAATCTGGTAGGCATGAACCACCACAACCAGATAGGCCAGAGTGAAAAGTGCAGCAATAAAACCTATACGGATGCGAACCCATTTTTCCTGATCGGCCATCGGCACCCTCTCGAACTACCTGACGACCACCACCTGATGCGCCTCGGGGATCCGAAGACCCAGCTCACGACGGGCGATGCGCTCGATGCGCGCAGGATTTTCCAACGACTCCAGCTCCAGGGCCAGAACACGCTGCTGCTTGGAAAGGGTTCTGATCTGATTCTCCAGAGCCGAAATCTCGTATTCGCGCTGAGTCACCTGAAGCCTCGTCCAGACGAAAAAGACCGACAGCGAACAGACCACCGCGATGAAAAGCAACAGGGGCCAAAGGCGCAGAGAAGGCACAAGAACGGGACTCTGTACTGACGGCAGCGCACGGGATTCAGTGATATGCATGACTGATCTTTCTTGATCCAGAGGCGTAATAACAGAGTGAAAAAAGAGGGCTAAAGAACAACCGCAGCAAAGGCCGCGAAAACTCAGGGTAAGCGCACAGCCGCCCGCAATACAGCGCTTCGGGAGCGGGGATTCCCATCCACCTCATCCTGCTGGGCCTTTACGCCCTTGCGGGTGAGCAGCTTCAGGCGCGGGGCATGGCCACAGACGCACAGGGGCATCCTGGGCGGGCAGACACAGGAAGAGGCTTCCCTGCGAAAACACAGCTTCACCATACGGTCTTCCAGCGAATGAAAACTGATCACGACCAGAATCCCCCCTTCGCTCAGCAGATCGAAGGCGACATCCAGCAGTTTCTGCAACTCGCCGAGCTCATCGTTGACCCGAATCCGCAGGGCCTGGAAAACACGGGTAGCCGGATGAATCCGATGACCACCTTTGGGTTTGGGAAGCGCCCCAGCTACCAGATCGGCAAGCTGGCGGGTCGTCTCGACAGGATTCTCCAGTCGCCGTGCCACGATACGTCTTGCGATACGGCGGGAGAAACGCTCTTCACCCAGTTCCCAGAAAATATTGGCCAGTTCTTCCTCGGATAGCTCCGAGAGCAGATCGGCGGCTGTTGGCTCGTCAGACTCAGGATTCATCCGCATATCAAGAGGAGCATCCTCGCGAAAGGAAAACCCCCTCTCCATAGTATCGAGCTGATGAGACGAAACGCCCAGATCGACCAGGATGCCGTCGAGCTTATCGATACCCAGATCCTGAAGCACCGCAGGCGCCTCGGAGAAATTGCTCTGACGCAACAGGGCCCGATCCCCGAAAGGGGCGAGCACTTGCGCGGCCTTGCGCAGCGCCGCTGGATCACGGTCCAGCCCGATGAGCCTCCCGCCAGGAGAGCTCGCCTCGAGGATCAAGCGCGAATGCCCCGCCGCCCCCAAGGTGCCGTCCAGGTAAACTCCGCCGTCGCGGGGTGCCAGATACTCCAGCACCTCCCTGGGCATGACGGACAGATGAATGAAATCAGTCCCCGGTTTATCCATCATCAGAACCCGATCTCATAAGTAAGTTGGGGATTTTCCTTTAACATCAGCGAATCGCGAAGAGAGATTTCGGCATGCTTGAGCTGGCTCCAGATCTCGATCTTGTCACCCATCCCCACCACGACGATCTCCTTTTCCAGCCCCGCAGAGCTCCGCAGGGATTGAGGCATCTGAATTCGCCCCTGAGGATCAAAGGTGCAGACCACCGCCGGAGAAATGATAGAGCGGAACATGGCCTCGCGCTGGGGTCCCGGCGCCATGATGGCAAAGGCTTCCTCAAGGCGAGTCCAGACCTTCATGGGATAGGCACGCAGCCCCCCATCGACGCTCTTGGCGAGTTTCAAGCTCTGGTCGCCGTAGGCGCTGAGCAGCAGATCACGAAAGGCGGCAGGAATACTGGCTCGCCCCTTCGCATCAATGCTGTTATGAAACTCCCCTTGAAAGTACAATTGGGCCCTCCTGGGAACCATTGACACCAAATACCACCATATGGGCGAATAGTATCGATGCTAAAGGGGGAGTGTCAAGGGATATTTACGAAAAACTAATGGGTTCCGAGCCCCTGGAGGTCATAAAAAAAGGGCCCTTGTGGGCCCTGATTCCGATTTACTTTAAGTGGTTTCAACGAGGTGGGAAATGGTGGGGAAGATGGACCTCTACTTCTTCGATACGCCTGCGCCGAACCTTACGAGCGATAAATGTGACCCCTTCAGACTCACAGCTGTGCCCCTCTTCGGGAATCTCTCCGAAGAGCTGCAACAGATAACCCGCCAGGGTATTGACCTCATCCTCCGAAAGATCGAGCTCGAGGCGACGGTTGACCAGCTTAAGCGGTGCACTGCCATCGACCAGAAGACGCCCGGGACCCAGCTCCCGAAACATCACCTCTTCGGGATCATACTCGTCATGGATTTCACCAACAATCTCTTCGAGCACATCTTCGAGACTCACGATTCCCTCGACTCCGCCGTACTCGTCCACCACCACCGCCAGGTGGACCCGGCGACGACGCAGCGAATGCAGCAACGACTCGATAGGCATGGACTCGGGAACATAATAGGGCAGACGCGCCGCCTCGCGCAGAGAGAAGTTCTCCGACCGATCGACAAAGCGCAGAATGTCCTTGGAGTGAATGATGCCGATGATCCGGTCGAGGCTCCCCTCGAAAACGGGAAAGCGCGAGCAGCGCGCCTGGCGAGCCCGATCGAGAGCCTCGGCAAAGGTGGTATTCACCTCCAGACCGATAATTTCGGTGCGGGGGATCATTACATCACGCACGCAGGTCTCCGAAAGCTCGAAGACCCGAAGGAGCATCCGATGTTTCTCCTTGGCCGCCACCCCGGTACGGGTCCCCACGGAGATGGCGGTGCGGATCTCATCCAGCGAAATAGAGGTAGGCGTATACTCCCCCCCCAGCAGCCTGTTGAAGAAACGCGAGATAGTCGTAACCACCCAGACCACGGGGAAAATCAGCCGGGAACCCCAGAGGATAGGAGTCATGGCCAGAAAAGAGACCCGCTCGGCAAAACGGGCCGCGTAGGTCTTGGGGCAGACTTCGGAGAAAATAAGCAACACCGGCGTCAGAATCAGCACGGTGAGATACTCCCCCTGCTCACCAAAGAGCCGGACAAAAAAACCGGTCGCCACGACGGTCGCTGCGATATTGACCACGTTGTTCCCCACCAGGATGGTCCCCAGCAGGCGGTCGGGCTCTTCCAGCATGGCCTCGAGCCGGGCGGCTCCCTTGTGCTTCTTCTCCACCAGGTGCTTGAGGCGAAGCCGATCCAGAGCCATAAAAGCAGTCTCCGAACCGGAGAAAAATGCCGATAGCACAAAAAGCACCCCCAGCAGCGCCAGCCTGATCCACTGATCTTCACTCATTGTAAGAGCTGTTCAACCTCCCAGTAAAAAACGTTAGTAAAATAAACAGAGGGACCTTACCTTATTTCTCCTCTCCATGGAAAGAGGTAGATAAGATGCCGCCTGCTTTGTTTGCAGCCGTCCAGCCCGAAAAGGCAGCGCCCAGACAGAAGCAGCGCTGCACGACGCAGGTTGCAGGATCCCCCCCCCTTTTTCAGGGTAAAGAGCAAAAAAACGGGCCGGATCGGGGCAAAAAACATGGTATATATTCAACGATTCCCCCTTACATGTCTCACCCTTAATTCATGACAAAAACGCAAGGTATCTCCATGAACATCGAACAGGCCCGGCTGCGCCACCGGCAGCTCTGCGAAGAACTCGATTACCACAATTATCGCTACCACGCCCTCGACCGGCCCGAGATCTCCGATGAGGCCTACGACGCACTGTTTAAGGAGCTGATCCAGATCGAGAAGAGCTTCCCCGAGCTTGCGACCGACAACTCCCCCTCCCGCCGCATCGGCTCGGCCCCGCTGGCTAAGTTCGAACCCGTCGCCCACAGCGTCCCCATGCTGTCACTGGAGAATGCCTTCGGCCGTGAAGACCTCGAAGAGTTCGATGCTCGCGTCAAACGGGCCCTCGCCTCCGATGAAGAACTCGTCTACATCTGTGAACCCAAGATGGACGGCGTCGCCGTGGAGCTGGTCTACCACCAGGGACGCTTCGAAGTCGGCTCAACCCGCGGCGACGGGGCCACCGGCGAGAAGATCACCGAGAACCTGCGCACCCTTCCCTCGGTCCCCCTGGGGCTCCAGCCCCCCTTCCCAGGGCTGCTGGAGGTTCGCGCAGAGGTCTACATGGAGCTGGCCGAGTTCCAGCAGCTCAATCTCCGACGCACCGAAGAGGGGGAAGCGCCCTTTGCCAACCCCCGCAACGCCACCGCCGGTAGCCTGCGCCAGCTCGACTCGCGCCTCACCGCGCAGCGTCCGCTGAAGATCTTCTGTTACGGGCTGGGGCTTTCCGACGCCGGGCTGCCCGACTCCCACCTCGACATGCTCAGCGCCTTCCAGACTCTGGGGCTGCGGGTCAACACCGAGATGACACGAAGGGCCCGAGGACTCGATGAGGTCTGGAGCTACTTCGAGGAGCTCAGTGCCCGCCGTGACGCCCTCCCCTTCGAGATCGACGGGCTGGTGGTCAAGGTCGACTCTAGGGCCCTGCAGCAGGAGCTGGGGGAAAAATCACGCACCCCCCGCTGGGCCGTGGCCATCAAGTTCCCCCCCCGCCAGGCCATCACCCGACTCGAGGCAATCCACCTGCAGGTAGGGCGCACCGGCGCCATCACCCCCGTGGCCCAGCTCAGTCCCGTGGAAGTCAGCGGGGTGGTGGTCTCAAGGGCCAGCCTCCACAACTGGGACGAGATGGCCCGTCTGGATGTACGGATCGGCGACATGGTGGTCGTCGAGCGGGCCGGGGACGTGATCCCCGACCTGGTACGGGTGCTGACCGAAAAACGCACCGGAGAAGAACAGGCGCTGCCCATGCCAGAGAGCTGCCCGGCCTGCGGCAGCCGCGTGAGTCAGCTGGCCGATGAGGTGGTACCGCGCTGTCAGGGGCTCAGCTGCCCGGCCCGCCTCAAAGAAGCCATCAAGCACTTCGCTTCCAAGCGGGCCATGGATATCGACGGACTGGGGGAGCGCTACATCGATCAGATGCTCAGCCTCGATCTGGTAGCCAGCGTCGCGGACCTCTTCCGCCTTGACCTGCTGTCCCTCTTTCGCTTCGAACGCATGGGGGAGAAGCTGGCGCAGAAGCTCCTGGACGCCATCGCCCGGAGCAAGGACCGCTCCCTCGAGCGGTTGCTCTTCGCCCTGGGCATCCGCCACGTAGGGGAGCATACCGCCAAGCTGCTGGCCCGGCACTTCGGAAGCCTCGACGCCCTGGCCTCCGCCACCGAAGATGAGCTGACCGCACTGCATGAGATCGGCCCCCAGGTCTCCCAGAGCGTCCGGGCCTTTTTCGCCTCGGAGACCAACTGCGACATCCTCCATGAGTTGAGGACACTGGGCATCAATCCCGTCACACAAAAAAGCGCCACAAGCGACCTGCTCACCGGAGAGACCTTCGTTTTCACCGGCACCCTGACCCGCTTCAACCGCCAGCAAGCCAAGGAGATGGTCGAGGCTTTGGGCGCTCGGGCTGCCGGATCGGTCAGCTCAAAGACCAGCTACCTGGTCGCGGGGGCCGATGCGGGCAGCAAGCTGAAAAAAGCCCGGGAGCTGGGAGTCAGCACCCTGGACGAAGATGAATTCCTGACCATGATGCAGCAGCTTCAGGGCGAGACGTAGAGGGAGGGGGATTGAAACAATGAAGACGATGCGAGCCACCATCCGGGTTCGGGGGCTGGTCCAGGGGGTCAGTTACCGATATTTCACCCGAAGAACCGCTCTGGAGCTGGGGCTGACCGGCTGGGTGCGCAACCTCCAGAGCGGAGACGTCGAAGCGCTGTTCGAAGGGCGGGAGCAGGATATCCGCTCCGTGCTCCAGTGGTGCCAGAAGGGACCGCTTGCGGCCCGGGTGGATGAGATTCTCGTGGACTGGGAGGAAGGAACCGGCGAATTCAGCAACTTCGAGGTTCACCGGTAAAGGGGGGGGGAAGCGGGCGCAGCAAGAGGCGCCCCTACCTATTCAATAATCTCGTTGTAACAACCACCGCCGGATGCAACCAACGGTCCGACCGTCTTGAACCATACCATCCAATTTCCGGGTAATGACATCGTAACGGAAAAGGGCGCAGCAAGCGGCGCCCCTACGCAATCCGTGAATCTCGTTGCGACAACCTCTGTAGGGGCGCTGCTTGCCGCGCCCTGGGTCGGCAGACCTCCGCCGGACGTAATCAACGATCCGATCATTTCGAACAACTTCATCCAATTGCCGGGTGATTGTACCTTGACGGGAAAGGGCGCAGCAAGCGGCGCCCCTACACAATCCGTGAATCTCGTTGCGACAACCTCCGTAGGGGCGCTGCTTGCCGCGCCCTGGGTCAGCAGACCTCCGCCGGACGTAATCAACGATCCGATCATTTCGAACAATTCCATCCAATTTCCGGATGATGGCACCTTGACGGGAAAGGGCGCAGCAAGCGGCGCCCCTACACAACCGTGAATCCCGTTGCGGCAACCTTTGTAG
>JAAXQG010000022.1 GCA_012974445.1 Desulfuromonadales bacterium
GCAGCGCGCTTCGGGACGCCGGGAACATCCAGGGATTTCTGGAGCTCGGCCTTGCGGGTCTTGAGCATGGGCCTGAAATCAAGCCTCAATTCAGACCCCTCTGTACCAGAGGTTCATGCTCTCGAGGGCGCCGGAAATCTGGGTGTTATGGGTCAGGGTTCCCCCGAAAGCGTAGCCCTGCCGGGCAAAGCTGATGTTCATTCCGAAGGAGTAGGCACGGGCGATGGTGTAGAGAGTGCGGATGCCCCGCTGCGCCATGGCCTCCTCCATACGGCTCAGCAGAAAAGACGCCAGCCCCATCCCCCGACATTCGGCGCGGGTAGCAAAGTCAGTCATTTCGGCGTTGCTAGAGTCGACATCCATCTCTGCCGATGACAGGGCGAGCAGCCGCTCCCCCTGCCAGATGCCGAAATAGACCAGATTCTCCTCCATGGTGCGAGCCAGATAGTCCGGGTCCTGAATGGGGAAGGGGTAGGAGAGAAAGACCTCCCGGTAGAGCTCGGCCATCTGCTCGATATCGGCGGGGCCCGCCACCCGGAAGAGACAGCCCTGAGGCAGCGCCCCCGGTGCCTTAGCTGCCTTGTCCCTGGCGGCCTCCAGCACCTGGCGCACCAGCTCAGGGCGGCTTTCCACCCGACGCTGGTCACTGAAGTACTTGCCCAGGAAAGCCCCATCCTCCCCTGCCCGGAAAAGTCCGGGGATCGCTCCCTCAATCTCATACCCGCACTGCACGAAGGCCTCGGCGAAGCGATGGGAGACTTTCGCGAAAATCTTGGAATACCCTCTGCGCTCGGCGAGGGCGTCCAGCTCGGGGAGAATTGCCGGGAGGTCGGAGGAATCCAGTTTCATCAGGTAGATCCGGTCATTGTCCGGCCCATGCTGCAGCACCGAAGCACCCAGTCGCTCGATGCGGTCATTACTCATCGCGGCGAACCATGCGTTCATTGCCCTCAGGAGTCAGGGCAATGGAGTCATCGTGATTGCTCAGCAGTCGCTCGATCCCCGTGGAACGAAACTCCTGACCGTCATCCAGCTTTAGCTGCAAGTGACAGTCGTCGCACTTGCGATCACAGTAAATGGGCTTGTAGCTGTCGGGCTCCTGATAGGTGGTAATAACCCCCTCGTAGTTGCGCAGCACCACCTTGTTGGTGGAAAGGGAGAGGAGGTAATTGGGATTCAGCGGAATCTTCCCCCCGCCGCCGGGAGCATCAACCACGAAGGTGGGCACCGCAAAGCCGCTGGTGTGCCCCCTCAGACTCTCCATGATCTCCACCCCCATGCCGATGGGAGTGCGGAAGTGGCTGAGCCCCTCGGAGAGGTCGCACTGGTAGAGATAATAGGGACGTACCCGGTTCTCGACCAGTTTGTGGACCAGTGACTTCATGATCCGGGGACAGTCGTTAACCCCGGCCAAGAGCACCGACTGGTTGCCCAGGGGGATTCCTGCGTTGGCCAGCATGCTCAGCGCCTCACGGGAGGAAGCGGTTATCTCCCGAGGATGGTTGAAGTGAGTGTTGACCCAGAGCGGATGGTGCTTCTTCAGCATGGCGACCAGGGCGTCGGTGATCCGGTAGGGCAACACAACGGGCATGCGGGTTCCGATGCGGATGACCTGGACATGGGGGATACTGCGCAGCTCGGTCAGTATCCAGTCCAGGTAGTCGTCGGAGAGCATCAGAGGATCGCCGCCGGAGAGCAGCACATCGCGCACCACCGGAGTTTGGCGGATATATTCGATTCCTTGCAGGATGGTCTCGCGCTCGGGAATGAAGTCCTGGTCGCCCACCTTACGCTTGCGGGTGCAGTGACGGCAGTACATGGAGCAGACATTGCTGATATGCAGCAGCACCCGGTCTGGGTAGCGGTGGGTCACTCCGGGCACCGGGCTGTCCTCGTCTTCGGCCAGGGGGTCGGCCATCTCGTGGCGCCCTACCTCCAGCTCCTTGGGTGAGGGAAAAGCCTGCAGGAAGACGGGGTCGTTGCGAAAATCATCGGCATCGATGAGGGAGAGATAGTAGGGAGTGATCGAAAGAGGAAAGGTCTCCAGGGTGCGGCCGACCTGCTCGCGCTCCGTGGCTTCGAGGCGGATACCCAGCAGTTTTTCGAAGGTGTCGATGGACTGAATGGCATGTTTGAGCTGCCACTTCCAGTCCTTCCACTGAGACAGACTGGTGGATTCGGGAGAAATTCTTTCGGCAATCTCCTGCTGATTGACCGAGTAGATAGCCATGCCGGGGCCTTCCTGATAGGCGGAATCTGTTGTCAAGCAGGGTGCGGGCAGCCCGATGGCGCCCGCACCCCATGAAGGGTCACGATTTATTTAGCGTGCGGCGGAGCGGGCCTCGTTCAACCAGCCGTCCCAGGTCGCCTTGTTTTTCGCGATCCACTCGTCCACATGGCGGTCGATGTCCTTGGCGGAATCCTCGCCGTCCTGCATGCGGGTATTCTGCTCGTTGATATCGGCCAGAGGCAGGCTGAAGAGCTCGAAGAAGCGTTTGACGGGGGGATTCTTCTTCAGGAACTTGGAGTTGCCCACGGCCTGGATGTCGCTGACCACAAACCCGAGCTTGACCGGGTCGCTCACGGCCCCCTTGACCCCTGCGACGGTCATGCGCGCAACGTTCGGCTTCTGGGCCTCGGTGGGGTTGATCTCGGGGACGTTGATCCACATGACGTCTTCGCCGGGCTTGAGCTTGAAGATGGTCCAGTTGGGCGCCCAAGTGTAGAAGAATACCGGCTTGCCCGTATTATGCTCGGCCAGAGTATCGGCCATACTGGCGGCGTAAGACGCCTTGATGGGATTGATATGATCGCCCAGGTCGTAGACGTCAAAATGATGGGTGGTCACCTTCTCGCAACCCCAGCCCGGAGGGCAAGCCACCAGGTCGGCCTTGCCGTCGCCGTTGCGGTCGAAGGCCTTCTTCACCTCGGGGCGCTTGAAGTCGTCCAGAGACTTAATGCCGTACTTGTCCACCGCAGACTTGGATACCAGGTACCCCTGGAGTCCGCCGGCCTTGGCCACATAGCCCATTTTTTCCGCCTTGTCGTAAAACTTGCGGGGCATCTGGGCATCATGCATGGGGAACCAGCCGTTGGTCCAGTAATCCAGATCCCCCAGCTTCAGGGCCTGATAGAAGAGGGGATTGGTGAGTTCTTTAGGCTTCTTCACGTCGTAGCCCAGCTCGGTCAGGGCGCGGCGCGAGAGGGCCTCCTGAAAGTAGCCGGTATTCCAGGTGGCCCGGGCAGGCTGGACCTTGATGCCCTCACCGGGCTTGTTCTCCGATGCCATGACGGGCAGGGCCAGACTCAGGATAATCAGGCTGAGTAGCAGTCGCTTCATTCTCGTCCTCCTTCAGTTTTTTAAGTTAGCAATACATAGGAATCAGGCATTCTTACTTCTTGAATCCCTGGGTAATTCGATCAAGCACCATGGCCAGCAGCACGATGGAGAGTCCACCGATGGTGGCAAGACCTATATCCAGGGTGTTGAGCCCCTGAACCACGGGGCCGCCGAGGCCGCCCGCGCCGATGAGCGCCGCGATCACCACCATGGACAGGGCCATCATGATGGTCTGGTTGAGTCCCGCCATCACCGAGGGCATGGCCAGGGGGAGCTGTACCTTTCGAAGCACCTGCCAGGGGTTGGCTCCGAAGGAAACGGCGGCCTCCACCAGTTCGGGGTGAACCTGCCGTATCCCCAGGCTGGTCAGGCGGATCAGCGGCGGCAGGGCGAAGATGATGGTGGCCAGAATCCCCGAGACGGTGCCGATGCTGAAAAGCATGACCACAGGCACCAGGTAGACGAAGGGGGGCGTGGTCTGCATGGCGTCGAGCACCGGACGCAGCAGCACCTCGAACCGGTCGCTGCGCCCCGACATGATCCCCAGCGGAATCCCCATCAGGGCGCAGAAGACTACCGAGCAGATGACCATGGAAAGGGTTGTCATGGCATCGGTCCACATGCCCAGATTTCCCACGAGCAAAAAGGAGCCCGCCGTGAACCCAGCCAGGCGCTTGCCTCCGAATCGCCAGGCCAGCACCACAAAGAGCAGGATCACGACCACCGGGGGAAGGCTGTGGAAAATCCACTCCAGCCCTTCGAGGGTCTTCTCGATGGGGACCTTGAGGCTCTGGAAGACTTCGCGGTAGTTCTCCACCAGCCAGTCGATGCCGTCCTGAACCCAGTCATCCAGGGGGATGGTTTGTTCGTCAAAAGTCAGCCACTTCATGGAGCCACCTCCTCGGTGCCGTTTTGCCGGGCATGGGAACGCTGCAGGGTTTTGAGAAAAAGATTCTTCGACACCGCGCCGAGATAGCGCCCCTGCTCATCCACCACCGGTACCGGCCAGGGACGGGCAGTGACTTCGGGTAGAATCTCCTGCATCGAAGCGGTGGACTGCACCACGCTGGCCTCTTCGATAAAGGCCCTGGAGATGTCCTTGCTGTCGCCGCCGTCCTCGATCACAGAGTGTAGCCCCTCGGCGCTTACGACTCCGAGCAGCCGCTGTTTGGCGTCCAGCACATATCCGTAGTCGCGGTCGTGCTGAGCCAGCCGCTGCAACGCGGCCCGGGGTCCGTCACCGGGATGACGGATCAGCGTCACCTGGGTCTTGCGGGCGATGTCTTTTGCAGAGAGGATCTGGGTTGCGTCCACCCCCCGGAAGAAAGCTTCAACGTAGTCGTTGGCCGGGTTCTGGAGAATCTCTTCCGGGGTGCCCACCTGAACTACGCAACCCCCTTCCATGATGGCGATGCGATCGCCGATGCGCATGGCTTCATCCAGATCGTGGGAGATAAATACGATGGTGCGGCGATGCTTTTCCTGAAGATTGAGCAGCTCGTCCTGCATCTCCGCCCGGATCAGAGGATCCAGAGCCGAGAAGGCCTCGTCCATCAGCAGCACATCGGGGTCCACAGCAAGCCCTCTGGCCAGGCCGACGCGCTGCTGCATGCCTCCGGAGAGCTCATCGGGGCGACTGTCCATATAGGCGTCCAGTCCCACCTGAGACAGGGCCTCCAGGGCCCGCTCCGACCGGGTGACCTTATCGACCCCGGCCATCTCCAGGCCGAAGGCGGCATTTTCCAGCACCGTCATATGGGGCATCAGGGCGAAGGACTGAAACACCATGCTCATTTTCTTGCGTCGTACCTCCAACAGTTCGGCATCACTCATGGTCGCCACGTCCTGCCCGTCGATGAGCACCTTGCCGCTGGTGGGCTGAATCAGACGATTGAGCATGCGCACCAGGGTCGACTTGCCGCTGCCGGAGAGGCCCATGACGACGAAGATCTCCCCCTCGAGGATGTCGAAGCTGGCGTCATGCACCCCCACGGTGGTGCCGGTGCGCTGAAAGATGGTTTCCTTGTCCAGTCCGTCCCCCAGCATTTTCAGGGCTTTCTCGGGGTGGGGACCGAAAATTTTGTGCAGCTTTTCGATTCGGATTTTAACTTCAGAATTCATGGCCATCTTTCGATTCCTAAGTACGGAGGAACAACAGGCCCCAGAATTTCACCGGAATTATACGGTAAAAACACAGAGAAGCCCGAAGCGTAAGATAAAACGCCTTGCAGGTACGCCCGGAAACAGGGCAGCAGTGGATGGACGCACAATGGCGTAGAATGGATAATTTGATTGTGGATCAGGTTAGGGCCGCCCGCACCCGGAATACCGATGGACCATCGGAATCCGGTGCTGCCCTTAAGGTGGATGCTTGTCGTTTGTTGCAAACGACCGGGTACTGCGCGGGTCTAGGTCGTAAATGCCCTGAGCGGGCACCGCCTGGATCGCACAACCTTACAACAGCTGGGAGCTGAGGTCAAATATGCGCCTGCCTTCATACAGGGGAGTTCCCCAAAAGGGCTTTGCGGTTGATTTTTCGACTTATTCTGTAGTACTTAAACATCAATTCGCTTCCGGGTTATACATCACGCCAAATGAGCCCGGAAACGACTCTCAACCCCTTCTATCGGCCACAGGCCGCAGCTGAGAGTACCCCATGTTGACGACCATCCTTTTGATCGCCGCTGTCATTGCATACCTGATCGGCGCCATTCCCACCGGCCTTATCCTGACCCGAATTTTCGCCAAAGCGGACATTCGTAGTGCGGGAAGCGGCAACATCGGCGCAACCAACGTGGCCCGGGTCGCCGGCAAGAAACTGGGCATACTGACTCTGCTGGGAGACGCTCTCAAGGGGCTGATTCCGGTTCTTTTTGTCAGCAAAGGACTTGGCTTTACCGATCAGGGTATCGCCATCGTCGCCATCTGCGCCCTGGTCGGGCATTGCTACCCTGTCTACCTCGCCTTTCGTGGGGGCAAGGGGGTCGCAACGGCTCTGGGCATCTTTCTCGTCCTCTCCCCAGCGGCCATTTTATCAGCCCTGATTCTTTTTGCGCTGGTCCTGTGGAAATGGCGCTACGTCTCTCTGGCTTCGGTGAGCGCCGCTGTAATCACCCCCCTGCTCATTCTACTGTTTGAGCAGTCCACTGCCCTGTTCGCTGCAGGTCTGATGATCGGCGCAATCGTCGTCCATCGGCACAAGAGCAATATCCAGCGCCTGATCAATGGCACCGAAAACAAATTCAAAGCCTGAGGCTCCCATTTACCGCCACCTGATCACCAGATTTTTCCGCGGGGCATTGGCCCTGGCCTTCTTGCTGAGCCTGATCTCGGGAGCAGCAGCACTTTTCTTCATTAAGACACCCGTGTCCCCCCAAACCGACTCCCTCGTTATTGCCAGGGGGGCCTCTCTGCAACAGATCGCCCGCCGCCTGGAAGAGGGGGGAATCGTTGGGAGCTCTCAGGGCTTTCGACTGCTGGCCATCTGGCGCGGTGACAGCGGCAGAATTCAGGCCGGAGACTATCAGTTCGACAGCCCGGCAACCCCGACACATATTCTGGATCGCCTTGTCGCCGGAGATGTCCGTCGCTGGCCCCTGACCATTCCCGAAGGCCTTCGACTCACCCAGATCGCCACCCTGTTCGATGAGAACTCCCTTGCCAGTGGTTCGGAAATCCTGACCCTCGCAGGCAACCAGGACTTTATTGCTCGGCTGGGCATCGATGCGCCGAGTCTCGAGGGCTATCTTTTCCCGGAAACCTATCATTTCGTTCGCGGGACAACCCCGGAAAAACTCCTGAGAACCCTGGTCCGTCAGATGAAGCAAAAGCTCACTGCCGAGGTACTTGAGCAGGCTCAGCGCCTTGAGCTCAACCGCCACCAGCTGCTGACCCTAGCCTCCATTATCCAGAAGGAGGCCGGCAGCGAAGAGGAGATGCCCCTGATCGCCGCGGTTTTTCACAACCGGCTGAAAAAAAGAATGCGCCTGCAGACTGACCCCACCGTCATCTACGGCATCGCAAATTTCGATGGCAACCTCACCCGCAAGCATCTCAGGACTCCGGGGCCCTACAACAGCTACCGCAATCCCGGCCTCCCTCCGGGGCCTATCGCAAGTCCAGGAGAGGCCGCTATCCTGGCGGCGGCAAATCCCGCCTCTGTCGACTATCTCTACTTCGTCTCCCGGGGCGATGGCACCCACGTCTTCTCCCGTACCCTGAAGGAACACAACGCTTCGGTACGCAAGTATCAACTCCATCGCTGAACGATACCCCCCTTGAAATAAGACACAAAAAAACCCGGCAAATGCCGGGTTTTTTTGTGTCTTATTCAGTACTGGAAAAATGGGGCGGGTCAGATTTTGGAAAGCTGCACCGCAACCCGATTGCTTCCAGCGGGCATCAACCCCTGGACGGCAACCCCCTCAAAGTGATGGGGAGCAAAAAGTAGCCCCTGCGGCAGGCTATCACAGATTCCCACAGGTGCATCGATAGCACCTTCGGAAGAACTCAGACGGACATTCTGCCTGGGCGAAAGCCCCATCTTCTCGGCATCTTCCGGACTTACGGCAACGGCTCCAGCGGGAAAAACCGTCAAGCAGGCCTTGGAGTGGGTCGTGGTGGTGCCGAAGTGGTAGAGAATCTTGCCGCTGAGCAACTCCAGATCGTTTTGGACCAGCTCAGACTGATCTACCGGAGCGTATTCCAGCGATTTTGCTTCAGGGCTGTACATCTGCTTGAGCCACTGCCCGGAGATGGAGAAGGCCGTGTCGGCATAAAGACCACAAAGAGACTTCATTTCCTTGCGCAGGCTCTCCATGCAGGGGGTCTCGGCAGGACGCAGCATGCCGTAGAGATGAGCCAGAATGTGGAAATCGCTGCGGGAATCACCCAGGGGAGCAATCGCAGCATTCAGGCTGTTGATGCGATGATCCAGAGAGGTCAGGGTACCGCTCTTCTCCGCACCGGAGCTCGCAGGCAGCACCACATGAGCCATGCGGGTCAGAGGTGAATCATAGAGATCCTGAACCACCAGCAGATCCAGCTTCTTCAGGGCGCTGGCCCAGCGGGCGCTCTGGGGGAAACTCACCAGAGGATTGGTTCCGGCCAGATAAAGAGCCTTGATAGTGCCTGCCTCAATGCCCTCGAGAATACCTGTGGCATCGAGACCTCCCTCGGGCAAGCTCACGTTCCAGGCCTTTTCGAAGGGGGCACGGGATGAACCGTAGGGATGGTATCCGGGAAGAGCTTCGGGGTAGACGCCCTGATCAAGCAGCCCCTGGGTATTGGGTTTTTCATCGAGGGGGAAGAGCCCTCCGGCCTCGCCATGGAGAGCTCCGGTGATCATCGCAAGATTTGACAGGGCAGCTATTTTTGCCTCGGCCCCCTCGCTCTTGATCAGGTCAGCACCGAAAACCAGAGCCACACTGGAGGCCTGACCAAGAAGACGGGCGGCATCGCGCAGAGCCTCGAGACTCAGACCAGTGACACTGACGGCCAGATCCAGATCCAGAGCCGCGAGATGAGAACTGAGTTCGTCGGGATTTTCGCAGAAGCGATCGATGAAAGACTGATCTGCCAGCCCCTCGTCCAGAATCAGCCTGCAAAGGGCGTTGGCCAGAGCCACCTCGCTACCGGGGCGGTAGCCCAGACGGGAGTTGGCCTGAGCGCTGAGCTTGGTGCGGCGCATGGTAGCCACCACCAGCTTGGCATCATTTTTACGACAGGCCAGCCCGATCTGCCAGTCCACCGCGGGAGCCTCGGCGGTGACGTCAGCACCGAAGACCAGAACGGCCTCGGCCAGGGCGATGGACTCGATGCGATTGCTCGCCCCGTGAAGCCCCAGGGTACGCTGCAGGGTCTGCAGGGTGCGCAGGGCTCCGAAGCGGGCCTCAGAATCGATGTTGTTCGACCCCAGAGCCACGCGGAAAAGTTTCTGGAAGAGGTAGTTTTCCTCATTGCTAAGCTGGGGAGACGACAGGCCGGCAACAGCCGCCCCACCTTCGCTATCAGTCAGGGTACGCAGAGCCGAACTCACCTCGTCCAGAGCTCGCTGCCAGGTCACTACTTCCCCGGCAACCGTCGGAGCGCTAAGACGCGAAGGAGCATGGATGGCGTCATGACCGAAATAGCCGCCGATGCACAGGTTGCCATCATTGCGGGTCACCCCGTCCTGGCTGGTCACGCGCATGACCTTGCCACCCATGACGCCATAGTCGATCTGACACTGGCAGCCGCAAGTGGAGCAGACCGAAGGCACCTGGGACAGGGCCCAGGGGCGGGCGCTGTGCTTGAACGGCTTGGATATCAGCGTCCCCGTGGGACAGGCCTCGACGCAGTTACCGCAGAATTCACAGGACAGAGGCGCACCGTCGTGGGTGTCGATAAAGGCTTTCTCACCACAGTCTCGTACCACCAGGGCGCTGGCGCCGACAACCTCATGACAAACCTTGACGCACTTCTCACAGAGAATACAGCGCGAAGGAACCTGCTGGATCAGCGGCCAGCTCTCGATGCTCTCAAGCCCAAGGTCCTCGGCACTAAAGGGCTGAGTGACCACCCCGTTTTCAACACAGGACTCCTGAAGGTCACACTCACCGGCGGCGTCGCATACAGGGCAGTCCAGCGGGTGATTGACCAGCAGCAGCTCAACCACCTGACGGCGGATACGCGCAAGCTTCTCCGACTGGGTGGTGACGACCATCCCCTCGATGGCGGGGGTGTTGCACGCCGTCATGGGCTCGGTGCAGCCTTGCACCTCGACTACGCAGATTCGGCAGGCTCCGGTGGGAGAAATCTTTTTCAGATAACAGAGGGTCGGAATCCGGATGCCAGCCTTCTCGGCGGCGGCGAGGATCGTTGCACCCTTTTCAATCTGGATATCATTACCGTCAATTTTCAGACTGAGCATAGGTTCTCCACCTTTATTCTGCTGCGGGCCTTGTTCAGGGGCCGCATCTTCCTGGCCGGTAAACTCACCGGCGGAAACCTTCGGTTTGAGGCTGGGAGGCCGCCACAGACCAGCGAGCCTGGACAAGTCGCTAGCTGAGCGCCACCATACCGACCCGGTAACAGCGCAGGCAGCGCTGGGCTTCCCGCACGGCCTGGGATTCAGACATGGCCAACTCAATTTCGTCGTAATTCTTCGCTCGCTCGGCCCCGCTTACCTTGGGCTGATGCTCGCGGTGCAGACCTCCGAGAATACCCACCTCTTCATCGGCATCGAAGACCTTGAGGGCGCAGAAGAGATCTTCCATGCTGTCTTCATCGTCAAGATAGGTTTTACCCTCGGAGAGCCAGCGATCCATGGTCCGGGCCGCCCGGCGCCCTCCACCCACGGCTGCCACGACGGTCATGGGACCGATTTCGCAGTCACCACCGGCGAAGACTCCCTCGCAATCGGTCATCAGGATGCCCTCTTTGGCCACGATGGTGTTCCAGCGGGTCGTCTGAACCCCCAGATCCCCTTGATCCAGGAAGCCAAGATCGGGTTCCTGGCCGATAGCCGGAATGACCATATCGCAGGGGAGGATGAATTCACTGCCCGGATCGGGCTGAGGACGACGGCGTCCTGAATCATCGGGTTCTCCCAGTATCATCTTCACCAGTTCGAGACCCACGACCTTGCCATTTTCGGCCACGATACGCGTGGGGTTGACCAGAAATTCAAAACGCACGCCCTCTTCATCCGCGTCATCCACCTCGTAGGGCTCGGCAGGCATTTCCTTGCGGGTACGGCGGTAGATCAGGATCGATTCTTCGGCACCCTCACGAAGCGCTACGCGAACGCAGTCAATGGCGGTATTACCGCCGCCAACCACCACGACCCTCTTACCTGTTTCAACGGACTGCCCCAGAGCAACGGCGCGAAGGTAATCGATTCCCCCTTTGGAGAAACCATCGTAACCGGCATCTTCACCTTCAACACCCATGGGCTTGGACTTGTGAGCTCCAACGCCCACAAAAACACCGTCAAACTGAACCTTGAGCTCCTTGAGAGATACATCCGTACCCAACCGAGTATTGTATCGGATCTCCACTCCCAGCGCCTCAATGATCTCGGCGTCGCGGCGCAGCAGATGTCGGGGCTGGCGATAATCGGGAATACCCACGGCTACCGTCCCGCCGGGCTCGCTCATAGCCTCGAAAATCGTGACCTTGTAGCCCTCCAGCGCAAGATAGTAGGCGCAGGTCAGACCAGCGGGACCGGCACCAACCACTGCCACCGTCTTGTTCTTGGCCGTGCCAGGAATCATGGGAGGCTGCTTCTGATGCATCCACTCGTGATCGGAAGCCACACGCTTGAGTACCATGATGCTGATGGGCTCATCGACCAGCGCACGGCGGCAGGCGGACTCACAGGGATGGGGACAGACCCGGCCACAGACGGCAGGAATAGGCATGTTGCGACGAATCGCCGAGAGGGACTCGTCGTAGCGGTAATCCTTGATGTGCTCAACGTAGGCGGGAATATCGATATGGGCGGGGCAGCGATCCATGCAGGGAGCGGTGAGCTTGTCACGATAATCGCGGGCGGGCTGAGCCTTGCTCTGACCGCGGATACAGGCCATGTAATCATCGCGGAAATGCTTCACCGAATCGAGAATCGGCTTCACCGAGGTCATGCAGAGGGTACATTTACAGCTCTTGAGCAGTTCACCCAGCGCCTCGATGGTCCCCAGGTCCTCTTCGCGACCCTGCCCCCCGACAATGCGGCGCAGGGTCTCCTGAAGAACCCGCGTCCCCTTTTTGCCCGGAGTGCACTTGGCGCAGCAGTACTTTTCCTGCACTCGCTTGATGTACTCGGCAGCCAGAGCAACGACGTTGACTCCCCGGTCCAGAACCAGCAAGCCGTCCCAACCGATAAAAGCCCCGATCTTTCCGGCATCCTGATAGGTTTCAGGTAGCTTGAGCTTCAAGGACGCCAAATCGATCTCGCCGCCCTGACGCTGATCTACGATATTTTTGCCTAAACTGGAAAATATAACCTGAGTCAAAACGACCTCCCGGGGGTCTCCTTTTTCCAAAGGAAAAAAAAAGCAGACCCCTTCGAAAGCATAGGGTCTCCGATTCTTTGAGCAAGACATTTATTGTATACAGTATGCAGGTAGATAGCATAGGGAGCCAGATCAAGGCAAGGGATTTTTTTTGCCAGACGCAGCCTTGGCACAGAACTAACCGCATGAAATAACGGACAATTCCACCCCTTGCGGATCAGGGTGGTCACGAAGGCAGCCCCGGCCTCTTTTCGACAACTGGGATTAAATGAGACATGAAGAGCAGACCCAAAAGCCCCCCCCCCTGCCGGGGCTCAGCCGTAGATCTGGCGAATTTTCCTGAGCAGCTCCAGTGCCAACTCCACCTTGCCGAAGGGGGGCATGAGATAGAAGCCACCAGCGACACCCCGCCCAGCCTCGACAAGCTCGCAGGCGATCTCCAACCCCTCGGCAACACCCTGCTCGCCGCTCTTGCCGCGCATTCTCCGGCGCACCGAGTCGGGAAGCGAAATTCCCGGCACCTCGTTATGCAGGAATTCGGCGTTTCGTTCACTCACCAGGGGCAAAAGTCCCACCAGTACGGGGATACCCATGGAAGCAGTACGCTCGAGCATCTCCTGCATTTTCTCCGGATCATACAGGGGCTGGGTCTGAACAAAACGAGCGCCCGCTGCCACCTTTTTCTCCAGCCGGGCAATCTGCCCGTCCATCCGGGGCAGGTTGGGATTAAAGGCGGCCCCCAGAGTGAAATCGGCGCAGCCCCCCAGATCAACATCCATGAGACTTCGGCCCCGATTGAGGCTTGAGAGTAGCTCCAGAAGACCGATGGAGTTGAGATCGAAGACGCTCGTGGCACCGGCCTCCCCCCCCACGGAGACGGGGTCCCCCGTCACCGCCAGGATGTTTCTCAACCCCAGGCTGTGGGCCCCCATCATCTCTGAATGAAGGCCGATAAGATTGCGGTCGCGGCAGGTAACGTGAGCGATAACCTCTGCCCCCGTCTCCTGCTGAACGAGGCGCGCCAGAGCAATGTTACCCATACGGATGCGGGCCAGGGGATTTTCTGAAAGGCTGATGGCATCAACCCCGGCCTCCTTGAGCTGCCGGGCCTGAGCGATAACCTTCGAACAGTCAAGGCCCTTGGGGGGGGCGAGCTCGACGGTAACCACGGCCCGACTCCCCCAGGCGTCGAGAAACCCGGAGCGAGCCTCGGAAGTTTCAGCCAGTTCGGAGTAAGAAGGGGACTCGACCTTCGCAGGAACCGACACATGCGCCCGGCCCGGGCGCTCGGAGGCGAGCAGCTCGGCCAGAGCCTTGATATGCTCGGGGCCGGTGCCGCAACAGCCTCCCACCAGGGCTGCACCACTTCTGGCCATTTCCAGCCCCTGACGTGCAAAGTATTCGGGTGTTCCCAGGTAAATGTAACGACCCTCGCGGTACTCGGGAAATCCGGAGTTGGCACAACCGCTCAGAGGCGCCTCGACCACAGCGCGCAATCGCTTCACTGCCGCGAGCACCTCCCGGGGACCGGTCCCGCAATTGGCACCAACAGCACAGGCCCCGGCCTCAACCAGAGCGCTACCGGCCTCCTCGACGGTCACACCATCTCGGGTAACCCCCGCCTCCAGAAAGGCCATCTGGGCGATGGCGGGCAACCCCAGATCCCTGGCCACCGAAAGGGCCAGCTTCAGATCCTGGAGAGAAGCGAAGGTCTCCAGAACAAAGAGGTCTACCCCCCCTTCAGCAAGAGCTCCCATCTGCTGGCAAAACACCGAAAGGCGGGCAGCTTCATCCAGCACCTCGACCTGTCCCCGGGGCTGCAGCAGGGGGCCCACTGAGCCTGCGACAAAGCCCTCCGGCCCGGCAACTTCTCGCGCCAGCCGGGCACCGGCGAGATTGATCGCCTCCACCTTGCACTCCAGTCCGATTCCCGAGAGTCGGGTGAGATTTGCGGCAAAGGTATTGGTTCCGAGCAGCTGCGCCCCGGCGCTGCGATAGTCAGCATGGACCGAGCGCACCAGATCGGGCCTGATCAGGTTGAGATGCTCAAAATTGCTGTCCAGGGCAATGCCCCGCTGATAGAGCTGGGTTCCCATGGCTCCGTCGCCGATGAGAATATCAGTGGCCAGATGCTGCAGGAAACGCTGGGTTCTTGTGTCAGTATTTTTCATGGGCTAGCTTTCACTGTGAATAATCATGCGCTATATCTATATAGATAGAGGGGTATTTTGTCCTGTTTTCCAGGAGAAGATCATATGGTTCATCATCCAGCCTTCATATCCGGGGTCATTCTCATTCTAGGGTTTCTTGCGGGGCCGCTGCCCTGCGCCCTTGGCCAGTCGACAGGGCAAATCAATCGCCCCGGCGTGGTACGGGTCAGCATTGATGCGCTACTGAACGACTCCACACTGCAGGAAACCAGCTACCGGGACTACCTGCAGCGTCTTTTCCAGCGCCAAGAGGATGCGTTCGCCACGGCCATCGCGGCGGGGTTACGCAAAACCGTCTTCACCGGCGACCTCAAAGCTGACCTCTCCGGACAGACCGAAGGCGAAGCGACAAGGGAAAATGACAGCTTCCTGGTCAGCGTGGACAGCACGGCCCACTACGGGCTCTCCGACAGCAGCGCCATGGCGACCTTTCTGGCCGGAGCCAGCTGCTTTACTCTGGGGGGGCTGGACATGTTCAAGTATGAGAGTCAGAGCCGATCCCATGTCACGGTTTTCTACATCAACAATAAAGGACAGCGGCTCAAGCTTCTGGAGCGCCGATACGAGAGTCACAAGGAAATTCAGAGCGACTTTTTCGACGCCATGAGCATGTCCCAGGAAGCACTCTGGGTCGATGAACTCACCGCCGAGATATTTCGGGACATCAAGACCCAGATATTGACGGACCTTCCCGGACAGATCATCGAACGCGCCTGGAGTCTCACTGGCGAAAACCTGCGCCAGCCCCAGAAAAACCCTTCCCCACTACAGGAGCTTGGCAGCCCCCTGGTCAGCGCCCGCCCCTCCGAAGCCCAAAAACCCGATGCGCCTAAAAATCTTCAGGAACTCATTCGCACCAGCAGCCGGTCCACCTTCGAGATCATCACCCCCACGGGCACCGGAAGCGGCTTTGTGCTCTCCAGTCGGGGTTACCTGCTGACCAGCCTTCACAACGTCAGCAAAGGCGGGCAGATGAAAGTACGCTTCCGGGACGGCCGGGAATTCGTTGTCCGGCTCTTCCTGAAAGACGAGGATCTCGACCTTGCCGTTCTCGTGGCCCCGGTCGGTGCTCTTGAGGCCCTGCCTCTGGGCGACTCGGACCGACTCAAGGTCGGAGACACCGTCATTGCTCTGGGTTACCCCGCCGAAAAGGGGCTCTCCTTCTCCCGGGGGCGCGTCAACTCTAAGGCCAACTTCCGCACAACCCCCATCCTGATCACCGACAGTCAAACCGAACCGGGCAGTTCGGGTGGTCCACTGCTCAACGATAAGGGCGAAGTCGTCGGCATCAACTTCCGTAAAACACAAGGGCATAACCGTGACACGACATACTCCCTGCCCATCAATGAGGCCCGCAAGGCCTTTGAGCATCTGCTGGACCCAACCTGAAAAAAACGGGAGCCCCCCAGGGCTCAGGTGACATTCCTGAGGATCGCCGTATAGAAAAACTGGCCATCCGACTCGGCCCTAGAAAGAGATAGCTCCAGGGTAAGACGAGATCCGTCACGACGCTTACCTGAAACACGCTGCACTTGGCTCGTCAGTCCTTCGGCATGCTCTTCCAGATACTCCTCCATATTCAGATCCCCGAGAGACGAACAGTCGGCATGAACGAACAGCGCTACGCTCTCCCCCAGAACCTCCCGCTTGCTGTAACCAAAGATGCGCTCGGCTTCGCGATTGAACAGGATGACCTGGCCGTTCTTCAGAAAGGAGATGATGCCGTCCCTGGCCGTCTCGGTCAGTACGCTGAAACGCCGCTCCGACTCTTCGAGATGACGGGTGCGCTCCTCCAGATGGCTCATCATCTCGTTGAAGCCGACAATCAGCCGCCCTATTTCATCCTCTCCGCGGTGAGGTATTTTCTCGGAAAAAGTTCCGGTACGCATGATCTTCGCGATCCCGTCCCCCAGCCTTGCCAGCGGGCGAGTCACCGCCATACGGGTCAGCATCGCCAGTAGAGCGATGAGGGCCGCGAAGATTGCCCCGTTTAAAAAAAGCTCGTTACGCAGATTGTCGTAAATCTGGCTGTAGAGCTCCTGCACGGGAATAATAATCGAAACGGCGCCGATGACTTCCCCCAGCTGGTAATTGTAGGACTGGTCCTTCTCCTGGGGATAGAGCTTGCGGATAAACTCCGGAGCGTCTTCGGGGGCGGCGTGACATTCCAGACAGCTCTGGTCCGCCTTGAAGGGTTTGAGGTACCGAAAGACCGGTGCCCCCTGATAGTCGGTCTGACTGTAGTATTCTCGCAGCCCCGCATCAGCCTTGAAGGCTTCGATCACCTCGGACTCAAAGGGATCGGCGGCGTTCATGGGATTGCGGTACTGGGTGGAAACCTGCCTCACATGATAACCCAGCTCGGCCCCTACCCGCTGGCTAATGCGATTGGAGGAGACGACTGGAATCAGCCCGTAGCGCTCGCGATTGAGCGTCACGTCGCCGATGAGCAGCTCGTTGGAAACATACTCCCGGGCATGAATGGCGACAAAGGAGACCAGCCTCGCCTTTTCCACCGACTGATCGAGAACGAATTGCTTCTGCCGGTGATAATTCAGCACTGCCGAGAGGGCGAAAAAAAACAGCAGCAACAGGGCGATGATCAGATTCAGCTTGGTGAGCAGGCTGCGGTTACGAAAGGGGCTCATGGCAGACCTCATGCGGGAAGGGATAATAGGAAGATTGCAACAATATCGGAGATTGTAACAATATTCGGCGCAGGCGCAAACATGGAGACGCCCCTCCAAAAGGGCTTAGAGGGGCGTGCGCTGGAAAAATTGCCGCAGCATCGCCGCCGTAAGGCCCCAGATCTCGTAGCCGTCGATACGAAAAAAGTGCACCGGATGGGTGCGACCCCGGTGCGTCCAGTCCTCGGTACTGAAAATAGAGGGTTCCCGCAGCCTGTCCAGCGGCAGCTCGATGAGTTCGGCGATCTCCCCCGGATCCGGCCGCAGATCACAGGGCCAGGGAATCACCCCCACAAAAGGGGTCACATGATAGCCGTGAATGGAAGAGAAGTCGTCCAGGCGACCCAGCACCCGTACGGACTCTGGATCGATCCCCAACTCCTCCTGCGTCTCGCGCAGGGCGGTATCGAGCAGATCGGCATCTGCCGGCTCGCACCCGCCACCGGGAAAGGAGATCTCCCCCCGGTGGTGGCGCACCCTGTGAGTACGAAGAGTAAAAATAAGATAATCGCGCCCCTGCTTGCGAAACAGCGGCAGCAGCACCGCCGCGCAGCGCAGGTCCTGCCGCGGCAGCAGTTCCGGCTCATACGCAGCAAGAGCCTTCGCGACAGACTCGTAGTCGAGCATCAGCTCCGGGCAGCCTCTGCGCGGGAGCGAAGCTCGGCGATGGTTTTGCCGTAGTCGGGGGTACTGAACACAGCGCTACCGGCCACAAAGGCATCGGCTCCGGCAGCCGCCACCTCGGCGATATTGTCCACTTTCACCCCGCCATCCACCTCGATCTCAACCGAAAGTCCCCGCGCATCGATCATGCTGCGCAGCTGACGGATCTTCTCCAGGCAGTAGGGGATGAAACTCTGACCGCCGAAGCCGGGGTTGACGCTCATGATGAGCACCAGATCCAGATCCCCCAGAACCGACTCCAGCGTGGAGACGGGAGTCCCGGGATTAATGGAGACCCCGGCGCGCTTGCCCAGGCTGCGGATGAGCTGCAGAGTGCGGTGCAGATGAGGGACGGCCTCCTGATGCACGGTGATGATGTCGGAGCCCGCCTTGGCGAACTCGGGGATGTACGCATCAGGGTTCTCGATCATCAGATGCACGTCCAGCGGCTTGTCCGTCACCTTGCGCACCGCATCCACCACCAGAGGTCCGATGGTGATGTTGGGCACGAAATGGCCGTCCATAACATCCACATGGATGTAGTCGGCGCCGCCCTGGTCGATGGCGCGCACCTCGTCGCCCAGGCGGGCAAAATCAGCGGAGAGGATGGATGGGGCGATCTTGATCATGATGGCTATGCTCCTGATTGGGAAGTTGGAAGCGCCCTCAAAGCGGGGCGTAACACGATTAGAACTGCTAGATTCTCTGCAAATGCGTTGTCGAGATTAATCGCATTCGGCCCCTCCCGTCGACAAGCCCGCTGGAGGGTTTCGGGACGTCCTCGGGAATTCGACCTCCGGTGTCTGAGGCTTTAGCCGAGTTCAGGAGGTCGCCGGGGACGGCTCGAAGCCCGGAAGGTACCCGAAGGGCGGGATTGTCCGGGCGCCCTTCTTTTGCCTACTTTTCTTGGGCGAGCAAGAAAAGTAGGTCGCCCGCCGGGGCGAAATCCCGGCACTAATCAGCAGGCAAACCCAAGGGTCTCGCCCCTTGGTGGCGACCTACTTTTTGCTGTGCGGCAAAAAGTAGGCAAAAAACGCACCCTTTGTTCTGCCCGCTGGCGCGGGTCCCCTGCGCTACGCCGCACCGCCGGGGGCCGTTCAAAACTCGGCTGACGCCTCAAACAGTTGAACGACCTCTATCCCGTCGCCACAGCTCCACTCCGGCAGAACAAAATGGGGAGGACTAAAATCTCAAACCCAACGCTCAGCGCCGCACGAACCCCGCGGCAAAAAATCCGTCCATGCCGCCGTGCCGATGAGGCGACGTGCGCAGGAACCCTTCGGCATCGAAGAGATCCGCCCACCCCTCGGGGGCGGTGCGACGAAGATTGATGCGCTCGAAGTCCGGGCAGGCATCGAGAAACGCCTCGACCACACCGGTGGACTCCTCCGGCGTCTGGGTGCAGAGGGAATAGACCAGGCGCCCCCCGGTACGAACCAGCGTCCCGGCGGTAATCAGGATTTTGAGCTGAAGACTGGAGAGCTCGTCCACATCGGCAGCCACGCGCCGCCACCGGATCTCCGGATTACGCCTCAGCACCCCGAAGCCGGTGCAGGGAGCATCGACCAGCACCCGGTCGAAAGAGAGGGGATCAAGAAAATCGGGGACCCGGGTCATGTCCCAGGGACGGGGCTCGATGGAGGTGACCCCCATGCGCCGGGCACCGTCACGGACCAGAGCGGCCCGCTGAGGGTGAAGATCGAGGGCCACAATCTTCGCCTCGTCGCCGGAAAGAGCCGCAAGATGAGTTGTCTTGCCGCCGGGAGCGGCGCAAACATCCAGGATGCGCTCACCCGCCTTTGCCCCGAGCAGTTCGGCCACCAGCTGGCTGGCTTCATCCTGCAACTGGCAGAGCCCCTCGTCGTAGCCGGGGATCTGACGTCCGCTGCGCGGTGCGAGGATCAGTCCGTCCGGCGCATACTGCGTGGGCTCGGCCTCAATCCCCTCTTCCATCAGACGCTGAAGATAGGCTTCCCGGGTGATTTTCAGACGATTGACCCGCAGGGTCCTGGGGGCCGGCTCAAGATTTGTGGCCGCAAGAGCCATGGCCTCCTCGGCGCCCAGCTCTTTCAGCCACCTTTTGGCCAGCCATTGCGGTAGAGAACCGCTATGCTCCAGAGCGGCCTGAGCGCCTTCCTGAAGTTCGGGCCAGACAAGCTCGGCCTTTCCCCGGTCCAAGGAACGCAGGATGCCGTTGACGAATCCACTGGCGCGCTTGAGACCGAGTTTATGGGTCAGATTCACCATCTCGTTCACAGCGGCCCGAGCGGGAATACGATCAAGACAGAGGATCTGGTAAGCCCCCAGACGCAGCAGCAGCAAAACCGTCATCTCCAGCTTGGAAAGAGGGCGAGCACAGAACCGGGCCAGTGCCCAGTCGAGGCGACCCTGCTGCCGCAGCACACCATAGACCAGCTCGGAGCAGAGTCCGCGGTCACGAGCATCCATGTCCGGCACTGCATTCAGGGCACTGTCGAGGGCCATATCGGCAAAAGCCCCCTCTTCGACACGCTGGAGGATTTCAAAGGCAATAAGTCGGGGATTCGGTTGATTCAAGGTAGGCCTCTGGCAGGGGGGGAAAGTGGGTAAAGAAAGCAAGATGGACGGCGCCCACCCGTTGAATTTGGTTGCGCTTCGCAAGAAGGCAGCGTGCTACTCGGAAACTATGTGCTCCCTGAGCACCTGCTCCACCTCCTCCACCACGACCCGGGTATTGAAACAGGGGCCGTTAGGGCGGCGGTTGTGAATGCCGATGACCGGCAAAGGGTAGGTATCACGAATACCAGAGGTCAGATCACGCTCGCAGGCCACCGCCAAGATGAGCTTGGGGCGTCTCTCCACGATGAGTTTGCGTGCAATAGTGCCGCCGGTGGCAACGGCGATATCCACGCCATAGGCTTTTGCCACCCTGGCCAGACCCTGGATATCGCACCTCCCGCAGGCCACGCATTGGTTCACGTCGCCGGTGATCTTGATGGCGCAGTCGAAGAGCTGCACGCAGTGGGGCAGCAGAATCATCACTCTGTTGGCAGGTACCCTGAGCTTCTTGGAGCGGACCAGCTCATTATTGAGAGCGATAAAAGACTGCTGAAGCTTGTCCTTGTCCACCCCGAGCAGGCGCCCCAGAGCCGTGATCACCGAGAAGAGGTATTTGATGACAATGCCGCGCAAGCGCTGAGAGAAAAAAAGATCCCGCCCCAGCAGCAGGGTAAGGATCAGCAGGCTCAAGCCCCCGAGAATAATCAGGGAGGTCACCGCGACAATGACACCCAGCACGGCAGGCAAGGTGGGATGAATACTGGACAAACCGACGCTCGGAACCCACCAGAGCAGAAAACCGATAATCAGCACCAGCAGACAGGTGGCCCCGATAACCCCGATCACCACGCGCTTGCGAGGCTCGAAACTCTTTTCCAACTCGGAAGAATCAAGCATCAGATAAAACTACTCCAGCCGTTGCCCGGCAGTCAGACAACGGCCGCGCAGAAAATCAGAAGCGCTCAGGCGTTTCTTGCCCGGCAGCTGCAGCTCCCCGATCAGAAGAGCTCCTTTGCCACAGGCGATCAGCACACCTTCGCCGTCGGCACGAAGCACCGTACCCGCCTCGCCGGATTCATCGACCAAAGGCCTGGTCCCGGCGATCTTGAGCACCTCGCCCCCCAGCAGACAGAAGGCTCCTGGCCAAGGGTCGAGCCCCCGCACCTGATTGTGAATCTCGGAGGCAGGCCGGCTCCAGTCGATACGACCGTCATCCTTCTTCATCATGGGGGCATAGTTGCTTAGAGCATCGTCCTGCTTCTGCGCCACCAGCGTACCCGCGCAGATATGACGCAGCGTCTCGTCCATGGCCTCACGGCCCAGCAAGGCCAATCGGTCGTGAAGCTGCCCCGCCGTCTCCATGGGAGCGATGGGAGCGGCGCGCTTGATGAGCATGTCACCGGTATCCAGCCCCACATCCATGAGCATGGTGGTCACGCCCGTCTCGGCCTCGCCATCCACCACCGATTTGTTGATGGGAGCGGCGCCCCGGTACTTGGGCAGCAGGGACGCATGAACATTGATGCAACCGTATTGGGGAATATCCAGCACGCTCTTGGGCAGGATCTGTCCATAGGCCACCACCACGATCAGATCGGGGGCCAGGGCCTTGAGCTCTTCAACGGCGGAGGGATCGCGCAGCTTGAGCGGCTGATAGACGGGGATGCCGTGCTTGAGCGCCAGTTCCTTGACCGGTGGGGGAGCCAGTTTCTTGCCGCGCCCCTTGGGACGGTCGGGCTGAGTATAGACGGCGCGCAGATCAACCCCGGCATCGATGAGCCCCTGCAGGGTTTCGAGGGCGAAGTCAGGGGTTCCCATGAAGACGGTGCGGATGGATTCGGGAGCGATCATTACTGGTCCTGAGCCTCCATGATCTTCTTGTATTTTTTACGGAATATCCCTTTTTTAAGAACCGAGAGATGGTCCACAAAAAGAGTGCCGTTGAGGTGGTCGATCTCATGCTGGAAGGCCACGGCCAGAAGGCCATCCACCTCACGGTCCACGACCTCGCCGCCCAGGTCGGTGTAGCGCACCCGGACATTGCTTTTGCGATGGACGTTCGCCCAGTATCCGGGCACCGAGAGACAACCTTCCTCCTCGAAGTGCTCCCCTTCCCCCTCCATGATCTCGGGGTTGACGGCCACGATGAGATCATTTTCTTCATCTCCAGGGGCGCAGTCGAGCACGATCAGACGCTTGAGGATGCCGATCTGCGGAGCGGCCAGCCCCACGCCCGGGGCATCGTACATGGTCTCGGCCATGTCGGCGGCCAGCTCCCTGATTTCGTCGGTCACCGCATCCAGAGGTTCGGAGACCTGCTTGAGCAGGGAATCGGGATAGTGAAGAATGCGTCGAATTGCCATGCCTGATGCCACCCGGACCTTTCCAGCCCTGCGTCAGGGCACGATAGAGACAAAGCGGGGGCACCCGGCAGGCTGCCCCCTATTTAAATGCGTTTGCTGCAACCTTCGCTGTAACCTTTGCTTCAACACTGAGCATAATACTGACTCCTTCGGGAGAAAGTCAACAATGGCAAAGCGGGCCCATACCCCTGAAACGAACTCGGTCAGGACAAATCCCCTCCCTTTCACCTCTCACTATAGCCGCTGCTTTTTGACCGGCCTCTGTGATACAGTTTGTCAGGAATACAAATCAACAGCATGCACGAAACCAGGTCTGTTCGTTCAGGACTCCTGATTTCGGTGCGAAGGACAAAAAATGAGTAAAGAACTTTATGTGCGGGACATCTCCTTCGAGGCAACGGAAGAAGACCTCATCAATCTCTTCTCCGTCTCCGGCAAGGTGGTGCATATCCATATGATCACCGACCCGAAAACGGGACAGTTTCGCGGCAGCGCCTTTATCAAAATGGCCTCGGACAAAGAAGGCAAAGACGCCCTGAACTGCCTCGACGGCGCGTCCCTGCTTAACCGCCACATTTCGGTGACCAAGGCAAGGCCCAAAGGGCAAGCGCCCGCCGACGCCTCCGAGGAAAAGCCGAAACGCAATAAAGCCCGCACCTCGAGCGGTTGGTCTCGAGTGCCGCCGAAGCCGAAAAAAGATACCCGGGGCCGGGGCAAGCCGGGCAAAAAACCGGAAGACGCACCCAGACGCCGCGGTTAGAGCCGCGCTCTAACACCTTTACCCCCGGCCTCAGATCAACCTCAGGACAGCTCGCGACGAAAGGCAACCCGCTTGATAAACAGTTTCGACAAAGCCCTCTCCGAAGCGCTGACCAGCACGTCGCCGTCCATCCTCCAGGTCAATCTCGGCTTCATGTGCAACCTGGCCTGCCGCCACTGCCATGTGCAGGGATCCCCTGCACGCACCGAAATCATGGGCGAAGAGACGATGCAGGCGATCCTGAAGCTTTCTGATGACCTTCCCGAGGCGATGGTCGACCTGACCGGGGGAGCGCCGGAGATGAATCCTCATTTCCGAAGCTTTGTCGATGCCCTGCTGGCGAAGGGACGCAAGGTTCAGGTTCGGACGAACTTTTCAGTCTTCTATGAGGAGGGGATGGAGGATCTGCCAGGCTGGTATGCCGAGCGAAAGATTTCGCTGGTGGGCTCGCTGCCCTGCTACCTGGAAGAAAATGTGGCAGCCCAGCGTGGAGTAAAGGTTTTTGACCAGAGCCTGAAGGCGATTCGCGCACTGAACGAACGGGGCTACGGCCGCGATACGCAGCGGCTTCTGGGGCTGGTCTACAACCCCGGCGGAGCTTCCCTTCCCCCGCCTCAGCACATGCTGGAAGAGGCCTACCGCCGGGAATTGAAAGAGCGCTACGACGTCGTCTTCACGAATCTCTACTGCATCACAAACATGCCCATCGGGCGTTTCTGGGAGGACCTGGTGCGCGAAGCAAAGGGGCACGAGTACCGCAGCTTGCTCCA
>JAAXQG010000025.1 GCA_012974445.1 Desulfuromonadales bacterium
TGTAAAGGGCCACCAGGCTCTGGGCCACCTGCCCCCGGGTCGCCGTGAACTGATCCTGCTGCTGGGTCAGGAAGCGCTGGGTATCCAGGACCCGCTGGTAGTCCGCGGCCCCTTCCCGGTACTGAAGCACCGAGAGTTCGACGGAGCGCCTGGATGCGGCCACGCTTTCGGACAGGTGGCGCACCTGCTCCTTGCCCTGGACAAAGGCGCTCAGGGCGTCTTCCACCTCGCGCTGCGCCCCTAGTACCGCCTCCCGGTAGAGACTGACCAGTTGCTGAAAGCGGGCATCCTCGGCCCGAACCCGATTCTTGAGGCGGCCGTAGTTCAGGATGGGCCAACTCAGGGAGGGGCCCGTAAAGAACTCAAGGCTGTCCGCCTCCAGAAGATTTCCGGTACTGCCCCCACCGCTGGTGCTGCTGCGCAGTCCGATGGACCCCAGGAGGCTGAAGCGGGGAAACAGATCCGCCCTGGCCAGGCCGATGCGCGCGCTCTGGGCCGCCGCCTGGGCCTCGGCGCGGCGGATATCCGGGCGCCTGCGCAGCAGCTCCGCCGGAATGCCCAGCGCCACCTCGGCGGGAAGGGAAGGGATGGATCCGCCGACTTCGATGAGATCTCCCAGATCTCCCGGGGTCCTTCCCAGCAGGGTGCTCAGGGCGTTTTGCGCCTGCCTGAGGGCTGTTTTCAGGTTGGGTACCAGAGCCCGGGTGTTGCTCACCAGGGCCCTGGCCTGCTGCACATCAAGTTCTGTGACCAGGCCGCCGGAAAAGCGTGCCTCGGCAATCTCCAGGGATCTTTTCTGCAGAATCACATTTTCCCCGGCCAGAGCCAGGCGCTCCTCCAGGGTGCGGATCAGCATGTAGGCACGGGCCACCTCGGCCGTCAGGCTGATGAGCACCTCATGGTAGCCTGCCTCCGAGGCGAGAAGGGCAGCATCGGCCGACTCGACCCCGCGACGCAATCTGCCCCAGAGGTCCAGCTCCCAGGCCGCGTCGAATCCCAACTGGAATTCGCCGTAGTTGACATCGGCCCCCGGTGGCAGGTTCGGTCGGTTCTTGCTCAGACCGGTGCGGGAGACACCCGCCCGGGACAGTTGCTGCTGGGGGTAGAGACTGCCCGTGGCGATACCCAGCTGGGCTCTGGCTTCCAGAATCCGCAGAGCCGCCGCCTGCAGGGAGAGATTCTGGCGGTGAGCCGTATCGATGAGCCGCTCCAGGGTCGGGTCACCGAAGAGGAGCCACCAGGCATCGGGCACCCTGTGATCCTTCGACATCAGCTCATCGCCCTGCTCCAGCCAGTTCGCACCCTGGGGCGCATGGGGGACGGTAAAGTCGGGGCCGACCAGGGTGCAGCCTCCGGAGAGAAGGGCAACCAGAAGGCCGCCGCAAAGCGCAAGGCCCTTGCCGGAGCGGATCCTGGGTCCTTTGCGATCCCTTTCGAAGATGTTTTGCATTGAGGGTTCCGGTTTCATGGCGCTTGACCTCTTCTTGATTGGCTAATTATATGTTTTTCAAAGCCTGGGCTCTGTGCTCTCGCAAAAGGACAACCAGGACGGGGAGGGCAAAAGAGCCTGCGATGAGAGAGCCCAGAGCGGCGTGAAAGAGAGGCCAGCGGGCAAACATCATCCATTCCATCAGGCTCCAGAAGCCCAGAACGAAAAGGCACAGGCCGGTGCGCAGGGCCCATCGGATTCCAAAGATAACCCCTTTTCGCCCACCGGCAATCCCGCTCACCCCTGCTGTCCCTTCGAAGGCTCCATATTCCGGAGCATTTTCAGGGTTTCGTCGCTCCAGGCGAGATGGGCCCGGGTTTCGTGCAGTCCGAAGTTGAGGGCCATGCGCTTAAATGGGGCGTCGGGGTCCGCAGCAAACTCAAGGTCAAAGCCTTCGCTGATGCAAGTGTAGAAAACCAGCATCTCCTGTTCCATGTCCCGGAACCTCTCGATCTGGAGGATGAGGTCCTCATGGGCGACCTTGCTTCCAAAGACCAGTTTGAGCACGATCTCGATTCTTCTCTTCTCCTTGGCCACGGGAAGCCGCTGCCACTGTCGCAGGGCCTCCAGCCCCTCCGCTGAGAGTTCGAAGACATTGCGGTCCGGTTTTCCCTCCTGGCGCTCCACCGTCTTCTCGGCCAGCCCCTCCTGTTGAAGGAGCTTGAGAATGGGATAGATCTGCCCGTAACTCTCGTTCCAGAAGTGGGTCACCCGCTCCTCCAGGAGCTTCTTGATGTCGTAGCCCGACATGGGTCCCATACTCAACATCGCCATGATGGCGTACTTGCTCTTGTTCTCTCTGGCCATTGGATTTTCCCCTTGCTTGCAGATATGTATCGAACAATAGTGTATCAGTTAGATATAAGGCAAGTTAGAATGTTCCTAGATAGCGGCGGTCCCGATAACTAGGTTTGTGCAAAGTATCTTCAGGTCGAGGGTCAAGCGAAACCCGAGGTTCCGGATGATGCGCGAGAGGGGAGTCTCACTGACCTGAAGCGCTCAGCAATCTGGGTTGTGAAGCTTGAGCCGCAAAGCCCATCAGGAATCACTTCACCCCGGTCAGCTTAGGTAACCCAGGCGCTCAACTTTCGCTTTATGGCCGGGAGTTTCAGAATGTTTTCACTTTTAATCCGATTGCTTTCATGGAATAGTGCGCTGATTTCTTTATAATCACAGGAGGTTGGGCGATGAGGGCTCAGACGGGATGCAAGACAAGGGTTGGGATTGTCGGGGGAGGTAAGGGCGGTCTGGAGATGCTGAGGGTCTTCTCGGTGAGCCAGGACGTTCAGGTTGCCTTTATCGTTGATCGAGATCTCGGCAGTGTCGCCATGATCGAGGGGAAAAAACTCGGAATCAGCCTCAGTACCGACCTGCCTGGGGCGCTTAAGTCGTGCCCGGTTGATTTCGTGATCGAGGCCACCGGGGTCGAAGCGGTCGCAGAGGTCATACGCGAACATTTACCCGAACGCGCCGAACTGCTCAGCAGCAAGGCCTCGCTTCTGTTTTTTAACGTGCTGGCTGAAAACCGCAGACGCTCCAGTCAGGACGCCTTCGAGGAGATCAGCAGCATGAGTACCGAAATCGCCCAGCGGACCAGGAAGGTCAAGGAGGCGGTCACCGGTATCACCAAGGTTGCCACCAACCTTGAAATGCTCGCTATCAATGCCAGCATCGAGGCTGCCCGCGCTGGAGAGAGAGGGCGAGGGTTCGCCGTGGTGGCTGAAGCCGTCAAGGGCACCGCCAGGGAGGCCAAACTGCTCCTTGGTGATATCGAATCGGTGAACGAAAACAACAGCCACATGTCCCAACGTCTCGATAAGCTGCTTCAAAAGATGCGCTGAAAAGCTCCCATCCGCCCTCTCCCCCAAAGGGGAGGGGCATCTGCTGTGCCCCTTCCTGCGATTCATCCCCAACAAGACGCACTCGCACTTAAATAGCCTCGCCTGCGCCCTGCTCGGCCTGGGCTAGATTCTCAAGCTCAAGCCCGTTTCCTGTCATCGATCAGAGATGAGTTCTCCGGCGACAGCTACCTGGGTCGGTTGATTTTCGTGGATGAGAATGATGATTTTCTCTTTGGGCATACCATAGGCTTTTGCGGCCGCTGCGGTCAGTTCGGTCACCATGGTGCGACGGGTTTCCATGTCCGCAATGGGAGGGCCTTCGAGGGTCAGAATCGGCATTGTGCACTCCTTTTTATTGTATCGGTCATGAAGCAAGCGGCCCCGTTCAGGATGATCCCTGCATCCTCTCCAGTTCGGCCTGAAGTATCTCCCAGCCGTAATAGCTCGCCCAGAACATGCCCACCGAAATCAGGAGCATGAAAACGCCGAAGGAGCCGAAGGCCAGGGTGTGTCGATACGAGGCTTTTCGCCAGGTGAGGTAGGCGAGAATAAAGCTGAGCAGGCACAGGGGGGTAGTCAGAAAGAGAAGCATGGGGGGTCCTGTTGGGGTGCATATTTTTGAAAGCAGAATCTCCAGATAATGCAGGATATTTCGTTATGAGTCAAAGGGGGGGCTTCCAATGATTTGCCTGGTTAGTCAGGCTGGTCAGGGTCCTGCCCGATTCCGCGCTCTGCTTGAACCTGCTTCTGGACGCTGCCCCCCCGGTGCCTCGTGATTCAGGGGCTATCTGGGCTTTTTGGGGCCGGGCGCATAATAGCGCCCCAGGGTCGCATCCAGCTCGTCGATCCAGCCGGCCCTGGAGTCCCCAAAGGCATCCGCATAGGGCACGTAGGGTTTGATATCCAGAACAGGCGTGCCATCGAGCAGATCCACGCCCCGAAGGTGCAGCGTCCTTCCTTCGATCCTGACCAGCTCCACAGCCGACAGCCCGATGGCGTTGGGACGATGGGGGGAGCGGGTCGCCAAAACCCCCCGTTTGGGCCCGCCCCGGGGAGGCTTGACGGTACTCTTCCAGCCTTCGCTGCGATGAAAGGCGAAGATGAGCCAAAGCCTCTCAAAACCGTCCAGATCCTGAAGGATTTTCTCGTCCAGCCAGTCCATCAGCTCAAGCGTGGCCGTAGCGGCTTCCCCGGTTTGCGTGCCTTCCACCACCGTGCCTTGATGAGGCGCGTCAATGCGGCGGGCATAGGGGGAGCGCAAAATGCCGATGGGGCGATAGGTGAATTGAAGCTCTTGGGTCATCATTGGTGAGGCTTCCCTGCTTTTCGATGACGCGCCGGTGCACATGGCCCTGAACTCTGACTCAATCTGGCGTTTCGGATGTAGTTCAGCGGCAACGTCAAAGAGGTCTGCCGGTCTTCGTCATCGAAGAAAACCGTAGCGCTTTTGGGTGCAGCGCTGGGTGATCTGATGCGCGCCGCCGGGGGCTGTTATCCGGCGATCCCGGCCATGGCGGTGATCCTAGCGAAAGCGTGGGGAGGGGACAAGGTAATATGGTACGTGCCCCCGATTTCCTGCAACCCGGAGACTCTGCACAATGTCGGCGGATTCTGATGGGCACAAGTGGGGAGAGGGCAGGGGAAGGTGACTCAGAGGCTGTCCAGGGGGCTGGCCGTGGTTATGCCCGGTCGGTTCAGCACATGGGTGTAGATCATGGTTGTGCTCACATCGGAGTGCCCCAGCAGTTCCTGAATCGTTCGGATATCGTAACCTGATTCCAGCAGATGGGTCGCAAAAGAATGCCTCAGTGCATGACAGCTGACTCTCTTGCTGATCCGGGCCTTTTCCCTTGCAGACTTGATCGCCTTTTGCATGCCGTTTTCATGGATGTGATGACGTCGCAAAGCTCCCGATCGCGGATCGACGCTGAGCCGCAACGAGGCAAAGACATACTGCCAGCCCCATTGTCGGCCGGCGCTCGGGTATTTACGGGCCAGCGCTTCGGGTACGTAGACTTCCCCCAGGCCTTTGGCCAGATCCTCTTCGTGCAGCTCTTTTACCTTCGACAGATGCTGTCTCAAGGCCTCCATCGATCGTTTCGGCAGGGGGACGACACGGTCCTTCTTACCTTTTCCATCTCTGACCAGAATATGAGCGTAATCAAAATCGACCTCCTGCACCCGCAGCCTGACGCATTCCATCAACCGCAATCCGGCGCCGTAGAGAAGTTCACCCATGAGCGAAAAGGTGCCTTCAAGTTCTGAGAGCAGATCCCTGATTTCTCTGCGGGAGAGCACAACGGGCAAGCGTTTCGGTCGTTTAGCCCGGGCAAAGGAGCCAAGTTCCCCCAGAGGGGTCTCCAGCACATGCTCAAAGAAGAACACCAGGGCATTCAGGGCCTGATTCTGGGTGCTGGCGCCGACCTTGCGGCGAACGGCCAAGTATTCGAGGTAGGCGACCACCATTTCAGAGTTCAGCTGCGCACTCGTCGATTCGCTGTGGTAGTTGAGAAAGCGGCGCACCCATTGAAGATAGGCCTCTTCGGTACGGATCGAGTACTGCCGTCTGCGAATCACACGCTTGAGCTGCTCAAGGCGGGTCTTCGAATCATCGCTTAACGCGTCCCAGCTGCCCGAGTCATCAGCTGTGGTATCTGCAACAGCCTCCAGGTCTCTTTTGAGCGTCGGGTGATTGGCATCCAGGGTTTTTGCCGAGCCTTTCCATCCCGCCCAGTCGAATGATTGCGCCCATGGCACCTCCACAAGCTCCATAAATAGAATCTGTATAGCATCGACGGTTTGAGCAAATTGCCAGGGTTTCAGGGCATTTTTTCTGCCTATCATCGAGAAAAAATCGCTGACGTCCTCTGGGGTCTGTTCAGCCAGGCGCCGGTTACCGCACTGCTTGATGAACTCCTCTGCCCGGATGACGTACCATCGATCAAAGGGTTCTTTAACCCCCTTTAAGTGCACAAAATTGATGTATTTATCCCAGAATCGCTGCACCGCATCCTTGCCATTTTCCGTTTGCATTTGCGCCCCCCTAGCTAGTAGTATTGCAAAAAACTAACTAGAGAATTGATATCATGCTAGGCGGAAAACGCAAATAGTGAGATAGGCAGATTCTGCCTATCTCACTATTTAACATTTCTGTCTAAACCAACTGTTAGTATTCTTAGTTGGCAGATACTGCAAACGATAAATTGAATAAATTTTTATAGAAATTGGAAGTACCATACAATGAAAAGAATCGATCATTTCATACATGATGACAATTTAGTGCCATTGATAATTCCTTCATCTACCAAAGAAAGAAGTAATACATTCACCGTCATTGTTGGAAAAAATGGTGTTGGTAAAAGTCGACTTTTAGCCGAAATGGTCAAATCATATATAAAAACTGATAAATATCCTCCATGTACTCAACTATCAATCGACTCATTTCAACGAGATAGTGAACCCCGCGTCATAGCTGTTTCGACAAGCCCTTTTGATAAATTTAAAATGCCTCCAAGGGGCAAAAATCGAGAGACATACACTAGATCAAACTATAGATATGTTGGAATGAGAACTGCTGGACCTTATAATTCTACATCAATATCGTTGATATCTTCAGCAACATCCGGAATTCTAGAGCGATTCTTAATTGATGAGGAGGGTCATTTTGAGGGTCAGGTTTGACATACGGAGTTTCTAACCTTCGTTTCAATTCGAGAAACTCGTTGGGAAAGCAC
>JAAXQG010000026.1 GCA_012974445.1 Desulfuromonadales bacterium
AGCCTGCTTGCCAGGGCTGGATACAGCGCCGTTGCGGTGACGGCAAAGGTGCAGGAGGAAGATTACCTGCGCGGCCTTGGAGCGGTGCGTGTCATGTCCCGGGACGAACTGCTGGAAGGTGTGGAGCGCCCTCTGTTGAAGGAGCAGTGGGCTGGCGCCATAGACGTCGCCGGTGGGCAGGTTCTTGCCGCCGCGATCAAGGGGACCCGATACGGTGGAGCCGTTACCTGCTGCGGCCTCGTCGCCTCCCCGGACCTTCCCATCAACGTCTACCCCTTTATCCTGCGAGGCGTATCGCTTCACGGCATCGATTCGGCCCAGTGCCCTAATCCGCTTCGGCAGCAGATCTGGGACAAGTTGGCCGGAGACTGGAAGCTTGCCGATTTGATGGCAAACGTCTCCCAATGCACCCTCGAAGAGCTTGACACGCGCATCGACAAAATGCTCGAGGGGCAGCTCAAGGGGCGGACGCTGGTCCGCATCGATTGAGACCTCTCCGGCGGGGCAGGAATGTCTGAACAGTGAAGGAATACGTTGTACATCAGGCAGGGTTCGCTTCTCAGCGCATCATATGGGGACTTATGGATAGTTGATTTGCCGAGACTCTGAAGGGCTGTCCCGGTGCAGGAATTAGTTGATTTATGGTGCTAATTGTAATAAATATGCGCGTCGAAAAACTACTCATGTGCGATGTTGTTTTTATTCTTATCCCATAGTAAAAGTTACGGTTTCACTTCCCCGCTTATTAAGTAATGTTTTCACGGCTGGCGTGGTGACCTGGGCCGCGCTGAGAAATGTGCTGGCCGGGCAGCTCCGGTATTTTCTGATCGCTGAGTCTTTCTTTTAGATAGATACCGACAGCAGGGTTCTTAGATAACAGAAGGTTTGAGTTGCTATGGAAAAGCGAAAAATCGCCCTGGTTACAGGAGCCAGCAAGGGCATTGGGGCCGCCATCGCCCTGGGCCTTGCAAGGGACGGCTTTGATATCTGGCTGAATTACCGAAACGATCACGAGTCGGCGCAGAGGGTTGCTATTGCCGTGAACGAAGCCGGGAGCAGCTGTAAGCTTCTTCCCTTCGATGTTTCAGATCCTGAGGCGGTCAAAGCATCCCTTGAGCCTCTGCTCGAGCATGAGACCCCCTATGCTCTGATCAACAATGCAGGCTTTGCCAGGGACGGTCTGATGGTCTGGATGAAACAGCAGGAGTGGGACGACGTACTCTCTGTTCATCTGGGGGGGTTTTTTGCCGTCACCAAGATGGTGCTGTGCGACATGGTGAAAAAGCGCAAAGGGCGCATCGTTAATATCGTCTCCACCTCGGGGCAAAGCGGTGTGGCAGGGCAGGTAAATTACTCGGCGGCCAAGTCCGGGTTGATCGGTGCGACCCGCTCTCTGGCGGCGGAGATTGCCAAGCGCAAGATCACGGTCAATGCCGTCTCTCCCGGTTTCATCGAAACGGAAATGATTGAAGATCTTCCCCTGGATCGAATTCTGCCCATGATTCCTATGGGGCGCGTCGGTCGTCCGGAAGAGGTGGCCGATTCCGTCTGCTTCCTCTGCTCCGAGGGCGCTGCCTATATTACGGGGCAGGTGCTTTCGGTCAATGGCGGAATCTACATGTAGGGCTGCTGTTTCCTTTCTGCCTCTCCTTTGAAGGTGAATGATATATGCATAGAGTGGCCATTACCGGCATAGGAATCATCTCCTGCCTCGGTCGGGATATCGATCAGGTGGGAGCTGCGCTGCGTGAAGGGCGCTCGGGGATTGTTGTTGATCCCGAGCGTGTGACGCTCGGATTTCGCAGTCCTCTGACCGGAGGGATCAGCGATTTCGACCCCACGAAGGAGCTCGGACGCAAGCAGCGCAAGACCATGCCGGACTTTGCGGTACAGGCCTATGCAGCCGCCCGCGATGCTCTGACGATGGCCAGACTGGAAGATGAGCAGATCCAGAACGATGAGACTGGGATTATCATCGGTTGTGACTCCAGTTGTATTGCCGCCATCGAGCAGGTCGATCTGCTCAAGGCAAAGGGCGAAACCAAGTCCATCGGCAGCGGTCTGGTCTTTCGCTCCATGACCTCTTCTGTGACCATGAATCTCAACACCCTGCTCAAGACCAGGGGGGCCTGCTGGAGCCTGAGTTCGGCCTGCTCAAGTGGCGGCCATGCTGTCGGACAGGCCGCCGATCTGATCGCGCTGGGGAAGCAAGAGCGGATTGTTTGCGGCGGGGCTCAGGAGATCAACTGGCAGTCCATGTGCAGTTTTGACGGGCTCGGGGCCTTTTCCCTACGTATTGATGCTCCGTCAGCCGCCAGCCGCCCCTTCGATGTCGATCGCGACGGTCTGGTACCCAGCGGCGGGGCCGCGGTGCTGATTCTGGAGCGTTACGATCTGGCGCAGAAGCGTGGGGCGGCCATTCTGGGTGAGGTTCTTTCCTATGCTTTTTCCTCCGACGGAGAAAGTATTTCCGTGCCCAGCTCCGACGGACTCGGCCGGGCCATGAAAAAATCCCTTCAGGCAGCACGGCTTCAGCCTTCGGATATCGATTATATCTGCGCTCACGCCACCTCGACTCCGGCCGGGGATGCCGCGGAGGCCCAGAACATAACGTCGGTGTTCGGCCCCAGCACTCCCGGGGTCTCTTCGCTCAAATCCATGACGGGGCATGAACTCTGGATGTCGGGAGCATCGCAGGTGGTCTATTCCACCATCATGGCTCGGCAGGGCTTTACCGCGGCCAATGCCAACTTCGAGCGCCCCGATGAACACTCGGCCAAGCTGAATATTTTGACCGAAACCCTTTCGCAGCCCCCCCGCACTGTGCTTTGCAATTCCGCCGGGTTCGGCGGCACCAATGCCTGCCTGGTGCTCAGGTTCGATCAGTGACCTACGACTATGTCGTGATCGGGGGGGGAGCTTCGGGGATGACCGCGGCTCTGATTCTGGCAAAAGGCGGATGCCGGGTGGCTCTGGTCGAGAAATCGCCACGACTTGCCCCGGTACTGCGGGGCTTCAGCCGGCAAGGGCTGCACTTCGATACCGGGTTTCACTATACTGGCGGTCTTGGAGAGGGGGAGACCCTGGCATTGTGCCTAGATTACCTCGGCATCTCACCGGGGATCGAAACCGTCGCCTACCGGCAGGACGGCTTCGATCTTTTTCGCTGTGACAGATCAAAATTCGAGTTTGCCTTCCCTGTGGGATATGGCCGTATCAGGCAAAGCCTCTGTGAGTCTTTCCCCGGGGAAGAGGGTGCGATCGATGCCTACCTGGAGAAGGTTCGTACGGTCTGCAGGGCTCTGCCGTACCTCAGCCTGGATGCCGACTGGGATCTGGCATCTTCGATGCAAAATCTCCATGGCGCCAGCCTTCAGGACGTTCTGGAGGGGCTGACGGACAACCGGACCCTCAGGGGACTTCTGATGCAGCACTGTCTCCTCTACGGCGTCGTTCCCGCTGAGGTTTCTTTCGCTCAGCATGCCGCCATCATGGGGCCTTATTACGAGTCCGTTTCCGGAATCAGAGGAGGGGGCAGAAATCTTGTCAGTGCCTTCGAAACTTCCCTGAATCAGCACGGTGTCGACCTTTACTGCGGCAGCGCTGCTAGGAGCCTGGAGTTTTCGGCCGCCGGTCAGATCAGGGCCCTGGTGCTGGATAACGGGCAGAGCCTTTCGTGCAAGGCATGTGTGGCAAGCATACATCCGCAGCATCTGCTTGAGATGGTTCCTGACTCATGCTTTCGGCCTGTCTACAGAAAGAGACTCAGGGCGCTGGAGGATACCTCCTCGGCTTTTATGCTCTATGCGATCTCTGATGCTCCGGTGGAAGCTCTCAAGGGGGCTAACCTTTTTCTGGCCCAGGCCCTGGAGGACGATGCCGTTTTTGAGGCGCAGAGCATCAAGCAGAGTCCCATGTATATTGCCGCGTCCGGGTACAGGGCAGAGGATGGTGCTCATCAAGGGTTGATCGGCATCTGTCCCACTCCTGACTCGGTTACCCGAAAATGGGCCGCGACAAAACGGGGGAGTCGGGGGGAGGATTACGAGGCCTTCAAAGGGGAGGCGATGCAACGTATGCTCAGGCGCATCGAGGATGCTTTGCCGGAAATCCGTGGGCAGCTGACCTGTGTCGAGGGCGCCACCCCGCTGACCTTCGGTGACTATGGCAATACGCCCCGCGGTGCCCTCTACGGTGTCAAACACCGAATCGGGCAGTACAACCCCATGCCCAGAACGAGGGTCGACAATCTTTTTTTCTCGGGCCAGGCCGTTGCCGCCCCGGGGTTGATGGGAGCAGTTCTCTCCGGTTTTCTGACCTGCGGACATATCCTCGGTCACGACCGTATCAGAGAGGAATTGAAGCGATGCAGATAAAAAGAGTGGTGGTTACCGGCATGGGCGCGGTTTCTCCCTTCGGCAGGGGAGTGGGCCTGTTGATGGATTCGCTGGATGCCGGTCGCAGCGCCGTGCAGAGCTTTCCGGATCTGGGCGACATCGGGGGGTTGCGCAGTCATGTGGGCGCCAAGGTGGAGGGGATTGACCCCAAGGAAATTCCACGCAAGTTTCGCCGCTCCATGTCCGACATGTCCATCTTTGCGACCCTGGCCTGTTATGAGGCCCTGGAGAGCGCCGGATTGAGTCTCGATGACTGCACAGGGCCCGAGATGGGGGTGGTCATCGGTTCCACCATCGGCAGTACCCAGACCACCCAGGACTTCTTCGAGGACTTTCTGACGGACCACAGCCTGGAGCGGATGAAGTCCACCGTCTTTTTCAAAATTATGAACCATTCCTGCGCCTCCAATGTGGCCCAGGCTCTCGGTATTAAGGGGCGCATCCTCTCGCCTTCATCGGCCTGTTCAACGGGTTGCCAGGCCATCGGTTACGGTTTTGAGATGATTGCCCTGGGAAAGCAGCAAAGAATGCTCTGCGGCGGGGCCGACGAATTTCACCCCCTGACCGTCGCCACCTTCGATGTGATGCACGCAGCCTCGACCCGCTATAACGCCAGCCCCGGCTGCACCCCCAGACCCTTCGATCTGGACAGGGACGGGGTGGTCTGCGCCGAGGGTAGCGGTATCGTCCTGCTCGAATCCCTCGAATCGGCTCAAAGCCGAGGAGCCGAGATTCTTGCCGAGGTTATAGGGTTTGCCACAGTTTCAGATCCCAGCAATATCGCCAATCCCAATGCCGATGCTATGGAGCGCTGCATGCGGTTGGCGCTTGAGGACGCCGGGGTGGATCCCGGGCAGATCGGCTATATCAACGCGCACGCCACGGCCACGGAGCAGGGGGATATTGCTGAGAGCGAAGCCATTGCTCGAATATTCGGCAACAGGACTCCGGTGAGTAGCCTCAAGGGGCATATGGGGCATACCATGGCAGCCAGCGGATCTCTGGAGACGGTCGCTACCATCGCCATGATGCGTTCCGGGCGCCTTATCCCTACCCTGAATCTCCAACGGATTGATCCGTCCTGCGCCGGGATTCTTCATGTAGCCAAGGACCATAAGGTGACCATTGATCTGGCACTGAAAAATAATTTCGCCATGGGTGGCGTCAATTCATCGCTTGTTTTAAGGAGATATAAGAATGACTGACCAGGAAATTATCGAGCTCGTCAACAGCTCGCTTGCCGAAGAGTTTGAGTTGGAGCTGGCGGATATGACAGCTGAGACCACTATTTATGACGACCTCGGTCTGGACAGCCTCGACACCGTCGATATGGTCATCGTGCTGGAGGGAGCCTTCAGCTTCAAAATCCGAGAGGAAGAGGCCATCAGGGAGATTCGCACCCTGGGGGACATCCATGCCTTTGTCATCGGAAAAAAACGCCAACTCGAGGCTGGCCTCTGATTTCCCAGATGAATAAAGCAGGGCGGGTCTTTTCCCGCAATCAGCGGGTCTACAGCCCTTCGGCCATCCTGATGAACCTGACGGTTTACCCCCTGATTGTTCTATGGACCCTGTTGGGCATCCTGCTTTTCCCTCCGGCTTTTCTGGGGTGGAAGCTGGTCACCCGCTGGGACGCCGATCGCATCATGAGGCATTTTATCTGGATTTATGGCCGAGTCTGGATGTTGATCCTCTCGCCCTTCGTCCGGTTTGAGCGCCAGGGCTTAGATCAGAAGGCACTTGCCACCCCGGCGGTGCTGGTGGTCAATCACCTCTCTTTCTTTGATACCTATTGCATGGCAATGCTGCCTGTTTTCGATATCAGTTTTGCGGTGCGGGCCTGGCCTTTCAAGATGTTTTTCTACGCATTCTTTATGCGCCTGGCCAGTTATCTCGATGTGGAGAGTTTCACCTATACGCAGTCCCTTCAGGCCGGAGATCAGGTCTTTCGTAAGGGAGGTTCTGTTCTTTTTTTCCCCGAGGGCCATCGCAGCCGCACCGGGGATCTGCAGCGCTTTTATTCCGGGGCTTTTCGTATGGCGGTGGAGTCGAAAATCCCAGTGGTTCCCCTCTGCATTACAGGCACCGATACCCTGCTGCCGCCGGGGCGGTACTGGCTTCAGCCCGCCAAAATTGTGCTGCGGGCGCTGCCTGCGGTGAGCCCCAGCCGTTTCGAGGGGCCTGCGGCCCATATTCTGATGCGCAAAGAGGTCAAGCAGATGATGACCGAAAATCTTGAGGAACTCAGGGGCTGACCCCTGTGCCTGAGGCACTATGTTCGATTTTACACATCAGGCTGACCTGGCGCTGCGCTCTGCCGAGGCTATCGCCACGGAGCAGAACCGGCTTTTAAGCAGTCATGTGGCTTACGCCGCAGAGCACTCCCCTTTTTATCGTCGACTCTTTGCAGAGCAGGGGCTGGAGGCGGGGGATATCCAACGCCTGGAAGATCTCCGCAGCCTGCCCATGACCACAAAGGCGGATCTCGAGCGCTTTGGGGATGATTTTCTTGCCGTTGCTGAATCCGAAATCGTAGACCTCTGTCTCACCTCGGGAACCACGGGCCCCGCTGTGGCCATGATGCAGAGCGCCAGGGATCTGGAGCGGGAAATCGCGGAGAGCAGGTTCCGCGAAGATCTCTACTACCGACTCAACGTGAT
>JAAXQG010000215.1 GCA_012974445.1 Desulfuromonadales bacterium
AGATGTGTATAAGAGACAGCATAAAGTGCTAGTCCAGCCCGTATCGTTTCATCTTCCGGGCGATGGTGGACTGGTTGACACCCAGCGCCTCGGCCATCTTTACCTGATTTCCGAACTGTTGCTTCGCACGCATCAGTAGTCCCCGCTCCACGCTCTGCTGAACCTGCGGCAGGTTCATTCCTTCCGGCCAGTCGAGTCGTGCGAAGTCGATCTGTCCGGTGCTGGCGGTGACCGTGGCGGGCAGGTCCTTTAGGTCGATGATCTCCGTCTCCGACATGACCACCAGACGCTCGCAGATGTTCATCAGCTCCCGCACGTTGCCGGGGTAGCCGTAGGCAAGCAGCGCGTCGGTGGCGGCCCAGCTCAGGCGCTTGACGATCTGGTTCTTTTTTCCGAATTCATCCATGTAGTGGCGCAGCAGCGGCACAATGCAGTCGCGTCGCTCCCGAACTGCCGGGACGTTGATGGGGATGACGTTCAGGCGGTAGTAGAGATCGAGCCGAAACCGTTCCTGCGCTACCAGTTCCTCGAGGTCGCGGTGTGTAGCCGCAAGCACCCGCACGTCCAGCGTACGGGGTTTTGTGCCCCCCAGGCGGGTGATGCATCCATCCTCCAGAAATCTCAGCAGTTTCACCTGGGCGGCAAGGGGCAGCTCCGCGATTTCATCCAGGAAGAGGATCCCCCCGTCGGCCAGCTCGAACTGCCCCGGCTTGCTGGTCGTCGCACCGGTGAAAGCCCCCTTGTCGTAACCGAAGAGCTCAGATTCGATGAGCGACTCGGGAATGGCCCCGCAGTTAAGCTTGATGATCGGCTTCTCCCGCCGGTTCGAGCTCTGGTGGATCAGATCGGCGATGAGTCCCTTGCCGACCCCCGATTCCCCCAGGATCAGCACCGTCGAGTCCACCCCAGCAACCTTCTGCGCCTGCTTGAGCGCCCGCACCATCTCCGGGCTCCTGGCGATGACATTGCGCGAGGCGACCTGCGTCTGCTGCATCTCCAGAATCTGGTCCCTGAAACGGTCCCGCATCGCCTCCTGCTCTTCCAGGTCGCGCTGCAGGCTGTCCAGCTCGGTGATGTCGTGCTCGCTGACCACCACACGAATCAGCTCCCCCTGCTCGTCGAAGACCGGGGTTCCCGTGGAGATGAGCTTTTTCCCCTTCTTCTGTTGCAGCAGGCTCACCTGCTTGCGTTCCTTAAGCGCCTCAAGCACCGCCGAGGGCTGAAAGATGCGCCCTTCCCGGTCCAGGTCACGGCTGTTGCGCCCCTGAACTTCCGCAGCAGTCACCCCGTTGATGCGTTCGGAGGCCGGGTTGATGCGGATCACGTTCGCCTCCCCGTCACAGACCCATAGCCCATCGGAGGAGGAGTCGATGATGGCGTCCAGCTCACGGGTCAGGTCCTCGAAGGAGCGGATCTTACGAGTTGCCTCTTCCAGGTCCGTCCCCTCGGTGAAGCGGCACAGCACCCCGGTGAGCTTCTTCTCTTCGATCACCGGGACCAGATTCACGAAAAAGCCGATACCCGAAAGCAGGATCTCTATATTGCGCTGAGCCCGCCCCGTTTTCAGCACCTCGGCCAGCCTCGGCTTGAGCTCCGGGAGGGCCTCGCCCAGATGCATTCCGACGGAGAGGTTGAGACTGCCCCGCGCTGCGCGGTTGGCAAGGCTGATACGCCCTTGCGGATTTACCAGTAGGACTCCGGCGTCCAGGGCGTCGATCAGGGGCTGGTGGGGTGGAAGTAGAGGGTTAGGCATGAGGGCCTCCGGCAGGGCTGGTGGATTATATCGAACCGATGATTTCAGGTATTATGCGTCTGAGCATCAATTTATGCAAATTGGGATAATTCTCGGTCTGAACTCTCCCGTCCAGCACCTAACATGCTGTCCTACTGATATCTTTCTGAGGCTATGAAAAAATATCCAATTAATTGAAGTTTAGACTGTTTCGGAAGGATTGATCATGCATAAAATCCAGTTTTTCGCAGCCGTACTCTTTCTCCTATTCCTACCGTCCCTCGCCCTTGCCGATCGCGTGAACGAAGCGCTTGCGGCCTTCGATTCGGGTCAGTACACCAAAGCCTACAGCCTCTTTCTTGTGGAGGGCGAACTCGGTAATCCAACCGCTCAGCTCTACCTGGGTAGTATTTACGAAGAAGGTTTGGGTGCCGATCCGGATCTGCAGGAAGCGGCTAAATGGTATCTCAAGGCAGCGCAGCAAGGCCTGGTGCAGGCTCAGTTCAATATGGGGGTCTACTACGGCAGCGGTCAGGGCGTGATGCAGAACGACAAAGAAGCCGCGCGTTGGTACCGGATAGCGGCGGATAAGGGCTACACTCAAGCTCAGTACAACCTGGCCGGCCTCTATGCCGAAGGCCGGGGCTTGGAGAAAAATGAGAAGGAAGCGATCCGGTGGTACCGCATGGCGGCGGAGAAGGGGTACTTCCGCGCCCAGTACAACCTGGGTGTCTTCTACGCCAACGGCCAGGGGGTGCCACGGGATATCGAGGAGGCTGTGCGCTGGTATCGTCTGGCCGCAGCCCAGCAGGATGGAGCGGCTCAATACAACCTGGCAGTTCTCTACGCCACGGGGCAGGTAGTGACCAAAGACGAAGTGAAAGCGGCCAGGTGGTACAGGCAGTCGGCCGAAAACGGGATCGTCCCCGCCCAGTTTGCTCTGGCTTCGGCTTATTATAAGGGGGAGGGTGTCATGCGCAGCCCCGTGGACGCCTACGCCTGGTGGGGCGTTGCGGCCTTAAATGGGGACGTAGCAGCGTTGGGGAATATGGAAGAGCTGGACAAGGAGCTGCAGAAAGATCGTATTGAAGCCGGGCGTCAAATGGTCAAAGAGATTTACCTGAGACTCAATCCGTAGTCAGGAACATAGTTCGTCAAATACAGGAGGGCCGGATCTTGCTGATCCGGCCCTCTATTGTTTTATCTTCTTGTAGCCTGTTTTCCCTCAGCTCTTGCCCAGCTCCTTCGAGCGGCGGGTAGCGACAGAGACGGCCTCCATCAGGGTGGCGCGCAGGCCCCGCTCCTCCAGGACCTTCATGGCGGTGATGGTGGTGCCGCCGGGGGAGCAGACCCTGTCCCGCAGCAGGGCGGGATGTTCGCCGGTCTCGGAAACCAGCCGGGCTGCGCCCAGCACCGTCTGCACCGCCAGAGCCTGTGCAACCTCGCGCTTGAGCCCTTCCTGCACGCCGCCGTCGGCCATGGCCTCGATGACGGTGTAGATATAGGCGGGACCGGAGCCGGATAGACCGGTGACGGCATCTAACTGATCTTCACTGACCACGACCACGGTGCCCACGGCCTCAAAGAGGGCTCGAGCGGTATCCAGTTCTTCGCTGCTGGAGAAGCGTCCCGGGCAGATGGCCGCAGCGCCCTCACCCACCAGGGCAGGAGTGTTGGGCATGGCGCGCACGATGCGAGGGGCACCTGCGAAGTGTTGTTCGATGGAGGAGGTCGCCACTCCCGCCGCGATGGAGATGAGAATTTTCTCGTCGTTAAAGGCCGGGGCGATCCCCTCCAGCACCATGTGAGCGATCTGGGGTTTGATGGCCAGCACGATGGTGTTGCAGCCCTGCACCAGGGAGACATTGTCGGCGCTGATCTGTACCCCGTACTTTTCAATAAGCTCATTGGCCCGTGTCGGGGTGGGCTCAGAGACGAAGATCTTCTCGGCGCTGAAGCCTCCTCCCAGCAAGCCTTTTATGAACGCTTCGGCCATGTTGCCACCGCCGATAAAACCGATTTTACCGATCGATTTCATGATATATGTTGTCCTTTCCTTTGGTTGGTATAAGTCGCAAGTAAATAGAATCAAAGGCTTAAAGTCAAGAAATCACGCGTGAATCCGGGGGATTGGCCATCTTCTTCGCCTGGCTGGCTTTCGGGGAAGAAAAGGGATTGACCCCCTGGGGGGCGCGGAGTATATATGCGCCCTTATTTTTTAGTGAAAATCCCTGAAAACTCGCTCCTTTGCGAGCCTTGGGGGTGGAGGGATATTTAGCTATGGCTAAGACTGAATCGGGCTGGAACATCGATGATGCCGCGGCGCTCTACGGAGTGCGAGACTGGGGTGCGGGCTATTTTGATCTGAGCGAGAACGGCGATGTCAGCGTCAAGCTGAATTTCCCCACAGGGGAGGTCTCCGTCTCCCTGATGGACATCGTCTCGGGTATCCGCCAGCGCGGACATGAGATGCCGGTGCTGCTGCGCATCGAAAACCTTCTCGACGCCCGCATCGCCCAGCTCAATGAGGCTTTTCGCTCCGCCATCTCCCGAGCCGGCTACCAGGGGCAGTACCGGGGCGTCTTCCCCGTCAAGGTCAATCAGCAGGCCCAGGTCATCGAGGAGATTGTCGCTTTTGGCTCCCGTTACGGTCACGGCCTGGAGGCGGGGAGCAAGCCCGAGATGGTGCTGGCCTTGGCTGCATTGCACGAAGACGGCCTGCTGGTCTTGAACGGCTATAAGGATCGTGAATTCATCGATCTTGGCCTCTGGGCCATTAAACTGGGTTACCGCTGTTTCTTTGTCATCGAATCCCTCGCCGAGCTGCCCCTGATCCTGGAGCGCAGCGAAGCCCTCGGCGTGCGACCCCTCATCGGGGCCCGGATCAAGGTCACGGCCAAGGTCGGCGGCCTCTGGACGGAGACCAGCGGCGACCGCAGCAGCTTCGGCCTCTCCTCCACCCAGCTCATCTCCGTGGTGGACAGCCTCAAGGCTCGCGGTTACCTCGACTGCCTGCAGTTGCTGCACTGTCACCTGGGCTCTCAGATCCCCAATATACAGGATATTCGCGCCGGGGTGCAGGAAGCCGCTCGCTATTACGCCGATCTGGTGGGGGAGGGTGTTCCACTGGCCTATCTCGACCTGGGGGGCGGGCTGGCCGTGGACTACGTGGGCTGCCGCACCAGCCACGTGCACTCACGCAATTATAATCTCGACGAGTACTGCGGCGATATCGTCGAGACGGTGATGGAGGTCCTCGATTCCCAGGGGATCGCCCATCCGCACCTCGTCACCGAATCAGGGCGGGCCACCGTGGCCTATTCGTCCATGCTGTTTTTCGACGTGCTGGACGTCGCCCGTTTCGAGGCCGAGCCGCTGCCCTCGGCTCTCCATGAGTCGGTGCATGAGAAGCTGCGCGCGCTCTTTTCGTTGCTACAGAGCCTGGACGCTACCGATCTGCAGCAGAGCTACAATGACGCCATTTTCTACCGCGACGAGATCCGCGATCTGTTCAAGCGCGGCCAGCTCAGCCTTCGGGAGCGCTCCCTGGGGGAGAACCTCTTTTTGGCCGTGGCCCAGGCCATAGCCTCGCGCCTTGAGGGCAAGAGCGATATCCCGCCAGGCCTGGAGGGGCTGCGCGAGAGCCTTGCAGATATCTACTACGGCAATTTCAGCGTCTTCCAGTCGCTGCCCGACACCTGGGCCATCGGCCAGCTCTTTCCCGTGGTGCCGCTGCACCGCCACCTTGAGCGCCCGACTCGTGAAGGGATCATCTCCGATCTCACCTGCGACTGCGACGGCAAGCTCGACAACTTCATTGTCGGTCCCCATGAGCGCAAGACCCTGCCGCTGCATCCCCTGAAGGACGGCGAAGATTACCTCCTGGGCGTCTTTCTCATGGGCGCCTATCAGGAGACCCTGGGCGATCTGCATAACCTCTTCGGCGACACCCACGTGGTCAGCGTGCGCATCAATGCCGACGGCGGCTTCGACGTGATGAAAGAGATCTCCGGCGACAGCATCGCCGATGTGCTCTCTTACGTCGAATACAACCCCGACACCCTCTTCGACGGCTTCCGCAAGACCTGCGAGGATGCCGTGCGCCGCGGGAAAATATCGGTGGCCGAGCGGCAGCAGATACTCGAGGATTTCTCCGCGCGGCTGCGCGGTTATACTTATTACAAAAAATAAACAACAACGCCCTCTCCCTTGGGGAGAGGGCCGGGGTGGGGGCCGCGGCTGAAGCCAACCCCCCTCCTGACCTCCCCCCGCTGGGGGGAGGAACTATTTTTCCGCTTCGACCGAATATCATCATCTCAGCGTTTATTTGAAAACAAAGGAGTTCATCTCATGGACATGTGGTACACGGAAAAACATTCCGAAAACGTCGGCATCACCCTCAAGACCAGCAAGACCCTCTTCTCCGGCGAGAGCGAGTACCAGAAACTCGACATCATCGAGACCCTCGAATACGGCAAGATGATGGTGCTCGACGGCCTGGTCATGTGTACCGAGCGCGATGAGTTCGTCTATCACGACATGATCACCCATCCGGCGCTCTTCACTCACCCCAACCCCAAAAATGTGCTGGTTATCGGCGGCGGCGACGGCGGCACCATCCGCGAAATCGTCAAGCATCCCGGCGTGGAGCAGGCGGTGCTCTGCGAGATCGACGGCCTGGTCATCGACAAGTCCATCGAACTGCTGCCCACCATGGCCTGCGCCATAGACGGCAGCAACCCCAAGGTTCAGGTGGAAGTAGGCGACGGCATCGCCTATATCAAGGAGCATCAGGACCAGTTCGACGTCATCCTCATCGACTCCACCGATCCCATCGGTCCCGCCGTGGGTCTGTTTCAGGAGGACTTCTACCGCTGCGTGCACGCGGCCCTGCGCAAGGACGGCATCATGGTCGCCCAGAGCGAGTCGCCCTTCTACCACGCCCAGATTCAGAAGGACATGTACGCCAACCTGCGCAACGTCTTCCCCATCGTCGAGATGTACCAGGCCTTTATCCCCACCTATCCCAGTGGCCTCTGGAGCTTCGCTTTTGCCAGCAAGCAGTACTGCACCTGGGCGCCTTTGCTCTGCCGACCTTCGCGAAGGAGAACATCGCCGTCGAAAAGTAAGCCGGTCCGATAGATTTATAATTGAGAAAGCCCCCCTGTCCGGAAGAGGACAGGGGGGCTTTCTCGTTTTACCTCAGGATTGACGCCCGGCAGCAAAACACTTATTCTCCCATTTTAGTATTCTTTAAGGCCCATTACCGGGAATATTTCCATAATGAGATCGAAGACAGATTCAGAAAGAACCGGCCTTTGCCCGAAAACGCTGAAAGGGTTGACCGAGGTGCTCAGAACCTTCACCGGCTTGGAGGCCGCCTATCTTCACGGCTCCGCCGCCAGAAATTCCATGCGCAGCGACAGCGACGTGGATATCGCCCTGCTCTTCGCCCCTAAGATCAAGCCCGACCCGCTGGCACTGCTGGAGCTTGCTGGGGCGCTGGAATCCGCAGCGGGTTACCCCGTTCATCTCGGTGTTCTGGATCTCGGGTGCCCCGTCTTTGCCAAGGAAGTATTTACCCATGCCGTCCCCCTTCTGGAAGTCGATGGCGGCTATGGGAACGAGTTCTGGATGTACGCCCTCTCGTACTACGCCGAGCTTAACGAACAGCGTCTCCCCGTTTTAGACGCCTATGGAGTAGGTGACCATGAATGATGTGATGTTGAACAAAGGGGCCATCGTTGAGCGATGCCTCAGACGTATCCGCGAAGAGCACGCCATGTGCCCCTCGTTAGATAATTTGACTCATCTTGACGCCCTGCTTCTTAATCTGGAGAGAGCTTGTCAGGCCGCCATCGACATGGCCATGTACCGAGTCTCGCAGGACCACCTCGGAGTACCACAGAGCAGCGCACAGGCCTTCGACCTTCTTCAGGCCGCCAAGCTGATCGATGCGGACATGGCCCGTGCGCTCAGAGCCATGGTGGGGTTCCGCAATATCGCCGTCCATGAGTACCAGACTCTCGATATGACTGTTCTCGACTATATTATTGACAATGGGCTGACGGATCTGGTGGCGTTTTGCAGAGCGATGGGGGTGAGAATCAAGGGGTGAGAGATGGTGATTTGGTGGGAGCCTTTCTGCCTGATTGAACTTCCCCGCGATATCTAATCCTAGAACTATTGAACAGGGGGGGGGATGGTTTCACGTTTTAATGTCCAGCTCGTGCTGGGGATTCTTTTGATGGCATTGTTTCTTTGGTCTCCGTCTCTCAGCGTCTCGGCCGAGCCCATGCTTCCCAAGGCATACTCCGCCGATGTTGATGTCTCTGGATGGTGGATGAGTGAGAAGCTCGACGGCGTGCGGGGGTACTGGGACGGCCGGGCGTTGTGGTCGAAGAATGGGGTGCTGCTGCATCCCCCTGAAGATTTCGTGAGCGGCCTGCCTGACTTTCCTCTGGAGGGTGAGCTTTGGGGGGGGAGGGGTTCTTTCGGGCGAATGGCAGGCTGGGTGCGCCGTTCGAATCCTCACCAGGGATGGCAGGCGCTGAAGTTCGGCATTTTCGATGCGCCGGAGGTGCCCGGAGACTTTTCGGTACGTATTGCCGCAGCAAGAAAATGGTTTGCTGAAAACCCTTCCGAATATGCCTTCGTGATCAGTCAGATGCCGGTGGAGGATGTGGCTCATCTGGAGCGGGAGCTTGACCGCGTCCTTGCCCTAGGCGCCGAGGGGCTTATCGTGCGCAGGTCCGATGCGCTTTACGAACCGGGAAGAAGTGGGTCCATACTCAAGGTGAAGCGCTTTGAGGACGCGGAGGCCGTTGTAGTAGGGCACCTGACAGGATCAGGGCGCAATAAGAGGAGACTTGGGTCGCTGCTGGTGCGGACGCCGGAAGGGCTTGAATTTAAAATCGGAAGCGGTTTCAGCGATGCGCAGCGAGAAAGTCCGCCGCCTCCGGGGGCAGTCATCAGTTATCGCCATATCGGATATCACGATTCGGGGATTCCGCGCTTCCCGGTCTATCTGCGAATCCGTGCAGATGCGGGGCTTTAGCGGGGCTTGGAAGAAATATTCATAGAAGAGCTGGGGCAGCAGTTTCTCAAGGTTCTTTAGACGAATGGGCGAACCTCTCCTCGGCGTCTTCCTCGCTGAGATCCGACATGGTCTGAAGCTTTCCGATGATCCTGTCGTGGACGCCAGCCGTGAACAACGTCTCGTCGCCGGTGATCT
>JAAXQG010000067.1 GCA_012974445.1 Desulfuromonadales bacterium
GGTGGCAAGGGGGGGGCGGGCGAAAAAATAGCGGTTCTTAGGGCTGCGGGGATCAGCGTTGCCGATACTCCGTCCCATATGGCCGAGGCGTTGATGAGCATCTATCGCCCCTGAGTCAGGGATCCCCACGTTTTGATTTAAAAAGGCGCCCCGAGAAGGAGGCGCCTTTTTAAATCAAGAAGCGTATACATTAAATTGTGTAGTCATCTCCATTGGGATGTTATTATGGGCGTTCTTTTTTGGAGGATGAATGTTCAGAAGCAAAGAAAGTCAGGAAAACAGCTATGGAGCCCGTCAGCTTCTGCGGCTTCTCCAACTGGTTGCGCTGGTAGGGGTCATCTTTCTGGTGGTCATGACCACTGTGGGTTTTCGACACATACAAAGCTACCAGGCGTTTCAACTGGCCGAGGAGGAGGCCTCCTGGCTCTGCGCCTCGCTTTTACGGGAAGAAGCGAATCAGTTTTTCCGTCAGGATTCCAACGGGGAATATTCCCTGGGCATAGCTCCAGAGCAGATCCCCGCCCTGTCGCGTTCCATCCTTACCTTCTTGCGCCCCCTCGATATTCATAAGGTCGTCATTTACGCTCTGGACGGAAATATTGTCTTCAGTACAGAGCCTGCCGTCCTGGCTCATGATGCTCCGCCCACTGAAGTCCTGGATGTTGTGTCCCGGGGCGAGCTGCATACCAGAGTATATGAGGCGCCTGAAAATCATGATATCGCCGGAGGCAGCTATGCCGACCGGGATCTCATCGAGACCTATGTACCCATAAAGTCCCCCGGCGGAAACGTTGTCGGAGTCTTCGAGATCTACCGGGACATGAACCGCTACAGCGGGGCTTTTGCCCAGGTGTTCATGCAGGCTTCGGCTCTGGTGGGGGGGCTAGTGCTGCTGGTAATCGGTTGTTCCGTGCTGATTCTCAGGTGCGGATTCCGGGAGCTGACCAGGGCCCAGGAGGAGCTGCATCGCCTGGCAACCCGAGATGCCCTGACCGGAGTGCTCAGCCGCCGTGAGATCGTTAACCGGGCCACTGTCGAACTCTCCCGCGTGCACAGGCTGTTTCCGGGCGACCCGGATTTCGACATGAGTGTGATTCTTCTGGATCTGGATCATTTCAAGCAGGTCAATGATGGCTACGGCCATCCCGCCGGGGATGCCGTGCTTAAATCGGTGGCTGAATCTATTGCGGATGTTATTCGGGATTTCGACTCCGTCGGTCGCTACGGAGGGGAGGAGTTTCTCGTCCTGCTTCCGGGTACGGGGCGCAAGGGAGCCTATCTTGCCGCTGAAAGAATTCGTGAGGCCATCTCCAGCAAGGTGGTGATGTACGGCTCCAACTGTTTGCGGGTCACCGCCAGCCTCGGGGTATCTTCCTGCCGTGGGCAGGAGGACAGCAGCATCCAGTCGCTGCTCAAGAGGGCTGATACTCGCCTCTATGAAGCCAAGGCGAAGGGGCGCAACTGCACGGTTTGCCGCCCCTCCACCCCCCCTGCGGAGGAGTCGGTCTATCTGGCCAGTCTTTCTCTGTAGGACGAGGCAATTTCACCAGAACAAAACGGGACTATATCCAAAACAAAGGCTTGAGTTGCCTTCCCCTCCCCTCGCGGGAGAGGGAGTTTACAGCCGAAATGAGGTGCTTATTTGTCCGAACCTCCTTTTGTAATATAATTCCGAAACAAAAAAGGCGGACCCGAAATGGGCCCGCCTTTTTTATTGCCTATGGTATCAGCTCGGGCTCAGACGACCTGTTCCATTCCCCAGATTCCGCAGGGGCAGATGCCAGCGCAGATACTGCAGCCGATGCAGAGGTGCTCATCGGAGAGGTACTCGAACTTCCCATCCTTGTTGGTGATGCGGCGGATGGCCCCCTCGGGACAGGCCTCCAGGCACATGGTGCAGTCCCGGCAGGTGCCGCAGGACAGGCAGCGGTCGCGCTCGTTCTTGGCGTCGGTGACGCAGAACCGGCCTCGGTTCTGGGGCTTGAACAGCTCTTTGGAGAGGCACTTGGGGGGCACTACATCGGGTTTCTTGACCTCGACCAGTTTCTTGCCCGCCAGAAAGCCCTCGATCTGCTCGGCAGCTTCGCGACCGTTACCGATGGCATGGGTCAGCAGTGCCGGCTTGATGGTGTCGCCGATGGCGAAGACGCCGGGAGCCTTGACGCTCTGCCAGCAGCCGTCCACGTCCATCATGCCGCGGTCGGTGAGCCACTGCTTGGGGACATAGCTCAGGTCGGGGCGCTCGCCGATGGCGATGATAACCATGTCCGCCTCAATGAGGCTGCCGTCCTTGCCATGGACACCCTTCTCGTCGATGTGGTCGGTGTAGTAGGGCCACTTGATCTCGCCACCCAGCGCCTCGACGTGATCGATCTCGTTCTTGTAGGCGGCGGGGCGCTGCACGTCGATGGCGGTGACCTTCTCGGCGCCCATGGCGTAGGCCCCGAGGCAGACGTCCATACCGGCATTGCCGGCACCGATGACCACGACCTTCTTGCCCACTTTAGGGTTCTTGCCGCTGTTGACCTCTTTGAGGAATCCCAGCCCCTTGACCAGGCGCTCGTGGCCGGGAAAGGGGATGACCACCGGGTTGTGGGCACCGGAGGCGATAATTACCGCATCGTTGTCCTTGCGAATGGTCGCAAAGAGTTCCGCATCCACGGGAGTGGAGGTTTTGATGTCCACGCCCATGTCGATGATGCGCTGCACCTCGGTGGACAGGACGTGCTCGGGCAGGCGCTCACTGGGAATGACCTGCTTGAGCTTGCCGCCCACGACCTCGTCGGCCTCGAAGACGGTGACCGCATGTCCCGCCAGGCGAAGCTGCCAGGCCGCGGAGAGGCCGCCGGGGCCTGCGCCTATGACGGCGACCTTCTTGCCCGTGTCGGTCTTGGGAGCCGGAGCCTTGATATCGACGCTTATGCGCCCCAGTTCCTTCACGGCCACCGGGTGGTCGATAAACTTACGGGTGCAGGCGTCCATGCAGAGGTTGGGGCAGACTTCGCCGCAGACGCTTCCCGGGAAGGGGGAGTACTTGAGCACGAGCTCAAGGGATTCCTCGATCTTGCCTTCGCGCAGCAGGTTCAGGCGGTCCTGGGTGGGAATGCCGCTGGGGCAGGAGGCCTCGCAGGGTGCGCTGTAGAGCTTGTTGAGCCAGTGAGGTACCTTCAGTCGGTCCTCCCCCGAGTTGACCAGCCCTGCCACATGGGAGTAGTCGTCGGTGAGCACGTCACCGAAAATGCCCCCCTCCACCCATTTGCCCAGGCGGAATTCGTTCATGCTGATGCGTCCCTTGGCCTGACGCTCCTCGTAGCTCTTGGCCACGATTTTCTTCCAGTCGGAGAAGTCGATGAGCTGCTCCAGCAGGTGCTCGCGCTCAACCTTCTCGAGAAAGACGGGAAGCCCCTCGGTGAGAAACTTGCGATCGGCATCATCCAGGTCGAGCATCCAGACGTCTTCGGAGAGGCCGGTGACGGGGCCGCGAACATAGACGGTGCCGCCGACCATGCCGGTACAGGCACGATCACCCAGGATGGAGCTAAAATCCTCGCTGTCGTGGCCGCAGACAACGGCGAGGCCCCCGCCCATGAATTCGAAGCTGAAGCTGCCGGTGTTTTTCAGGACCCAGAGCTCGGGGGCATCGTAGGCCGGATCGTGCTTCATCAGTGATCCGGTACGGGTTCCGGCACGTCCGGCCACAAAGATTTTTCCGGCCGCGGCGCAGTGGGCGGTGGTATCTCCCCCGTCGCCCAGGATGGTGAGCATCGCACCGGCGTTGAGCCATCCGGCGTCGGCCGGGGCGCTGCCTTCGACGATGATCTCGGTGCCTTCCAGGCCGAAGGAGCCCACGCGCTGTCCGGGGTTCTTGACCCGGAACTTCAGCGGGGTGCCGTCCTCGGTCCAGAGCGGGCCACCGATGTTGTGGTGACCGCTGGAGGTAATATTGAATTCGGTCTCCCCCTCGTCCAGGGCCTTGTAGAGCTTCTGGAGCAGGTCCTGGGAGGAAATCCGGCGTTTATTTTCATCAAAACCGTTGATAATAGCGGGCATGTTCAAGGCTCCTTAACAGGCGAACTGGATCTGCAGACGATCGGCCACCGCTTTGTCGGTAGTGATCAGGGCGTCCGAGCGTCCCACGGGCAGGGCTGAGTTCCCGATGGGGGCCATGAGTTTCTTCAGCTCCGTATTGGTAGCCAGGAAGTAATTCACGATGTTCTCGGCCACTTTCTCCGGGTCCAGACGTCGGACCAGCTGAGGCTGCTGGGTGGTGATGCCGGCGGGGCAAAGCCCCGTGTTGCAGGCGTTGCAGCGTCCCTGATCGTTGCCGATGCAGCCGGCCATCTGCAGGATGAGCTTGCCGGTGAAGACGCCGTTGGCGCCCAGCGCCATCATCTTGAAGGCGTCGGCGGCCAGATCTCCGGTCTTGCCCAGGCCTCCTCCGGCCCAGAGGGGAATCTGTCCCTGGCGCCCTTGTTTGACTCCTGCCAGATAGCAGTCGCGCAGTTTGCTCACGATGGGGTGACCGGTGTGGTCGAGGCTGACTTCGTGGGCTGCGCCAGTGCCGCCGTCGATGCCGTCGAGGAAGAATCCGCCGACGATGTTGTAGGGGTCGCGCACCAGGTTGTTGAAGACGCTGACGCTGGTGGAGCTGGCGGCTACCTTGATGGCCACGGGAACCCGGAACTTGAAGGCCGAGTTGAAGGAGAGGAACATCTTCTGAACGCTCTCCTCGATGGAATAGAGCCCCTGATGGTTCGGAGGGCTGAGCAGGTCGGCCTTGGGCACGCCGCGGATGGCCTGGATGTGGGCCGCCACCTTCTGGGCCATGAGCAGGCCGCCGTCGCCGGGTTTGGCGCCCTGACCGATCTTGATCAGGACCCCTGCGGGATCCTCGATCATGTGGGGCATGGCCTTGGCAATACGGTTCCAGCCGAAGTGGCCCGAAGCGATCTGCAGGATCATGTATTTCAAATACTTGCTCTTGAGCAGCCGAACGGGTACGCCCCCTTCACCGGAGCACATGCGCACGGGCAGGCCGCATTCCTCGTTGAGGTAGGCAACCGCCATGGCGATCCCCTCCCACATCCTCCAGGACAGCGCCCCGATGGACATGTCCCCGATGATGATGGGGTGGATCCAGTTGACAGGAGGTCCGTCGTTGTCGGCCACGATCTTGCCGTTTTCGTCCATCCGGATACCGAGCTGCTCGGCGGGGCGGATACGGCCGAAGGGCGCCAGCATGTCGAAGGTGTGGCGCAGAGCGTCGAGGCTCGGGTCCGTCATCTGAGAGATGCGCCCCACGCGGATCTGGTCCAGGGTGCGCGTCGGAGTGCCCAGGTTGCGCCGTCCGCCGCGCTTGAGCGATTCTCCGGCCATGCAGCGGGTGATGATGGGGTGCCGGGTGTCGGGGTTGCGCTCGGGAGCGATGGCGTCATTGGGGCACACCTTCTCGCAGATGCCGCAGCCGCGACAGTAGTTCTGGAAGGAGTTGACCTGCTTGATGACCGGCACGGCGGAGAAGCGCTGGCGCGGCTCAGGGAAGTCGCCCTCAGAGAAGACCATGCGACGGCGCTCGACCTTGGACTCGATGGCCCTGAAGGAGCAGGCCGCCACGCAGGAGCCGCACAGGGTGCAGCGGCTGGCGTCGTAGCGGATTTTCCACGGCAGGTCATTGGCGGTGGTGTCGTGAATTGTCATTGTTTCCATCTGTGCACCTCCAGGTTGTTGTCGATGACAACGATTTCCCGCTCATTGGTATAGATATCCTTCTCCCAGTCGCGGTCGGGGAGAATTTCGTTGATTCCGCAGACTTCCGAGGCCAGGGCAACCATGTCTTCAGAGCGCCCCACCACCACAGGACGCAGCTTTTTCGCATCACAGGTGTTGATCATGGTGCCGTCGGGAAGCACGGCGATGATGGTGTTGGGACCGTTGATCTCCAGGTGGGAAAGAGACTGGCGAATCGCAAGCAGTTCGTCGCGGTCCTCGCGGCCGTCGATCTGGTCGAAGGGCAGCGGCGTGATCACGTGCTTGAAATTCTTCAGCGGCCAGCCAAGGGTGCGGTGAACATGGTGCAGGCTGTAAATGAAGCACTGGGAGTCAGACTCGAAGCCGATGTAGCCACGATGCAGCTTGGCCTGGAATTCCTTGTTTCTCTGATAGAAGGTGTTCTCCCCGTTGGCCAGTGCCGTGTACCCCTGGATGAAGAAGGGGTGGGCGGCGTAGCGCACGATGTCGTAATTGGTGTTCTGTCGGCACTGGGCGGTGATGATCTTCGCGGTGAACTTGCTGTCCGGCTCCCAGAGGTTGAAGTAGGTGCCGATATCGCGAGGGTCGCCGATCTCCTTGAGGGTGACCACGTCGGGCCAGAAGCTGTAGACGAAGCCCTTCTCGCCTTCTTCCAGGGCCGCTCGCAGCTTCAGGCGCATATCCAGAAGAAGTTCTTCCTTCTCCTTGTCGCTGGCTGCCTTGAACTGCTTGGGGTAGTCGAAGGTCTCGAAGACGTAGTTGGGCATGGCCTCGATATCCAGCCCCGGCTGGTCGTTGACCTGAGGGACCCACTGGAGCACCCGTTGGAAACCCTCTGCATGCAGAATGTTCTCGGCGAGGGCGATCCCCTCGTCGGTAGCGGCCATGGACAGGGTGGGCAGGTGTTTGTGGTGTTCGAAAATGCCACCCAGATCCTGCATGACCATGGCAAATCCAGAATTATCATGTCCCTTCTGCTGGGACTGCATCAGGATCAGGGCCTGGCTCGGATGGATGTAGTTGCGACTCTTAATGGCTCCAATGC
>JAAXQG010000178.1 GCA_012974445.1 Desulfuromonadales bacterium
GGATGGGAGTCGACCCAGGGGATCCTGGGGATCCCCGAAGCGGTGCGCGAAGAGATGCGCGATCGCACCGACTGGGGAGATTTTCTGCCCAGGTAGCCGGGCCGCCGATGAAATCGAAGGATCTGAAACTCTGAAAGCATTTTCGTAGAAACAGGTGAAATATGAAACGACAGTACAAAACCCTGATTACCGTAACGACTCTGGTGATGCTCCTTAGCGGATGCAGCCAAGAGAGCGCCCCGGAAGAACCCGTGATCCGGCCCGTCAAGGCGGCTCAGGTAGGCGAGAAGATGGAGCTTAGTTCACGCGCCCTGCCCGGAAGAGCGGCGGCCACCCAGGAGGTGAATCTCTCCTTCCGGGTAGCGGGGCCCCTGGTGCAATTTCCCGTGGCGGTCGGGGACGAGGTCCGGAAGGGAGAGCTGCTGGCGCGCATCGATCCCCGTGACTTCGAGGTTGAGCTTCGACGCGTGAAGGGGCAACTGGAGAAGGCCGAGGCCGCAAGCAAACTGGCGCGCAGCGAGTATGAGCGGCTGCTGCGCATTCAGAAACAGGATCCCGGGGCCATCAGTGAGTCCATGGTCGCCAGCCGCCATGAACAGCTCGAAAGGGCCACGGCGGATATCGGCTCGTTAAAGGCTGCAGTGGCCAGTGCCGAGGACGCCCTGAGCTACAGCTACCTGAAGGCCCCCTTCAGCGGAACGGTGGTCAAAACCTTCGCCGAGAACTACGAGGACGTTCGCCCCAAGCAACCCATACTGCGTCTGGTGGACACCCGGCGCATAGAGTTTACCGTCAGCGTCCCGGAGCATCTCATCTCTCACGCAGCCTTTGTGGAGAACATTCGGGTCAGCTTCGATGCCTTTGCGGGCAAGGCCATCGAGGCCCAGGTCAAGGAAATCGGCAAGGAGGCCTCTCCCACCACCCGTACCTACCCGGTGACCCTGATCATGGAGCAACCCCCGGGATTCAGGATTCTGCCCGGAATGGCCGGTGAGGCCCGGGGGGAGCTGCGCCTGACCCGGGATGATCAACAGGGGGGGCATGATATCCCCCTGAGCGCGCTGTTCTCGGACAAGGAGGGGGCAAGCGGCGTCTGGGTCATCGAAGATGGAAGCAGGGTCAGGCTCCGTGAGATCAAGACGGGACGGCTCACAGACAAGGGCATCCTCGTTGAAGAAGGCCTCAGCCTCGGGGAATGGATCGTAACGGCAGGAGTGCACTACCTGCGCGACGGACAGCAAGTCCGCATTCTCAAGTAAGATACAGGAGTACTGCCGTGAATCTTACCTCTTTTGCCATTGAAAAAAGAACCGTCACCTACTTTGCCGTCATACTGCTGGTGGTGGCTGGCATCGCCAGTTTCTTCAAACTCGGTCAGCTCGAGGACCCGGAGTTTACCGTCAAGTCGGCGGCGATCTCCACCCTCTACCCCGGCGCCAGCCCTCAGGAGGTGGAACAGGAGGTGACCGACCGCATCGAGCTGGCCATCCAGCAGATGCCGCAGATCGAAAGCGTCGAGTCCCTGTCGCGCAGCGGACATTCCATCATCAAGGTGGAGATGAAGCAGGAGTACTGGTCCGACCGTCTCCCCCAGGTCTGGGACGAGCTGCGCCGCAAGGTGCGGGATATCGAAGCAACCCTGCCCCCCGGAGCCCGCAAGCCTGTGGTCATGGACGATTTCGGAGATGTGTACGGCCTGCTGCTGGCGGTCACGGGAGACGGATTCTCCTATGCCGAGCTAGAGCAGTATGTGGATGAGCTGCGCAAGGAACTCAGCCTCGTCGAGGGGGTGGCCAAGGTGGCCCTCTGGGGAGTTCAGGACAAGGCGATCTTCCTGGACATCTCCCAGAAGCAGCTCAGCGAACTGGGGCTGACCTCGGAGACCATTGTGTCGACCCTGAGCCGCCAGAACATGGTGGTCGACGCCGGCAGCGTCAATGTGGCCCAGGAGCGGTTGCGTATCGCCGCATCGGGCAGCTTCGGCTCCCCGGAGGATATCGAAAACGTCAGGCTGCGCGTCAGTCCCCTGGAGCTTCTGGGGCAGGCGGCCAGAGGGGGGGAAATCGACGCAAACGACGAGCTGGTCACCGTCTCGGATATCGCCACGGTACGACGCGGCTATCTGGATCCGCCCCGGACCCTCATGAGGTTTAACGGGGAGCCCGGCATCGCCCTGGCCATCTCCAACATCTCCGGCACCAATGTGGTCGAATTGGGGCAGGCCGTGGAGAGCCGCCTGGAGCAGCTCAGGGGCGAGTTGCCCGTGGGCATCGAATTTCATCGCATCGCCTGGCAGCCCGATCTGGTCAGCGAGTCCATCGACTCCTTCATGGTCAACCTGCTCCAGGCCGTGGTCATCGTCCTGGTGGTGCTCACCCTGGCCATGGGATGGCGCATGGGCATGATCATCGGCAGCGGCCTGATCCTCACCATCCTCGGAACCTTCATGGTCATGGCCGTCTGGGGCATCGACCTGCAGCGCATGTCCCTGGGCGCGCTGGTTATCGCCCTGGGCATGATGGTGGACAACGCCATCGTGGTGGCTGACGGTATCGCCGTACGGCTGGAAAGCGGCATGGACCGCACCAAGGCAGCCATCGAGAGCGCCACCCAGGCCGCCTGGCCTCTGCTCGGAGCCACCATCGTGGCGGTTATGGCCTTTTATCCCATCTTCGCCTCCAAGGCCAACGCCGGCGAGTACTGCCGCACCCTGTTCATCGTGGTGGGCGTCTCCCTGATGATAAGCTGGCTGCTGGCCATGACGGTCACCCCCCTGCAGTGCATCGACATGCTTGCCGCTCCCAAAAAAGATCGACCGCAGAAGGACCCCTACGGCGGGCGCTTCTACCGGCTGTTTCGTCGCCTCCTGGAGACGAGTATCCGCAGGCGCTTTCTATCCCTGATACTGATGTGCCTGCTGCTGGGCGGATCCCTGGCGGGCTTCTCCGGCGTCAAGCAGATGTTTTTCCCCGATTCAAGCCGTCAGCAGTTCATGGTGGATTACTGGGCTCCCGAGGGAACGCGCATCCAGCAGGTCTCTGCCGATCTCGGCCCCATCGAGCAGCGCCTGGGGGCCGATGCGAGGGTGAAGAACCTGAGCACCTTCGTCGGGGCCGGTCCACCGCGCTTCTACCTGCCTGTGGAGCCCGAGAAGAACTACCAATCCTACGCCCAGCTCATCGTTAACACCCAGAGCCTTGAGGACGTCAACAGCCTCATCGCCGAGCTCGAACCCTGGCTCAAGGAGACCATGCCCCAGGCGCTGATCCGGGTCCGCAAGTATGGCGTCGGCCCCAGCGACGCCTGGCCCATCGAGCTGCGTTTCAGCGGTCCGGCCGAGGCAGATCCCGTTGTGCTGCGCTCTCTGGCCGACCAGGGGATGGCCATACTGGAGATGAGCCCCCTGGCCAAGGACGTGCGCACCAACTGGCGCCAGCGGGTCAAGACCCTGGTGGCCGACTACGATCAGGATCGCGGGCGCTGGTCGGGCATCTCCCGGGAGGACCTGGCCAAGGGGACCAAGAGGGCTTTCGACGGCCTGCCCGTGGGACTCTTTCGCGACGGAGACGACCTGACCCCCATTCTGATTCGCAACGTGGAGCGGGAGCGCCAGAACATCTCGGCCCTCGACGTGCTGCAGATCCAGGGTGCCCTCTCCACCGAGAGCGTTCCCCTCTCCCAGGTAACACAAAGCCTGGAGCTGCGCTGGGAGGATCCCATCATCTGGCGCTACGACCGGCGCAGGGCCATCAGCGTCCAGGCTTCCCCCAAGGGCGTGACCTTCCCCAGCTTCAGGGCGAGTGTGATCGAGGAGCTGGAGGGCATTGAACTGCCCCCCGGTTACCGGATGGATTGGGGCGGAGAGTTCAAGAGCACTCAGGATGCGCGCAGCTCCCTGGTCCCAGGGGTGGTCCCGGCGGTGGTCATCATGCTCTTTATCATCGTGGCTCTGTTCAACGCCTTCAGGCCCGCCCTGATCATCGTTTTGACCATTCCCTTCGCGCTCATCGGCATCACCTGGGGGCTGCTGTGGTCAAACACCGCCTTCGGCTTCATGGCGCTGCTCGGGGCCATGAGCCTCTCGGGCATGATGATCAAAAACGCCATCGTCCTGCTCGACCAGATCAACCTGGAGCTGGCGGGGGGCAAGGACCTGTACCAGGCCGTAATCGACTCGGCTCTCTCGCGCCTGCGCCCTGTGGTTCTTGCGGCGGCAACCACCGTGCTGGGGGTCATCCCCCTCATGGGCGATCTGTTCTGGGTCTCCATGTCGGTGACCATCATGGCGGGGCTGGCCTTCGGGACGGTGCTGACCATGATCATGGTTCCGGTGCTCTATGCGGTCTTAGAACAATGAGCAACGGGCAGACGAACTTGACATAGAAGGGCCAGAGCTTCCAGAAGAGCCCCTGTTCGAGGTCGGGGTACCCCTGACGGATCTCCTCGAGAATGGCGTTGCGGTGCCAGATCCATCCGAGAAAGAGACAGAACAGCAGCCCGATGATGGGCTGGGCGTATTGGGTCGTGAGGGTGACAACCAGCCCGAAGAGCGCCCCGAAGTTGTAGATAATCAGGACACTGACGCCCGTGATCAGAGCTCCGACGATCCAGCCCGCCTGCCTGCGGCTGCGGTTGCTTCGCTCGACCATGTAGGCGACGGGCACCTCCAGGATGGAGATGGAAGAGGTCAGGGCCGCGATGCTCATGAGAAGAAAGAAGAACAGAGCGACCAGAAGCCCCCCCTGCCCCATGGTGTCGAAGAAAGAAGGCAGGACGGTGAATATGAGGGTGTCGGAATTAAGCAGTTCGCCGCTGGCCGAAAAAATCTCGACCCCCTTGGCCTTGGCGACGTACATGGCCGGCAGAATCAGCAGACCAGCCAGAAAAGCGATCCCCGTATCGATGAGGGTGACAAAGGCTCCGAGCTTGGGGAGGTTCTCCCCCTTGCCGATGTAGGAGCCGTAGACCATCATGGTGCCTACCCCCAGCGACATGGAGAAGAAGGCCTGCCCCAGGGCGCTGACAATCAGGTCGGGGCTGGCGATCTGGCCGAAGTCGGGCAACAGATAGATGCGAAGGCCCTCCATGGCCCCCTCGAAGCTCAGGACATAGCCGATGAGCACAACCAGCAGCACGACCAGGGCGGGCATGAGACGGGTGGACCACTTCTCGATGCCGTTCTTGACCCCGCCGTTGACGATGAGGATGGTCAGCACCATGAAGATCAGGGTGAAGAGGATATTGCGACCGGTTCCGAAGCCCACGCACCAGGCGGCCACCCCATCGGCCCCGGCCATGCGGGCCAGCGGCTCGATGAAGTAGGCGATCATCCAGCCGGCAACGATGCCGTAGAAGCTCAGGATCAGGGAGGCGGCGAGGATGCCGCAGCTTCCGACGATAAATCCCAGCTTCTTCGTCCTTTCACCCCGGGCGATATGCCGCAGCGCCTCGACGGGGTTGGCCTGGGCATGGCGGCCGATCACCAGTTCGGCCATGAGCACCGGATAGGCCAGACAGAAGGAAAGGATGAGGTAGACGAGCAGAAAAGCTCCCCCGCCGTTACTTGCCACCTGAGTGGGAAAGCCCCAGATATTGCCCAGACCGACGGCGGAGCCTGCCGCCGCCATGATAAAGCCGAATTGGGAAGTGAATTGACCACGTTTGCCTTGCATACAAATGCCCTGTCCTTTATGTAAGTCCGGTTAAAAAATAATGGTGATATATACCAAAAGAAGGTTCGCTACTTTACAGTGGTTTCTTTGTGGAAAAAGAGCCCCCTCTCCCTTGACGGGAGAGGGTTGGGGTGAGGGTGAGCCTCTGGTCCAGCCCCCTGTGCGGTGCCGACCATCTTGACAAGCTACTTCAGAAAAGGGGCGAAACATGATATTTTTACGGATGTTTTCATCCCCGAAGGGCCCTGAGTGGCGTCTGTCGCCCGGCCGCTGCGACCTGAGCTGGGAACGCGCAATACCTCAATCGTTACGCGACTAACACAAGAGATACCATGAAAAAAATTCTCATAAGCAGCTGCCTACTCGGAGGGGCCGATCGCTACAACGGGTCTAATTTAAGGATCGAGAGTGAACTGATCGAGCAATGGCGGACCCAGGGACGCATCGCCTCCTTCTGCCCCGAGGTCGCCGCTGGCCTGGGTACGCCGCGCGCAGCCGCCGAGATCAGGGGGGGCGATGGTCGCTGCGTGCTAAAGGGCAGCGCCCGGGTGCAGACCGCATCCGGAGAGGACCTCAGCGCCAACTTCATGGCCGGTGCCCGGCTGGCGCTGGAGCTCTGCCGCAATCAGGGCATAGGCGTAGCCCTGCTTGCGGAGTCGAGCCCTTCCTGCGGCAGCACCCGGATCTACGACGGCCATTTCCGGCAGCGAAAGATCGAAGGTGTCGGGGTCAGCACGGCGCTGCTTGAGCAGCACGGCATCCGGGTTTTCAGCCAACACCAGATTGAGGAGGCGGCAAAATACCTGATGACATGGACCGCCCCCTGATATCGCCCTGCGTGCAACCCTGCGATTTCTTCTCCTTGCGCTGATCCCCTTCATCGCCAACAACCCCCCTTGCGCCGCTAGCCCTCAAGGCTTTCCCTGACGGCCAGCGAGAGATCTGCGAGCTCAAAGGGCTTGATGAGAATCTTGCGTATGCCCAGCTGCGAAGGGTTCAGGTGCCGGATGCGCTCGGAATAGCCGGTGCACAGGATGATGGGCAGCTCGGGGCACTCGGCATGGATCGCCTCGGCGAGCCTCTCTCCTGTGAGCCCGGGCATGGTCTGGTCCGTCACCACCAGATCGAAGGACTCCGGGCTCCTGAAAAGGCCGAGGGCCTCCCGGCTGTCTGCGGTAGCCGTCACCTGATAGCCCAGCCCTTCGAGAAACTCGGTGCCGATGGCGAGAATGTCATTATCGTCGTCCACCAGCAGAATTCGCCCCTGCCCCCGGGGACTCTCCGGGGTCGCGGGTACCTGCTCCTGCGCCTCCCCGGCCTGATCGAGCTTCGGCAGCAGAATTTTGAAACTCGTCCCTTGCCCCGGTGTTGACCGGACGCTGATCTCCCCCCCCATGGAGGCGACGATGCCATGAACCATGGCCAGCCCCATGCCGGTGCCTTCGCCCTGCGGCTTGGTGGTGAAGAAGGGATCGAAGATGCGCTCCTGAACCCCCGGGTCGATCCCCTGCCCCGTATCGCTGAGCTCCAGCTGCATGTAGGGCCCCGGCGCAAGCGGGTGGGTGACGGAGCTTTGCCCGGCGTCCAGGTCCAGGGGCTTGAGGCTCAGGCTCAGAATCCCCCCCGTCGCGCGCATGGCGTAGCCAGCATTGGTGCCCAGATTCATGATGAGCTGGTGAACCTGGCTGGGATCGCCCTTGACCGCCCCTGCGGCCAGCGCCTCCACCCGGATCTCGATGGTGGACGGCAGGGAGCTGCGCAGCAGGTTCAGGACTTCGCTGGCCACGACGGCAAGCTCCACGCGGCGCCGCTCCGGTTCGCGGCGCCGGGAAAAGACCAGAATCTGATTCACCATCTCCCTGGCCCGCCCCGCCACCTTCCTGATGCGCTCGAGATTCCTCTGTACGGCGCTGTCCTGCTGCGTGCCGGCAAGGGCCAGCTCGGTGTAGCCCAGAATGGCCGCCACGATGTTGTTGAAGTCGTGGGCGATCCCCCCCGCCAGGGTGCCCAGCTCCTCCATCTTCTGCTGCTGCCTGAGCCTGGCCTCCATCTTGAGCTTTTCGGTGACGTCGCGCACCACCTCCACGATATTGACCACCTCCCCCTGCTCGTTGAGCACGGGGCTGATACTGAGATCTCCGGCCAGCTCCGAGCCGTCCTTGCGGCGATAGCTGCCCTGCCCGCTCCATGTCTTTCCCTTGCGCAGATGATCCCAGATCTGTCGGTAGAAGGCTTCGTCATGCTTGCTGTGGCGGAGCATGGCGATAGGGTTGCCCAGTAGATCCTTCTCGTCGTAACCGAGCATGCCGAGAAAAGCCGGATTGCTGTACACGAGGGTCCCTTCGGGGTCGAGCATGAAGATGCCGTCCTGCGCCTGCTCGATGGCGGTGTGCATCCGCTGCCGACTTCGCAGCTCCTGCTTGAGCTCGGCGGTGGCCGCATTGACCCTGCGGCGCAGGGTACGGTTCCAGAGCATGATCCCACTGAAGGTCAGCAGAACCAGCAACACCACGGCGCCGCCGTAAGTCCAGACACGCCGGCTGCGCAGCAGCAGGCTGAGGTAGTTCTGATCCAGCCTTATCCAGCGGTTGTAGATGGCGGCGTGCTCGGCCCTGCTGATGCCATCGAGCCCTTTTTGAAGAACGCTCACGAGCATCGGCCAGTCGGAGCGCACGGCGATACGATTGTAGATCCTGTAATCCGTGTGTCCGGCCACGCGCAGGTTCGTGATCCCCTTATCCTCGATAAAATAGCTCGCCTGGGGCAGGCTGATGATGGTGGCGTCAATTTCGTCGAAGGAGACATGAAGCAGGGCGGCGAGATAATTGTAGACGGGCTGGATGTGGATCCCCGGATGGTACTTGCGTACATAGTCGATGACCGCATACTCCTTGGGCAGGGCCAGTTCCATCCCCCTGTCTTCCATATCGGCCAGTGTCAGGAACTGATCGGTCCGGCTACGGTTCACCAGGATGGTCGTGGGCAGCACCAGATAGGGGCGCGTCACCTCCATATGGTCAACGGCAGCCGGGTTCCCCGCGAAGGCGGCAATCAGGTCGATTTCCCGCGCCCTGGCCATCCTGAGCAGCTCGACCATGTTCTCGGGCTCGACCACCCGGATACGCAGTGCGAGGCTCTTCTCCAGCACTCTGATGTAGTCGGCCACCATCCCCTGGTAGAGACCGTGCTCGTCGAGATACTCCAGAGGCCGGTTTGCGGGCGTAGCCGCCAGCACCAGGGGACGCTCGAGGTCACCGAGCCACTGCCGCTCCTGCGCCGAGAGGAGATCTGCCTGCTGGGCCAGGACGGGGATGACGCGAAGGAGCACGAGCAGGAGCAGGGCGGACAAGATGATCAGAACAGAGACCAGGGAGGCAGGGCTGGAAGACTTCATCGGACTCCTGCTTATGCTACATTTATTTCAGGTTCTTCGTCCGGCGTCGCCCGCGCGGCGACCCGACCCATTGTACAATTCATTATATCGTCCGAAGCAGGAGAATTCGACATCGCCCCCGGAAACGGGAGCATGGGGAAGGATGAGGCCACCTTGAGGGCACGAATCCTGGTGATCGATGACGATCCCGACATGAGCTGCATCATCGCCGAGCTGGCCGAGGATTCCGGTCAGGTCGCGCAAGTGGCGGGAACCCTGGGCGCGGGGCTGGAGAAGCTCTCCGACGGGCCCTTCGACCTCGTCTTTCTTGACGTGCGCCTGCCCGACGGCAGCGGCCTCGACGCCCTGCCCGAGATCCGCAAGGGGCCGGGGCGGCCGGACGTGATCATCATCACCGGGCTGGGTGATCCCGACGGCGCCGAGCTGGCCATCCAGAACGGGGCCTGGGACTATATCGAGAAGGGCAGCAGCCTTCAGCAGATCCGCTTCTCCATGGAGAGGGCGCTCAGGTACCGGCAGCGCTCCAGTCAGGAAGGCAGGCTGGTGCTCAAAAGGGAGCGGTTGATCGGGGAGAGCCCCGCTCTCCAGCCCGTGCTCGACAACCTCATCATCGCCGCAGGGGGGGATGCCGGAGTGCTGGTCACGGGGGAGACGGGGACGGGCAAGGAGGTGGTGGCCCGGACCATCCACGAGAACAGCACCCGGGCCTCCGGACCCTTCGTGGTGCTGGACTGCGCCTCGCTGCCCGAGAACCTGGTGGAGGGGGAACTCTTCGGCCATCTCAAGGGCTCCTTTACCGGGGCCAGCGCCACGCGCACGGGGCTGGTGGGGCAGGCCGACGCCGGTACCCTCTTTCTCGATGAGGTGGGGGAGCTTCCCCTGGCCGTCCAGTCCAGCTTTCTTCGGGTGCTCCAGGAAAAACGCTATCGCCCCCTGGGCTCCACCCGGGAACTCTCAAGCGATTTCCGGCTCATCGCCGCCACAAACCGAGATCTCGTAGCCATGTGCGCCGATGGCAGCTTCCGCACCGACCTCTACTACCGCCTGAAATCCTGCGCCATCTGCATGCCGCCGCTGCGCGAGCGTCTCGAGGATATTCCGGCCCTGGCGCGCTCCCAGCTCGACCGCATGTGCCTCGGCTACTCGCTGGACACCAAGGAACTCTCCGAGGAGCTCCTCGGCCTGTTGATGCACTACGACTGGCCCGGAAACGTACGGGAGCTGATCCAGACCCTGGAGCGCACCCTGATGCGGGGCAAGGACGAAAAGACTCTCTACCCCGAGCACCTCCCCGTAGACATCCGGGCCAAAGCCGCCGGGCGAAGCCTCCAGAACGTCTCCCCCCTCCCCAGCCTGGCACCGGGCGAAGAGCGCCCTGAAACCCCGCCCCAACTTTCCGCCGAGACGCTCCCCCCCTTCAAGGACTACCGCAGGCAAGGGATCGAAGAGCTGGAAAGAGCCTACCTGGACCGGCTCATGGAGCTCTGCGGCGGCTCCATCAAACAGGCCTGCAGCCGCTCCGGCCTCTCGCGAACCCGCCTCTATGTGCTGATGAAGCAGTACGGCGTTACCCGCGATTAGGAGCCTGCCAGACTCCTAGCATCCCGCTTCTGTGAACAGGGGACGTCCCGCTTTTATGAACATTGCGTACCGCCTTTGTGAACATTTCATTGCCTGTCCCTTTCCTTCATCTGTGCCGCAGGACCGAAAACACTCCTAACCTACCGTAAGCAGGCCCTTTTCACCCCTGGCACGCTCCTTGTAAAACAGAGTTACCAGGCAGTCGAGAGGGAGCTGCTCCCTCGGCTATGTGGCCCCCGGTGATGCCGGGTGCATAACAACGGATGAATTTAGGAGTGTTCCCATGAAACGTATTCTTACCGCCCTGCTCTGTACCCTGGCCCTGCTGGGGCTGAGCGCCTGCAAGGATTCCGACAGCGGCAAGGCAGAGACCCTGACCCTGAAGCTGGCGACCCAGCACCCCGTGGAACATATGGCCCACAAATCCGCCGAGCGCATCAAGGCGCGCATCGAGAAGGAGACCGAGGGGCGCGTGCAGGTCAAGATCTACCCGGCCAACCAGCTCGGAGACGCTTCCCAGCTCTACGAGGAGGTTATCCGCGGTTCCATCGACGTCGCCCATATCACCGTACCCGATCAGTTCGACTCCCGTCTGGGTGTGGGCTTCCTCCCCTTCATCGCCCGTGACTACGATCAGATCCGCAAGGTGCTGGCCAAGGGCTCCTTCATCGACCGGGAAATGGACAAGATGCATGACGCCCTGGGCGTGAAGTACCTCGGATACTACGGCGAAGGCTTCATCGGCGTGGGCACCGTCAAGCCCCTTGAGGCCATCACCAAGCCCGGCGCCGATAAGGGGCAGATGATCCGCGTGCCCGGTCTGGATGTGTTCAAGTTCGGCGCCGAGGAACTGGGTTTCCGCACCACCTCCCTGCCCTATGCCGACACTTACACCGCCCTGCAGACCGGCGTTGTCGACGGCTGGCTCGGAGGCCCCCCCAACCTGAATTACCTCGGTTTCCGGGACGTTATCAAGAACTTCTACCAGTACAACGTGAACTTTGAAGCCACCCAGTACGTGATGAACAAGGGCATCTTCGAGGGGATCGCCGCTGCGGACCGCGCCGTCGTCGAGGCAACCTTTAAGGACGAGGGTCAGCAATCCTTTCTGATGGCCGAGAGCGAAGACCAGATGTACCGCAAGAAGCTTCAGGAAGAGGGCGTCGAGGTTCACACTTTCTCCACCCAAGAGCTTGAGGCCATGGCCGACCATGTACGCAAGCACGCCTGGAAGCGCCTCGAGTCAAATCTGACCCCCGAGCTGCTGGACGGCCTGAAGAACTCCTACAACTGATTAAACACGCAACCCTGCGGCGGGGCCCGCCCCGCCGCAACCCTTTCCTTAGCCTGAACCCAAGGGGACACAGCCATGTTCAAGGACGAAAACCATCCCATAAAGACCTTATGGACGGGTCTCGACCGCTTCCAGAAGCTCATCATGGCTTCCACCAGCGTCTTTATCGTGGCCATGGTCTGTGTCGCCGTGGTGGCCAGATACGTCTTCAACTCCGACTTCTACGGCTCCGAGGAGCTGATCCAGATGCTCGCCTTCTGGCTCTACTTCATCGGCGCCGCCCAAGGCTCCCGCGAGCGCAGCCAGATCAGCGCCGACATCATGAGCTGCTACATCAGCTGTGAGCGCAAGGCAAGGCTCGCCGCCATATTCAAGGATCTCATCACCCTGGCCATCTGCCTGCTGGTCACCTGGTGGTCGATCCAGTTCGTCGCCTGGGGCTTCAAGATGAACCCCCGCTCTCCGGTCTTTCGCCTGCCCATGCTCATCCCCCATGCGGCCATTGCCCTGGGTTTCATCCTGATGTCCCTCTATCATTTCGTCTATCTCCTCCAGGACATCACAACCCACCTTCGCCTCAAGCGGGCCTGAGAGTAGAGAGGAAGATCGACCATGACTGTTGCTTTTGCCATTGGCATTCTCGTCGCCACCCTGATTATCGGGGTCCCCATCCCCTTTGCCTTCTTCAGCTCCGGCGCCTACATCATCTACAGCTCCGGTTATGACCCCGGTTTTCTGCTCCCCTTCGGCTTCGCCAAGATGAATTCCGTGGTGCTGCTGACCATTCCCCTGTTCATCATGGCGGGGGGAGTCATGGACCGGGGCGGCATCGGGGAGAAGCTCGTGGATCTGGTGGACATCATAGCCGGGCGCATCCGGGGCGGTCTGGGCGTCGTCATGGTCATCACCTGTGCCATCTTCGGCGCGGTCTCCGGCTCTTCCTCCGCCACGGTCTCCTGTATCGGCTCCATCATGATGCCCAAGCTCAAGGCCGCCGGTTACCCCCAGGGACACGCCGCGGCCCTGCTGGCCAGCTCCGGGGTTCTGGGCATCCTGATTCCGCCGAGCATGCTGATGATCCTCTACGCCTGGATGGGCAACCAGTCGGTACTGGCCTGCTTCCTCTCCGCCTTCGTGCCCGGCCTGATCCTCACGGTGCTGCTGAGTCTGGTGAACCTCTTTCTGCTACGCAAGAACACGAAGATCAAGGTCAACGAGAGCATCGACATGGCGACCACCGCCAAACTCTTCGCCTCCAAGAGCGTCAAGGCCTCCCCGGCCCTCATGATGCCCGTGATCATTCTCGGGGGGATCTACGGGGGCATCATGACGCCCACCGAAGCCGCCGCCGTGGCCGTGCTCTACGCCATCCCCGTGGCCATGTTCGTATACCGGGGGCTTAAGATGCGCAACCTGGTGAGCACCCTCATCGAATCCGCCACCACCACGGGGGTCATCATGGTCATGATGTTTGCGGTCATGATCCTCTCACGGCTCTACATCATGGAGAACCTGCCGGACCAGATCATGACGCTGCTGACCTCCATCTCGGAAAACAAATTCGTGCTGCTGATGATGATCAACCTCTTCATGCTCATCATGGGCATGCTCATGGACGACGTTTCCGGCGTGCTGCTGGGCACCCCCATTCTGGTCCCCCTTGTGATGAAGCTGGGCGTGGACCCGGTGCATTTCGCCGCTATCATGGGGGTGAACCTGGGCATGGGCAACGTGACCCCCCCGACGGCTCCCCTGCTCTACCTCTCGGGACGCATCTCGGGGGCGCCGGTGACGGAGATGCTCAAGCCGACCCTCTATCTGATCCGGCAGTAGGAAAGAGGTCAAAAAACTATGGACAGCATCAGAGAACTTTACCGCATCGGCCTGGGGCCCAGCTCCAGCCATACCATGGGCCCCCGATTTGCCGCCGAGCGCTTTCTGGAGCGCCAACCGAATGCCGAGCGCTTCCGCGTCCATCTCTTCGAGAGCATGGGGGCCACGGGCAAGGGGCACCTGACGGACTGGGCCATTGAGCAGGTTCTGGGCAGGGAGCGCACGCAGATTCTCTGGCGCCCCGAGGAGAAGCTTCCCGGCCACCCCAACGGCCTGATCTTCGAGGCCATAGGCGCCGGGGGAGAGCTTCTCGAGAGCTGGACCGTCTACAGCATCGGAGGCGGGGCCCTGCGCTGCGAGGGAGCAGAGGATACCCCCGGAAAAAAGATCTACGACCTGCCCGACATGGCCAGCATCATGGCCCGCTGTGATGACCGCGGCATGACCTACTGGGAATACGTGGAGCAGTGCGAGGGGCCCGAGATATGGGATTTCCTCCAGGAGATCTGGCAGGCTATGGAGCGCTCCATTGAACAGGGGCTCGATGCCCAGGGGGTCCTGCCGGGCTCCATCGGACTGAGACGCCATGCCTGGAGCTATCTAAACAAGACCAAACTCGCCTCCAGCGCGATGCAGCAGACAGGGCTGCTGACCGCCTACGCCATGGCCGTCTCGGAGCAGAACGCCGGCGGGGGAACCATCGTCACCGCCCCCACCTGCGGGGCCTGCGGCATACTGCCCGCCGTGCTCAAGTACCTCAAGCAGAGCCAGGGGCTCAACGAGAAGGCCATCCTGCGCGCCCTGGCCACCGCCGCCCTCTTCGGCAACCTGATCAAGCACAACGGCTCCATCTCCGGCGCTGAGGTGGGCTGTCAGGGGGAGGTGGGCTCGGCCTGCGCCATGGCCGCTGCGGCCGCCACCCAGCTCATGGGCGGAGCCCTTCGCCAGATCGAGTACGCGGCGGAGATGGGCCTGGAGCACCACCTGGGACTCACCTGCGACCCCGTGGACGGCCTGGTGCAGATCCCCTGCATCGAACGCAACGCCTGCGCCTCCACCCGCGCCGTCGACCTGGCCCAGATGGCTATCCTTTCAGACGGTTCCCACCGCATCAGCTTCGATGAGGTGATCGCCGTCATGACCCGGACCGGTCATGACCTGCCCAGCCTCTACCGTGAGACCTCCACGGGCGGACTGGCCGTGGCCTACGCGAATCGCAAGGCCTGCGGGGGCTGTTTTTAGAAGCTGATAGACGAAGACCAAAACGATCGAAAAACGGGAGAGGACAATGTGCCTCTGCCGTTTTTTATTTATCCGCATCCTAATCTGGGCTACCTTCTGCCGGGCTGCCGAACCGGGCCTTGACGCCGCCGGATAATCACAACAAGACAACTGCCGGAGAGCTCAAATACCATGAAACCACAGATACTGATCGATACCGCCCCCATCCCCGGGAGCACCGATGAACTCCACCTCCTGGACTGCGGCGACAAGTTCGTCATCAAACTCTCCGATGGCCGCGGCGGCGAGCTGATGAGCAGCCGCATGCACGGCTCGGAAGATGCGCTGGGAAAGCTGCCCTGCAGGAAGATTGCAGAGCGCAAAGGCGCCCTAGCGCTCATCGGGGGGCTGGGTATGGGCTTTACCCTGGCGGCGGCCCTGGGGGAGCTTCAGGAGGATGCGCAGCTGGTGGTAGCCGAACTGGTTCCGGGAGTGGTGCGCTGGAATCAGGGACCTTTGGGAGAGAAGGCGGGATATCCGCTGGAGGACCCCAGGGCAAGCGTCCACGAGGGGGACGTGATGGAGCTGATGCGAAACAGCGCGGGGAGCTTCGATGCCATCATGCTGGACGTGGACAACGGCCCCTCGGGTCTGACCCACCTGGACAACAGTCTGCTCTACAACGCCGCAGGAGTGCGCTGCGCCCTGGATGCGCTTCGCCCGGCAGGGGTACTCGCCTACTGGTCAGCCGGCCCCGATGAGCGCTTCAGCAACCGGCTGCTCGCCATGGGCATCGCCATGGAAGAGCTGCAAGTCTACGCTCACGGCAAAAAGGGGACGCGGCACACCATCTGGATGGTACGGAAAAACGATGGGAATAAATAGGCGCAGCAGGATCAGGCGGCGCAGGACAGCAGGAGTCTCAAATCATCCAGCATGGCTGTGATGGCACTGTTTCCGGCAATTTGGCACTGTTCATCGAGGACGGATTCGAGGATTTCCCCGGTAGTCAGGGGATTGGCCAGCACAGCTCTAAAAACAGTGATGATCTCACCCCGATAGCGCCCGGGGGCCAGCCTTGTCCGGGAGACAAAGGTCTTGCCGTCTTCGCGCTGACGCTTCTGTATATGCTGGTTGATCTGGTCGAGAATTTCATTGCCCTGCCGCTGGGTCTCCGTATCGGCTGCAGCCATGGCCTGCTGGAGCCAGGCGGGGTTGTAGCGGTAGGTGAGAATGTTCAGCTCCGGCTCGGTGACCAGCTCAAAATCTTCCCGTGCCTCGACCATATCGGCGAAGAGCCTGGCACGCTCAATCCCCTGATCCATCAGCAGCTCGTAACCCTTGCGGCCGATGATGGCAAGCCCCGCGTGAACGAGCATGGCCATGCCGGGGCGAGAGCCCTCGAGGGTGTGGCTGCCCAGATCCTTGGAACCTTTACGCAGAATGTAGGCGGCGTGATGTTCGATGGAGCTGAGGGTCTCGGGATCCTTAAAGACCACCATGCCTGCCCCCATGGGAACGTAGAGCTGTTTGTGGGCATCTAAGGTGACCGAGTCGGCCCGTTCGATCCCTTTGAGCAGATGGCGGTGGGTAGCGGAGAAGAGGGTCGGCCCCCCCCAGGCGGCGTCCACGTGAAAGTGGCAGCCCAGCTCCCCGGCCAGGTCGGCCAGGGCATCTAAGGGATCGACATTACCCGTCTCGGTGGTGCCGCCTATGCCCACCAGAGAAAGGATGCGGATCCCCTCGCCTTGCAACTCGCTGCAGCGCTCGCGAAGTCGCGGCATGTTGATGCGATTGTTCTCGTCGATATCCACGCCCACCAGGTTCTCGCGGCCGATTCCCAGCAGGTCTGCGGCCTTGCCCAGAGAATAATGCCCCCGCCGGGAGACCAGTACGGCCAGCCCCTCGCAGTTCAGATGTTTAAGGGCTTTGAGTAGCCCCTCCTGAGCGATTCCCTTGAAGTCACCCGAGGGGCCGCAGAGCCGGTTGCGGGCGGCCCAGAGCGCCGTGATGTTGGCCACCGTGCCGCCGGAGCAGAAGGCTCCCAGCGCGTGTTCGCTGTCATGAATCCAGCGATCATAGAAGCTGTCTGTTCCCTCATAAACCAGGCGGTGAAGCATGGCGAGCACCTGGCGCTCCATGGGGGTAAAAGCCTTGGAGGTCTCAACCTTGACCAGGTTCTGATTGAGCGCGATCATCACCCTTGCCAGAGGGAGCATGAAATAGGGGATGGCCGAGGTCATGTGACCGATGAAGCCGGGCGCGGCGGTGTGAACCGACTGGGCCACCAGCTTCTCTTTCATGAATTCGGTGTAGTCGGAAACGAAGGTGGGATCTTCGGGGATACGCGAGAGGGAGAAATCCTTCTCGATCTCAACCAGGTCACGCTCCAGAGCCACCACGTGTTCCTGGAGAAAACCCCGAACATCGCCGGAAATAGCCTGATCGATACGCCCCAGGGTGGAATCGGGGGCTTCGGGCACGGTGAAAACCCGATAGAGGCTCTCAAGGTTGGCCTTGGCGAATGCTCTTAAGGGACTCATCGAAAAAAGGGCCCTTTTCCGGGGCGAAGGGTTGAGATCAATGGTCTTTTTTGCGCCCTGTCGCAGCGCGCGAAAAGCCGACTTCCTCGTATACAGCCCCCCTCCCCCGCTGTCAAACAAAAATCCCTCAAAGGGCCCCGGGCAGGGCGGCCTTGACCAGAGGGAGAATCCCCTCCACGATCACCGCAACCCCGTGAGCCGTGGGATGCAGGCCGTCTGGCTGGTTCAGTTCCGGGTAGCCGGCAACCCCTTCAAGAAAAAAGGGATAGAGTGCGACCCCATACTTTTTAGCCAAATGAGGGAATATGGCGTCAAAGGATCTGTGATATTCTGCCCCAAGATTACGCGGGGCCAACATGCCGACCAGCAGTACGGGAACCTTCAGCTCCCCGAGGCGCATGAGCATGGCATCAAGGTTCTCCTGCGCCTGCTCAGGGGGCAGCGCCCGCAAGGCGTCATTGGCTCCGAGCGAGAGTATCACCAGGTCGGGATCCGTCGCCAGACTCCAGTCGAGCCGGGCGCGCCCTCCGGCGGTGGTATCACCGGAAACCCCGGCGTTGTCGACCCGGACATTGTATCCCTGGGCCTGAAGGGCCCGCTCCAGCTGGGCGGGGAAGCTCTGGGAAGGATCAAGGCCATACCCGGCGGTGAGGCTGTCGCCTAAAGCCAGAATACGCAGGCTCTCTTGCCCCCCGCCGGAGACGGTTCCCGGCAGGACGAGCAACAACCCTAAAAATACAACAGGAGCCAGAATGAAGGACCTGATCATCGATATCTCCCAACTTGAACTGAGTCTCGTGGGCGGCGCAGGCCCCGTAAACATCCTACAGGGTATGGACCTCCAAGTACAGAGAGGCGAGACGCTGAGCATCCTGGGCCCCTCGGGGGCGGGCAAAACCACACTGCTCATGGCCTTAGCGGGGCTGGAGCGACCGAGTGCAGGCAGCATCCGGGTATCCGACTACGATCTGAGCTGCCTGGACGAGGACGCCCTTGCTCGCTTTCGCCGGGAGCATGTGGGGATTATCTTCCAGTCCTTCCATCTGATTCCCACCATGACGGCCCTGGAAAACGCGGCCCTGCCGCTGGAATTCGCAGGCGAACTTGATGCCCTGGATCGGGCCCAAGCGGCTCTGGAGGCTACGGGGCTGGGCCAACGCCTGGGACACTTCCCCTCCCAGCTCTCCGGCGGGGAGCAGCAGCGGGTGGCTATCGCCCGGGCCATCGTAGCGCGCCCCAGCCTGATTCTGGCCGACGAACCCACGGGGAACCTCGACCGGGACACGGGGGGCAGGGTGATGGATCTGCTCTTCGGCCTGCAGCAGGAGCTGGGCACCACCCTGGTGCTGGTCACTCATGACGAGGCTCTGGCCAGACGCTGCGAGCGGTCCCTGAGCATGATCGATGGCCGCTTCGCCACGGCCGCCGGAGTGCCATCATGACCCCCCATGCTTTTTCGATGGTCCTGAGACTGGTGCGACGGGAGCTGCGCAGCGGGCTCAAGGGCTTTGGTGTCTTCCTGCTCTGTCTCTTTCTCGGGGTCTTCGCCATCAGCGCGACTAAAAGTTTCACCGCCGCAGCAAGGGGCGGCCTGCTGGCCGACGCCAGCGCCCTGCTGGGAGGAGATCTGGAAATCCGGGTGGCTCACCGGGTGCTTGCGCCACAGCAGCGCGAAAAGATCGCCTCTTTCGGAGAGCTCTCCGAAGTGGCCGAACTGCGCACCATGGCAGGCAGCCGCCAGGGGAATCGGACGCTGGTCGAGCTCAAGGCCGTGGCGCCCCCCTACCCCCTCTACGGCGCCCTGGTAGCCGAGCCCCCCCTGCCCGCAGAAGAAGCGCTGGCAACTCGGGGAGAACATTTCGGCGCCCTGGTGGAGCAGTCGCTGCTGGTGCGACTGGAGCTTGCCATCGGCGACCTGCTGCAGGTGGGCGATGCACTGCTGGAGATCCGGGGCGTGCTCCGGGTGGAGCCGGATCGCAGCATTCGCGGATTCAATCTGGGCCCCCGGCTCATGGTCAGCGTCGAGGCGCTGGAGGCCACCGGCCTGATTCAGCCCGGAAGCCTGATCAACTACAGATACCGGCTGCGGCTGGCCGATCGCACCCAGGCAGGCGCCGTCAAGGAGCAGCTTCAGCAGGCCTTTCCCCGGGTCGGCTGGCGTATCACCACCTGGGAGAAGGCCAATCCCCGGGTGCGGTTTTTCCTGGACCGCATGGACACAAACCTGAGTCTTATCGGGCTCTGCGCCCTGCTCATCGGCGGACTCGGCATCGCCGGCGCAGTACGGGGATACCTCACCGAGCGCCTGCCCCACATCGCCGCCATGAAAGCCATGGGAGCGCCCCGGGGGCTCATCTTCACCGCCTACCTCTGCCAGATCCTGCTGCTGGGGCTCCTTGGAACGGCGCTGGGGCTTGCGGCCGGAGCCTCGACTCCTTTCGTTGCCGCAAAACTGCTCGCAGGGCACTTCCCCATCCCCCTGGCTCCGGCCCTGGAGCCTGCCGCACTCTTGACGGCCGCCCTCTTCGGGCTGTTGATCGTGCTCATCTTCTCCCTGAAGGAGCTGGGAGCGGCCTGCAGGGTGGAAACGAGCGTGCTTTTCCGGGGCTACATCGAACGCCCCGGCTCCGTGGGCAGGGCTGTCTGGCTGGCCATGGCCGCCCTGACCTGTGCCCTGGTCGCCCTGGCCCTGATCAGCAGCGAAGACAAGAAAATGGCTGCCGGATTCGTCCTTGGCGCTTCCTTGTGCTTCATGCTATTTCGCCTGCTCAGTGTTGTGATAATCCGACTCGCCAGAGCGCTGCCTCGCCCGGCCAATCCCCGGTTGCGTCTTGCCCTGAGCAACATTCACCGCCCGGGCAGCCCGGCCTCCAGCGTCCTCTTCGCCCTGGGGCTGGGTCTCACCTCCCTGGTCTGCATCGCTCTGGTACAGGCAAATCTGCAGGACATGGTGCGCAAGACGGTGCCGAAACAGGCTCCAACCTTCTTCTTCCTGGATATTCAGCCCCATCAGATGGAGGCGCTGGAGCACACATTGGCACAAAGCTCAGACGCAGCGCCTGTCCAGCGCTACCCGACCCTGAGAGGGAGAATCATCGGCATCAACAATGTTCCCGTGGAACAGGCCGAAATCGGACGCGACGTGCGCTGGGCCGTGCGGGGGGACCGTTTCCTGAGTTACGCCTCGCTTATGCCCTCAGGAACCAAACTGGTTGAAGGGCAGTGGTGGGACGCGGATTACCGCGGCCCCGCCCTGCTCTCGCTCACCAGCGACCTGGCCAGGGGATTCGGCGTCGGCATCGGCGACAGCCTCAAAATCAACGTACTGGGGCGCGAGGTCACCGCCGAGATCGCCAACCTGCGGGAGGTAGACTGGTCGAGTCTGCAGCTCAACTTTGCCCTGCTGCTCTCCCCCGGCGTCCTGGAGGGGGCACCTCAAACCTGGATCGCCACCATCGAGCTGCCGCAGCACAGCGAAGAAGCGGTCTATCGCGCGGTAACCGGCAACTTCCCCAACGTCTCCACCATCAGCATCCGCGAGGTGCTGCAAAACGTCTCCCGCACCATGGACCGCATCGGGGGAGCCTTCAGCGCCATGGCGACCCTGGCGCTGCTCTCCGGATTCCTGGTACTGGCTGGCGCAGTCAGCGCCGATCAGCACCGCAGGATTCAGGATGCGGTGATCTTCAAGGTCTGCGGAGCCACCAGTCGGGACTGCCTGCTGGCCTTCGCCTTCGAATTTTGCCTGCTGGGATTTTTTGCGGGACTGGTCGCCGCCCTGGCGGGAACCCTGGCCGCGCTGGGAATACTCAAGGGGCCCATGGATGTAGGCTTCTCCCTGCATCCGGAGGTGATTTTGACGACGCTGCTTGCTGGGATCTCAGTAACGCTGCTGCTGGGGCTGACGGGAACCTGGAAGGCGCTGAGAAAGAAACCGGCGGAGTTCCTGCGCAATCAGTAAGGTAAGGCTGGCTTTTGATTTCTCTGCGTCTCTCTCGTCTCTGCGCGATACCAGGCTTGACAGGTCTTGAAGAATCAACAGAGGGATAGGCTTCTCACGCCCCTTCGCTTCACTGCCTTGAGACGCAAAGTAAGATATTCAAAGGGCATATTCACAGGGATAAATGGGATGAACAAGATATGAGATCAAAGGCAGTCAGCCCAATGTTTAACCGACCCTATCCCCTTCATTCCCTTCATCCCTGTAAAATATTTTTATCCTTGGGGCTTTTTTTCGGGATTGGCGGATCTCAGAAGTAGTCTTCCTGATAACCGGGGATCTGGTCGAACCACTGGGGTTGCCGCCTGCCCTGCTCAAGGCAGTCCCTGGCCTGGGCGATGATGGCATCGCGATCCTTGGGATAGCTGCCTTCCAGATTCAGGATGTTGGAGACGTGGTTGGAGCGCAGAATGGTCCGGTGGGGGTCAAGATGACTGACGATCTCCAGCGCCTCCTCAAGCACCTGCCCGTTGGTCAGGGGGCGGATCTGCTCGAAATAGTCGTCATTGTGCCGTTTGAACATGGTCAGCAACGAGAAGTATTCGGGCGAAAGAGCCGTGATCCACTGCGCAGTTGCCCGGGCATGCTCCATTGATCTGCTTTGCCCCGCGATCCCCAGGATAGCGGTCACTGAAAGTTTCATCCCCGCCGCCTTGGCACGCTGGCAGAGCTCCAGCATCCTGTCTGCCTCATACCCCTTGTTGACCAGATCGAGAGTCGGGTCGTCCCCGCTCTCCAGGCCGAAATAGAGAATACGCAGCTTTCGCTCCCGAAGAATTTCAAGCTCCTGCTGCGTCTTGGTGCTCAAGCTGTTGGGGGAAGCATAGGAACCCACACGGTTGAGATTGGGAAAAGTCGCAGCCAGAGCGTCCAGAATAGCGATCAGCTGACTCTGGGGGGTAACCAGTGCGTCGCCATCGGCGAGAAACACCCGGCGGATATGGGGACGATGATCGAGGGGGATGGAAGAGATTTCATCCAGCAGTTCGGAAAGAGGCCGGACGCAGAAGGATTTCATCTTGTACATGCCACAGAACCGGCAGCGGTTCTGAGAGCAACCCACCGTGGCCTGAAGAATCAGGCTGCGAGCCTCTGAAGGGGGGCGAAATACGGGCTCTACGTAGTCGAAGTAATGGTACAAGGCTCTCTCTCCTGCGTCTTGTCAGCAGCCGCAGCCGCAGTTATGGCAGAGCACCTTGTGGGCCCCTTCGGGCTCGATGGTCTCGGGTGCAAAGGCTACGCGGCTGACGCCCCGGCGGATATCCTCAAAGAGGTCGGCCTGGGCGCTCTGACCTATGATGTGACCGAGGCAGAGGTTGCCCAGCGAATCCTTCGGGGAGCGGATACGCACGCTGTTGAGCAGATCGGCATAGGAGCGCACATCGAGACTGACACTGTCATCGCACTGCATCTGCAGCTCGACTCCCAGCGGAGCGAACTCCGCCTTCAGTTTCTCGAAGAAGTCGGCAAGCATCTCAGCCGTCAGATCGGGCTGATAGTCCTCACGAATCAGGCGTCGGCCGTAGAAGGCGACAATGATTTCCTTGCTCATAAACTCGACCCTATTGCTCGATCCAGGAGATGTCGCCACTGCCCTCGCGTAGCACCTCGATGCGGTCGTCTATCAAACTGATCACCGTGGAGGGATCGGAGAGCAGAATACCGCCGTCCACTACCTTATCGATGAGCTTGCCCATCTGCTCTTCGATCTCCGTCGGGTCGTTAAAATGGTCGTCACCGCTGCGGTTGGCGCTGGTAGTCACTATGGGATGCCCCAGTTCCCGGACGATGGCCAGGGCAATGGGGTTATCGGGAATGCGGATCCCCACCGTCTTTTGCTTGGTCATAAGACTGTCGGGGACGATCCTGTTGGCCTCCAGCACAAAGGTGTAGGGGCCGGGAAGGTGGCGTTTCATGATCTTAAAGGCGGCGTTACTCACCCGGGCGTAGTTGGCCACATCGGAGAGATCGCTGCAGATGAAGGAAAAGGGTTTTTTGGGGTCGCGATCCTTGATCTGAAAAATCTTTTTGATCCCTTTTTTATTGAAAATGTCGCAACCGAGACCGTAGGTGGTGTCGGTGGGATAGGCGATGACCCCGCCCTGTTTGAGGCAGTCCACGACCTGGGCAATGAGACGCTGCTGCGGATTTTCAGGATTAATCGAAAGCATCTAAAAACCTCCCCTTCAAAATAAGTGTGGATTCAGACCATGAATTTAAGTTCGGGTATTTGCTTGATGGCGGCGTAAATGGTGGTCAGTTCTTCGTAGGAGCTTAATCGTACCTCAACCGAGACCGAATGATATTTCCCCCCGCTGCTGGGGCGAACCTGAAGAGCCCCTTGAGGGACTTCCACTGTGGCGGCCACCGCCAGCTCCACGGCCGGAGCAAACGCTGGGACACCCAGACCAATGGCCTTGAAGTTGTAGCTGCAGGGATACTCCAGGAGATCTTCAAGATTAGCGCTGAATTCACTCATGTCATTTGACTCCTTAAACACCGGTGTGGCCGAAGCCCCCCTGTCCACGCAGGGTCGCCTCCAGACTGTTACACTCAAGAATCCGGGGCTGGATCACAGGAGCGATCACCAGCTGGGCGATGCGCTCAGCATGCGCGATGCGAAGAGGCTCCTGCCCCAGATTGATCAGCAGCACCCCTAATTCTCCGCGATAATCGGCATCGATGGTACCGGGAGCATTGACCAGTGCCAGCCCCTGACGAAGGGCCAGTCCAGAACGAGCCCTCACCTGCCCCTCGAATCCTTCAGGTATGGCCAGAGCCAGCCCCGTGGGTACCAGCGCCCTGTGACCGGGCTCAAGCACTATCGGCTCATTCAAACAGGCATGGAGGTCCATCCCCGCTGAATGAGGGGTCTGGTATCGGGGAATCGTCGCCTCGGGGCGAAGACGCTGTATACGAAGTTGCTTTTCACTCATACGAAACTCACCTTGGCAATGGAATCATCCATGGGGCGGCCCACCAGCTGAACAAAGGCACGGTCGTCGCGGAAAAGAGAGGACGCCAGGTCGCAGACCCCCTCGGCGGTTACTGACTCGAAGCCCTGAACAAGCTCCTGAATGGAGCACTGGCGGCCGTGATAGATCTCGTTCTTGGCCAAACGGGTCATGAGATTGTCCGAACTCTCCAGCGACAGCAGCAAACTACCCTTGAGGTTCTCCCGGGCAGAGAGAAGCTCTCCGGCACTCATGGGATTTCGGGCGAACTGTTTCAACTCGTCGGTAACAATCTCCAGTACCTCCGCGAGATTATCCCTCGAGGTCCCACCGTAGACCACCAGGGCACCGGCATCACTATGACAGTTGAGATAACTGTAGATGCTGTAGGCCAGGCCACGATCCTCCCTCACCCGCTGAAAGAGTCGGGAGCTCATGCTGGCGCCAAGGACCGAATTCAGAACGAAGAGCTCGAAGCGGCGAGGATGATTCTGGGGAAGCGCCTGGACTCCGAGGCAAAAATGTACCGCCTCAAGAGGTTTGTGCAGAATATCATAACCGCTGCTGCAAAGCGGCAGGGTGCAGGTCTCGCCACCGGCACCAGCAGCGACCTGGCTGAAGGCCTCGGTGATGCGGTTGACCACGTCCTCATGCTTCACCTTTCCAGCGGCGCAGATGATGATGCGATCTCCGGTATAGCGCTCAGCCATGAATCGCCGCAGAGTCACGGGATCAATTTTCCCCACGGATTCGGCCGTTCCCAGAATCGGCTGACCCACCGGATGCCCCGCCCAGAAGTTCTGATTAAACAGATCATGGACGATATCATCGGGGGTATCATCCACCAGGTAGATTTCCTGCTGGATAACCCTGCGCTCTTTTTCAAGCTCAGCGCTGTCGAAGACGGAATTCAGGACGATATCAGAGAGCAGATCAACGGCGAAGGGAAGTTTATCGGAGAGAACTTTGGCGAAATAACAGCTGAATTCCCGGGCGGTAAAGGCGTTAAGGACTCCGCCAACCGAGTCGATGTCCCGGGCAATATCGAGGGCGCTACGCTTTGAGGTGCCCTTGAACAGCATGTGTTCAAGGACATGAGAAATGCCGGCAAGGGCAGGAGATTCGTGTCTCGAACCGTTCCGAACCCAGAAACCGAGACTCACCGAGTGGGCCCCTGCGACCCACTCGGTGATTACCCGGATACCGTTATGCAGGGTTGTGGATTGAATCATCCGTCAAAGATCAGTTCTCCTCGGGCAGTGACTGCCCGAGAGCCTCCTTGCGGGAGAGTTTGATCTTGCCCTGCTTGTCGACGCCGATGCACTTGACCAGGACGCTGTCGCCTTCCTGAAGAACGTCGGAGACGTTGCGCACGCGCTCGGCTGCGAGCTCGGAGACGTGAACCAGACCGTCGGTACCGGTGAAGATCTCGACGAAAGCGCCGAATTCCATGATCTTCCTGACGGTGCCCTGATAGAGCTTGCCCACTTCCACATCCTGAGTCAGGTCGCGGATCATCTTGATGGCGAGCTTGCAGGCATCGTCGTCGGCGGAGGCGATATTGATACGGCCGTCATCCTCGATGTCGATGGAGCAACCGCTGGCTTCGATGATGCCGCGGATGTTCTTGCCGCCGCTGCCGATGACGGTGCGGACCTGGTCAGTCTTGACATAGATGGTGGTGATACGGGGAGCATAGGGGGACATTTCGGTGCGGGATGCCGAGATGCATTTGGCCATCTCGCCCAGAATGTGAATCCGCCCTTCCTTTGCCTGCTCCAGTGCCTGCTGCATGATCTCGCGGCTGACGCCACCGATCTTGATATCCATCTGCAGAGCGGTAACACCCTTAATGGTTCCAGTTACCTTGAAGTCCATGTCGCCGAGATGATCTTCGTCACCGAGAATATCGGAGAGGACCGCAACATCATCGCCTTCCTTGATCAGACCCATGGCGATTCCGGCCACGGCGTCCTTCAGGGGCACACCGGCATCCATAAGAGCCATGGAAGCGCCACAGACGCTGGCCATAGAGGAAGAACCGTTGGACTCAAGAACGTCGGAGACCAGACGAATGGTGTAGGGGAAGCTGTCATGGTCGGGCATAACCAGCGCGGCGCTGCGCTCTGCCAGCATTCCGTGTCCGATTTCGCGGCGGCCGGGGAACAGACGCATGCTAGTCTCGCCGACACAGAAGGGAGGGAAGTTGTAGTGCAGCATGAATTTCTTGAATTCCATACCCTGAACATAGTCCAGACGCTGCTCGTCACCGGAAGTACCCAGAGCCGTAGCCACCAGCGCCTGAGTCTCGCCGCGGGTAAATAGAGCGGATCCGTGAGCGCGGGGCAGCAGACCGACTTCGCAGCTGATGGGGCGTACGGTATTGAAGTCACGGCCGTCGATACGGACCTTCTCCTTGACAACCTTGGTACGTACGACCTTCTTCTCAAGAGACTTAAATGCCGACTTGATTTCCTCTTCACGACCTTCGAACTGGGGGGCCAGGGCCACAACGCCTTCGCTGCGGACCACATCCAGTGCAGCATAGCGCTCCTGCTTGTTGAGAATAGCAAAGGCTGCGGCGATGCGAGTCTGACCGAATTCCTTGACCTTCTCGGCGATTTCGGCGTCGGCAACAGGAACTGCGTAATGACGCTTCTCACGGCCAACCAGAGCAGCCAGTTCTTCCTGCAGAGCAATCAGGGGCTGCATCGCTTCATGACCGAAGTAAACGGCGTCAAGCAGGTCACTCTCAGAGGCGAACTCAGTCTCCCCTTCGACCATGACGATAGCGTCTTTAGTGCCGGCGACAATCACATTGATGTCACAGAGGGCAATCTGCTCGAGGGTGGGGTTGGCAATGAGCTTGCCTTCGATGCGACCGACGCGGATACCGGCGATGGGCTCAGCGAAGGGGATATCGGAAACCATGACCGAGGCCGAGGCAGCAACCATAGCCAGGGTATCGGGATCGTTGATCTTGTCCATGGAAATAGCCGTGGGCATGATCTGGGTCTCGTAGAGATATCCCTTGGGAAACAGAGGACGCATGGGACGGTCGATGAGACGGCAGATCAGGGTCTCACGCTCGCCGGGCTTAGCTTCACGACGGAAGAAGGAGCCGGGGATCTTTCCGCCTGCGTAGAATTTCTCCTGATAGTTGATGGTCAGGGGAAAGAAGCTCTGCCCTTCACGCATGCTGTGTGCGGAAACCGCGGTGCAGAGCACCTTGGTTTCACCATAGGTAACCACAACGGCGCCGTGGGCCTGACGAGCCATTTTCCCGGTCTCGATAATGAAGGGCTGACCGTTGAATTCAACCTGTACTTTTTGATGAGCCATCTAATGAATCTCCTTTTCATGCGAAGCCAGGCAGTGCCTCGCCATGATGTTTTTCAAAACGACCAAAGGAGGATGGCCTGAGACAGAACCCGCATGCGCAATCGGTAACGCATCAGACCCTCTCTCCGGACAGCCTCCTCAAGCCTCAAACGACAAAAAACAAAAGGCAGCAGCCCCTGAGGGACTGCTGCCTCATAACCTTAGCGGCGAATACCGAGCTCTTTGATCAGAGCCGCGTACTCAGGCACGCTGTTCTTCTTGAGATAGTCAAGAAGACGACGACGCTGGCCAACGATCTTGAGCAGTCCGCGACGAGAGTGGTGGTCCTTCTTGTGGGTCTTGAAATGTTCGGTCAGGTAGGTGATACGCTCAGTCAAAAGAGCAACCTGAACATGAGGGGAACCGGTATCGCCTTCGTGGCGCTTGAATTTCTCGATAATTTCTTGCTTGCGTTCTGCGGCGGTCACTACGCCACCTCCTATTCTCTTGATGCTTGAATGTTCCTTTGAACCTTACTAGGCCCAAAAACAGTTCGGATTTTTAACACACTTTATTCCGGGTGTAAAGGCGATAATCAGGCCTCCCAGGCCTGATTAAAGACATTGAGCAGCACAAAATCACCCCGGGTCTCCTGGAGACGATCCGGCTCAAATCGCGCCAGCGCCGCCAGTTTCCCTTCAAGAAAGAGCGCGACCAGCTCCCCGGGTGCAAACTGGGGAGACTCCGATAGATCATCCAGCGTCGGGGGGATGCCGTTGGCGAGACGCACTCCTGCGCTTTGCGACAGCTCACCCCTGGGAAAGGCGCTCACAGCCTCTTCCAGACCAAGCAGCCGGGCCTCGCCTGCCTCAACAGCTGCAAGACTCTGGCACTGGTCTATATGATAGGGCTCAGTGCGCAGACGGCGAAGAGCAGTCATATGGGCACCGCAGCCCAGACGCTCCCCCAGATCATGACAGAGGGTACGAACATAGGTCCCCTTGGAGCAGGCGACTTCAAACTCCACAAAAGGCAGCTCAACGCGAATAAGACTGATTTTGTAAATGGTTATGGGCCGAAGAGATCGCTCCACTTCCTTGCCGGCTCGGGCAAGCTTATAGAGAGGGACCCCATCTTTTTTCAGAGCTGAATACATGGGGGGCAACTGCTCGATTTCACCCATAAAGCCCTGCAGCTCCATGGCGACCCTGTCGGCCAGTGCGTCTTCGACCTCCGACTCCTCGAGGATTTGCCCCTCGGCGTCCTGAGTATCGGTGACCTGACCGAGACGTAAGGTGGCACGGTAGAGCTTCTGCCCTTCCATGATGTACTGAACAAGGCGGGTCGCTTCCCCTAAAGCAATGGGAAGCACCCCGGTTGCCATGGGATCAAGAGTACCTGTGTGCCCGACCTTTCGGGTGCCAAAGGCACGGCGAACCTTACGGACCACATCATGAGAGGTGCAGCCCATGGGCTTATCAACCAGCAGAACACCATTAATCATCAGCGCACCATCTCACTCAGCAAAGCGTCAAGCCTTGCACCGACCTGTTGGCGAATCTGATCAAGTTCACCCGTGATCATGGCGCCTGCAGCATTATGATGCCCTCCGCCGCCCAGGGAACGGGCAAGGGAGCCCACATCGATCCCGCCCTTGCTGCGAAAACCCAGCTTGTAGCTGTCCTTTGATGTCTGCCTGAAAAACAGGGCGACCTCGACACCGCGAATAGAACGGGGATAATTGACAAAACCGTCGGTAAGTTCGGCGCTGGAGCCGGTCGCGCAATACATCTCCTCGGTGACACTGATCGAGGCCCAAAGCCCCGTATCGGAGATCTTAAGTGTTCCAAGCGCCAGCGAAAGCAGCTGGAGACGCTCTTTTTCCTGACTCTCGTAGAGCACACCAGCCACGGACCAGGGATCGACTCCTAGAGCGACCATTTCTCCGGCCACGGCGAAGGCTTCGGGGTTGGCATTGGAATAACGAAATGAACCGGTATCGCCCAGGATGGCGGTATAGATGCAGGTGGCAGCGGAGAGGGAAACGGGGATCTTCCCCTCCTGGAGAATCCGGTAAATCATGATGCTGGTAGCACTGGCCTCGGTGTCCACCAGATAGGCGACACCGAAATCCTCCGAATGAGGATGATGATCCACATTGACCAGCCGGTCACAGACCAGCGGGACCGCTTGCCCGGCACGTTTGAGCTCTCCGGCATCGAGCACGAAGCCTACATCGAAACGCCTGCCTTCAGGCAGGGTGCTGACCATCATCTCTGAGCCCGGAAGAAAACGGAAGTTCACAGGCAGAGGATCCTGATTATAGGCCACGACTTCCTTGCCCAGCTCCTTCAGAACATGAGCCAGAGCCAGAGTCGACCCTATGGCATCGCTGTCGGGGCTGCCATGGGCAGTAACCAGAAAACTATGATGAGTCTCTATGAGCTCAAGGATCTTCCTGATCATCGCGGGAACCCTCCTTCTCCCGGATTTCCCTGAACAGATCCTCCATGTGAAGTCCGTATTCAATGGACTGATCATACTCGAAACGCAGCTCGGGAACCCGGCGCAGGCGAAGCCTGGAACCTATCTGTCTGCGAATATGCGGCAGAGCGCTGCGCAGCCCCTTGAGAGTCTCCTCCCGCTGCTCGCTGGAACCCATGACGGTGAAAAAAATCTTTGCCAGGGCAAGATCAGGAGTCACTTCCACTCCGGTGATGGTTACGAAGCCTATACGGGGATCCTTGATCCCCTTGAACAGAAGCGCCGAAACCTCTTTATGAATCTGCTCACCGACACGATGATAGCGTTTAAATTCCACGGGACACCTATTCTTCCTGTCAATAATGAAGAATCTCGATCTGCCGCTCGGAGATATCAGCCAGAGCGGTAGCAAGAATCTCGTTTTCGATACTGTTGAACGTGTTTCGGATGTCGATCTCACTATAGTGAACCATACAGAGACCGACGACGGATCGCTGATAAAACTCCAGATCTCCGACCTCAGCTGCGGAAACGGGGAACCGCGACCTGATCCGTCCAAGGATCCTGCGCACGATTCCCCGCTTTTCTTTCAAACTGGAAGGTCCGTAAAGAACCAGCTCCAGCCTTATCACACCGACGACCATGAACGCCCCAAATGCGGGTTAAAGTTCTGTTTTGGTCTCCTCCATCTCGTAGGCTTCAATAATATCACCCACTTTGATGTCGTTATAATTCGCCAGCCCGACACCACACTCGTAACCGGAGCTTACTTCCTTGGCATCATCCTTGAATCGCTTGAGGGAGCTGAGTTTACCTTCCCAGACCACCACACTGTCGCGGACAAGACGTACCATAGCGTTACGGGCAACCTTGCCGTCGAGCACATAACAGCCGGCAATGGTCCCGACCTTGGAGACGACGAAGGTGTCGCGGACTTCAACACGACCCAGATGCTTTTCGCAAAGCGTGGGGGCCAGGAGCCCCTCCATGGCGGCGCGAACGTCGTTGACTGCATCATAAATGATGCTGTAGAGACGAAGGTCAACACCTTCCTTCTCGGCCAGTACCGAAGCCTTGACTTCGGGACGAACGTTGAAGCCCAGGACGATGGAGTCAGACGCTGCTGCCAGAGTCACATCGCTCTCGGAGATTCCTCCGACGGCGCTGTGAATAACCAGCAGTCGACAGGCATCGGTGGAGAGCTTGGTGAGGGATTCCTTGACCGCCTCAACAGAGCCCTGAACGTCAGCCTTGACGATGACCTTGAGTTCCTTAATATCCCCTTCCTTCATCTTGGAGAAGAGATCTTCCAGGGAAATCTTGCCGCTCTTGGCCAGCTCAAGTTCACGAATTTTCTGCTGACGGTGCTGAGCAACCTCTTTAGCCGTCTTCTCGTCCGCAAGGGCGTAAAGAGAGTCTCCGGCGTTGGGGGTACCGGTAAGACCGGTCACCTCAACAGGGCAGGAAGGTCCGGCCTCGAGCACAGCCCGACCACGATCATCAACCATGGAGCGGACACGTCCGGCATGAACCCCAGCGACCACGGCATCACCGATACGCAGCGTTCCCTCCTGAACCAGTACTGTGGCAACAGGTCCGCGACCACGGTCGAGACGTGCCTCAACGATACTGCCCTTGGCCCGCTTGGTGGGACTGGCCTTGAGCTCAAGAACGTCTGCTTGCAGCAGAATCATCTCAAGGAGCTGATCGATGTTCAATTTCTTCTTCGCCGAGACCTCGACAAAGATCGTCTCTCCCCCCCAATCTTCAGGGACAAGTTCAAACTCGGTCAGTTCCTGCTTCACCTTGTCAGGATTCGCATCGGCCTTATCCATCTTGTTGATAGCTACGATGATGGGAACACCGGCGGCCTTGGAGTGATTGATCGCCTCTTTGGTCTGGGGCATCACGCCGTCATCGGCAGCGACAACCAGAACAACAATGTCAGTAACCTTGGCACCGCGAGAACGCATGGCCGTAAAAGCCTCGTGCCCCGGAGTATCGAGAAAGGAGATCTTGCTGCCATTGATCTCCACGTCGTAGGCGCCGATGTGCTGGGTAATACCGCCGGCCTCGCCTTCGGTAATCTTGGCCTGACGGATAGCGTCGAGAAGACTGGTTTTCCCGTGATCGACGTGTCCCATGATGGTGACAACGGGGGGACGGGGCAACAGATCGCCTTCATCCTCCTGCTCACCCTTGAGATCCACGATCGAATGGTCGAGAATCGTGCTCTCGTCAAAGGCAACATTCTCTACTTCGTAACTGAACTCGGCAGCCAGAAGCGATGCAGCTTCAAAATCAAGAGGATGATTTATGGTGACCATCGAGCCCTGACGAATCAGCTCGGCGATCAACTCATTGGCTTTAATACCCATACGCTTGGCCAGCTCACCCACGGTAATGGAATCGCTGATGCGAATAATTCTCTTGATGGCCTTGGACTGAGTGATCTCGGTCTGGCGGGTCTCCTTGGATACCCCTCCCCGCTTGGTCTTGCGACCTCGGTGCTGACGATCACCGTCGAAAAACTCGACTCTGCGACCGCGCTTGTTGCCGCGATCGAGCGAATCGCCTTCTGGTCGGCCCGTACTGCTAACCTTCTTTTTCTTGGAACGGCCCTCCTTGGCAGGGAATGCCTCGAGGGTCTCACCTGGGGCCGGAGTAAAACCGGGGCGACCACCCTGAGGACGACCTGCGCCAGGACCACCGGCAGGACGAGCACCCTGAGGACGACCGGCACCGGGACCACCTGCGGGCCTTGCGCCAGGACCGCCGGGACGTGCACCGGGACCACCGGGACGTGCACCAGGACCGCCAGCAGGACGAGCGCCCTGTGGACGACCGGCACCGGGACCACCTGCGGGGCGACCAGCACCCTGACCATGACGAGGACGTCCATGATCTTGAGCGGGAGCTCTAGTAGGCAGCTCAACGCGACCCAGAATCTTGGCCCTTGATGCCGTAGCCCTGGTTGGAGCGGCCGGTGCGGAAGCGGCAGCAGGCTTCTCAGCCTCTGAACCAGCAACGGTTGAGTCGACAGCGGACGCCTTTTCGGCGACAGGGGGCTTCACAACCGGAGAACCCTCCGGAGCGTCGGAAACCTTAACGGAAAGAACCTCGGGAGCCTTTACTGACTCGGGAGCCCCTACCGTCTCAGGCACCTTCTCGGCAACCTTGGATTTTTTCGGCTCAAGATCGGCAACGGTCGTATCCATGGAACCAACGGGTGCTCCCACCACCTCCTGAGAGGGTGACTCAGAGCCGACGTCCGAAGTTTCGGGAACAGCAACCATGGTTTTACGGCGACGGATGACGCCGGGCTGCACCCGCTTTTCCTCGACTTTCTGCTCGACAGCAGCGGAGGAATCCTGAAACTTACGCAGGTCCTCCTCCTCAAGCACGCTCATATGACTTTTCACTTCGATCCCCGCTTTCTGCAGCTCAGCCAGCAGGACCTTGTTATCCAGAGACATCTTCTGCGCCAGTTCGTAAACCCGAGTCTTTCCCATCAATGCTCCCCAACTATTTTGCTGTACGTTCTAAGTTCCTGAAGAATTTCTTTGGCCAAACCGCCACGGGCAAAAGCCATCACACTACGTTCGTCCCGACCGACCAGGGCACCCAAGCGCGCTTTGGTCAGGAGCTGTTCGCAGGGGACACCAGCATTGGCGGCCTTTCGGCGAACTTTTTCACCGATCCCCTCGGAGATATCCTCCGAACAGATCACCAGGGCCAACTCACCACCCCGTTCCAACGACTGCATAACGAGGTTACTGCCCCCGCAAACATGCCCAGCCTTTCTGGCCACCCCAATCAGTGACTCGACCCGGGACAGCAGATGCAGGGCAACTCCCTGCTGAAGCTCAGCCAGAGGAGGCAGAGCCGATATTTTAAGTGTTCGGACAAATCCTTTTTTCTTCACGGCCTGCTTCAGGCAGAGAAGATCCCGGCAGACATAAGCACCCCGACCGGGCAGTTTCTGCTTCAGATCAGGAAGAAGCTCCCCGCCAGGAGAGGCCACGAAACGCAGCAGCGACTTTTTCTCGAAAACTTCTCCGCAACCAAGACAGCTGCGCTGAGGCGCTGGGCGGGAGGTACCGGAAGGAATCATTCTGCGACCGACCCACCCTGCTCACCAGCCTCCAAGACTTCATCGCCTACCGACTCCGGGGCCGCAGCCTCATCCTGAGTCTCCTCGCTTCCGAGATCAAAGGCAGTCTCATCCTGAGAGTCTTCGCTTACGAGAGCAGAAGCAGCCTCATCCTGAGAGTCTTCGCTTACGAGAGCAGAAGCAGCCTCATCCTGAGCTTCTTCGTCTACAAGAGCAGAAGCAGCCTCTGCCTCCGCGACCTTCGACTCGCTCTTGATATCGATCTTCCAGCCGGTCAGCTTGGCAGCCAGGCGGACATTCTGCCCCTTCTTACCGATGGCCAGCGAAAGCTGATCATCAGGAACGACGACCTCAAGAGCCTCTTCCTCATCATCCACATAGATACGGGAGATCTCGGCGGGAGAGAGAGCGGCCGCAGCAAAACGAGCAATATCTGAAGACCAGGGCACAATATCGATCTTTTCACCACGCAATTCAGAAACCACATTCTGAACGCGCGACCCCCTCATTCCTACACAGGCTCCAACGGGATCGACATCGGGGTCATGAGACACAACGGCTATCTTAGCACGGCTGCCCGGCTCTCTGGCAACCCCCTTGATCTCCACCAACCCCTCATGAACCTCGGGCACCTCAACGTGGAAGAGTGCAGTGACCATCCCCGGATGGGTCCGGGAAAGAATAACCTGAGGCCCCTTGGGAGAGAGTTTCGCTTCAATAATATAGGCGCGTACTCGATCGCCCTGACGGTAGTTTTCGCGGGGCACCTGCTCGCGATGGGACAGCAGCGCCTCGGCACGCCCCAGGTCAACAACGAGATCACCTCGCTCGTAGCGCCGGACAATGCCATTGACCAGCTCACCCACCCGATGCTTGAACTCGTTATAAACCCCTTCGCGCTCGGCCTCGCGAACCTTCTGAATGATGACCTGCTTGGCAGCCTGAGCGGCAACCCGGGTAAACTGACCAGCATCGATCTTCATCCCGAGAGAATCGCCGGGCTCTACGCCGGGATCGACCTCGCGAGCTTCCTCGATATCGATCTCACGATAAGAATCGGTGACCTCTTCGACCACGATCACAAACTCAAAGAGCTCAACCTCACCGGACTCAGCATTAAAGCGAGCCTCAAGATCCCGGGTATTGCGAAATTTTTTATTGGCCGCGGAAAGCACGGAGGCTTCAAGAGCCTCAACCAGTACCTCGCGATCAATCCCTTTTTCCTTCACAACCTGATCAATAATATGGTTCAGATTTCCTACCATTAACGATCCCCTGTATCCTGCACAGCTCACAAAAAAGCCGTGCGTTTTCTTTTATATCGATGACTGAATAAAAAAACTAAAACTTGAAATCAAGATTCGCCTTGGCAATGAGATCGAATTCGATCCCCACCTCTGGAGCCGACTTCTCATCTAGGCGCACCAGAACATTACCCTGCTTCACACCGAGCAACTCACCGGAGAACATCTTGCGCAGACGACCGACCCCGTCAGGGTCAATCTCCTCATGGGTCCTGATCTTCACCAGCGAACCAGCGAAGCGATCAAAATCGGCCAACTTCTTCAAAGGACGATGAATCCCCGGAGAAGAAACCTCAAGGTAATACGCAACCTTAATAGGATCCTCTACCTCAAGAATCGCCCCGAGCTCACGACTGAACTCTGCGCAAGCGTCCAGATTAATCCCACCCTCCTTATCGATGTAAACACGAAGGATCCACCCGCGTTCTTCGCGGCGATACTCCATATCCACCAGCTCAAGAGAGAGCGAGTCTAGAATGGGGGCTGAAATCTCAGTGATTTTTTCAATTATTGTCTGACTCACGATCGGCATAACCTCAAAATAAAAAAAGTGAGCCGAAACCCACTTTTTCAAAATCTATAAAAAAGTTGCCCTGATTTAACACGAAAAGCCACTGTTTTCAAGAGTTTTTTCTAGCATTCGCCACAGCAGGAACTCAACTCCCACCACCAAAACATATCCTGTCGGCCATCAGTCTCCGCCATCCGGAAAAACAGTATAGAGGACATCCCGATAAAAGAAAAGAACTCGGTCGGGGAGGATTTCGCGAATCTGCCCCCCTTCCATCTCCATCCCCTCCATTACGGGCAAACCGTTGATTACGGCCATGCGATCCGAGGCTTGCTCCTGATAAAGAATATCCTCCAGGAGCAGGGGCACGGCCAGTACTGCGGGAGCCTTCTTCGCAACCTTAACAACGGGATCAGGACTTTCGGGGTTCGGACTCTGCGCGAGGGGCAATGGCGCAGCAGACCGACCCACAGCAGCAGGGCTAAGCAGCAGCGATGGAGCTTGAGTCTGAGGGGACGACGGTTTCGTGCTCAAAGCCCGGACATCGGAGGGCTCATCGACCGTTGAAATCAGATACAGGACGGCCCCCAAAAAAAACAGGAGAAAGATTACGGCCACAGGAATAAACAAACGCCTCCCTCGGGGCTCATCCACCTCACCGGGCAATATTGATCGAGCGACCTCGATACTACTGCGCTGCGCCCCCGCACCCTCGAGCTTCTTGAGTGCCTTGAGTATCGAACTCATAACCCGTTCCCCAATCGGGGTTCACCCGCAGCAGAAATAGCGCGATTCAGATGCAGCAGGGTCCGGGGCCCGACCCGGCCATCGGGACTCAGCCCACGATCGCGCTGAAAACGGGTCAGCGCCTGGATAGTGCCGGAGTCGAAGACCCCCCTGGCGCCCACCTCATAGCCCAGTGTTCCGAGGGCCTGCTGCAGCTGGGTTACGGAGGCCCCGGTTTTTCCCGGATGATCCAGGGGAGCCAACCCCAGATGATTACGCCACATGACATACCCCTTACCGAACCAGAGAACCTTAAGCTCCTGCAGGCCAAGATTCCAACTTTGCCCCGCAGGCCCCTTGACTACATAGGCATTTCCCTGCTGATGACTGAGCAGCAGATATCTCTTGCCTCTGACTCCGGGCAAACTGAATTCGAGTACCGCCGGAATCTCCAGATCAAAGAGCTGCTCACCATTGCCCTGGAATCGAGTCCACTCCAGCTTGCGGGATTTCAACTCCCTGGGCAGCGCAGAGCCGGAAAGCGAAAAACGCTTATTTTCTGGGAGCTTGACCC
>JAAXQG010000100.1 GCA_012974445.1 Desulfuromonadales bacterium
CGGGAAAGTGCCCCTGAAAACCCACAAAGTCTTCTTGAAAAATGTAATCTCTGACAAAGGCCCCCGGCCCCGTCTGCCGTGGCAGGGAAACTGCTGCCGCCAGGATTTCCTGCTTGAGTCTATTCATCGGTTCTCTTCACCCCCTGCTGCCAAAGAGTCAGCCTGTACCCCGCGCTGCGATCATGCAGCAGGATCCCTGCCGGGATATGACGCTGCCCCAGCAGTTGGTAGTCAAAATAGCGCACCGTCCAGTTTTCACCGGGGCCGCGCCCTCGTTTTTCAAGGAGGGTCTGATCGGGACCGCCGAACACAAATTCCAGATCGATCCCCCTCTCCTTACGCTCCGTGCTGTAGCTGCGCTTGCTCGTCTCCAGAACATCCCCGGAGGCGGGTCCCGGATCGAGAAAGATGCGTCTGAGGCTCCGGGCTATCTCCTGCTTCAGCTGCGGCAGCCGGGCCAGAGCCGGGATCATGCTGTGCTGCTCGACCCTGTCCCCAATAACCGAAAGATCGAAGAGCTTGATCCCCATGCTGTCCATGGCCACGAGGCGCGCGCTGCCCTCCACCAGATTCAATTCCATGAATCCGTTCATGGGAATCTGCCTGAACCCGATTTCAAGCAGGGCCGCATGGCGCATGCGATAGACCGCCGGAGTCGAACTCCAGTGCTTCTGTGCCAGCTGCGACGCACTTAAGGCGACGGTCTTCACCAGTCGTGGCGGCGCAAAAGGGGCGGCGCTGCAGGCACCGAGACATAGAAGAGCCAGCGCAAACAGAAGTCCCCTCATCGGCTGCCCCTGAGATAAATAGCGGGAATGACAAAGAGAGCCGCGGGTATGGCCGCACTGATCCCCAGCAGCACCGTCACCCCGATGGAATGGAGGGCTGGATGGCCGGCCAGCACCAGGGCTCCGAAGCCAGCGATGGTGGTCAGCCCGGAGACCAGGATGGCCCGGTCCGTATCATGGTCATAACCCTCGGAGAGCTTGCACACCATGAAGATGCCGTAATCCACCCCCAGACCGATAATCAGGATGGTTGCCACCACATTGAACAGATTGAACTCCAGCCCCCACCAGCCCATGACCCCGAACATGAACAGCAGTCCCGACACAACGGGAAGCAGGGCGCAGAGAATCTTCTTGGGCTGCCGAAACAGCAGGGTCACCAGCAGCGCCACGACCAGCAGCGCCGAGACGATAAAGCGGGTAAAGTCGGCCCCCACAGCAGAACTGAGCTGCTGCCGGAATCTGGACTGGGAGACCAGATGCGCCCCCTCAACAGGGGAAGCGTTCTCGAAGAGTCCCACAAGCTCCGGACCATCGGGTGCCAGAGTCAGCAGCCGTACCTTTCCCTCCTCCTGCAGCACCAGTGCGTCGAGGATCTCACCAAGGCCCTGCCCCCGAAGATCTTCGATCTGCACAGCGAGGGGTTCGGCCCGAAGGGAATCCAGAAAGGGGGTAAAGGCTGTTTGGGAAAAACCCATGGTGCGCCCCTGTACATCCATCTCCTGAAGTATTTTTTGCCCCTGTGCTCCGTGCCAGAAACGCTGCCAGAGCTCTCGGCTCTGCTGCTGTGCTCGCAGCGAAGGAACCAGGGGAGCGAGAGAGACCAGTTTCGCCTCAGGCAGGGCGCGGCTAAGGGCGCCGAAGAGTGCTTCGTTAACCTCCAGAGCTTCTTGCAGGGTTTCCCCCTCGGCAAATATCATGGCGCTGCCACGCATGTTGCCCCAGGTCTGTTTCAGGTGCTCCTCGGCGTCCTGAAGATCCGCAGGGGTGATACTCAGGGCGCGCAGATCGCCGTTAAACCCGAGGTTCATCCCCTGCAAAGAGCACAGAACCATGAGGGCCGCCCAGCAAACAAGGACGACAGGACGGTGCCAGGGACCTTTGCCTTTGGGCAGAGAAAAAGCTTTTTGCCCCCGGGCCTTGCCCGAGCCCCCCAGGATGTGAGGCAACAGGACCAGAGAGAACAGCAAGGCGGCCAGGATTCCGGCGATGGAAAAAACCGCCAGCTGCCGTTGCCCGGGCAGATCCGAAAACAGCAGCACAGAAAAGGCCCCAATGGTTGTCAGTCCCCCCAGCAGCAGGGGGCGGGCGATATCCTCGATGACCCTCTGCGCTTGAGCGCTTCCTGAGCGCAGGGCGAAATAGACATGAAGGGCAAAATCCACAGAAATCCCCATCAACACGGCGCCGAACCCCAGGGTGATGGCTGAGACCCGCTCGAAACAGAGCGCCACCGCCAGAGTCGCGACACTCAGAACCGCCAGCGGGAGGACAAAGACCGCGACGGCCCCGAGGCTGCGCAGAAAAAACAGAAAGATCAGAGCCAGAGCCAGGGCGGTGGCGCCCAGAGTCAGGACCAGGTCCTCCTGGATCGCCTCGGCATTGGCCACCGTGTAGCGATGGGCGCTGACCAGCGAGACCTCCAGCTGCGCCGGGACCGATTGGGCTACCAGCATCTCGAAATGATCCAGCAGGGCCCGGCCAGCCTCGGAGTCGGCCATGTCAACAGCCGTCTCGGCAATCAGCAGGGCGTTTTTCCCATCGGCGCTCACGAAACGGTCGCCCTCGATGCGCATGCCGGGAATCATGTTCAGGGCAGCGAACTTCTCCAGCGCCAGCTCCCGCAGCGCCAGGGGATCGCGCTGAATCATCCCCTTGACCGCCCAGCCCTGAGGTGAAAGCAGTTGGGTATAGGAATCCTGGAGGCGACGGGTGACCCCATCGGCATTCAACTCCCTGGAAAGGCGGTCGAGATCCTGCTCGGTAACCAGATTGGGCAGGGCTTCGATGAGCCAGGGCAGAAAACCGGCCTTCAATTGCTCCCCCGGGCCCGATACTACCCGGGAGAAAAAAGGAGGCAGCATCAGGCCTTCAAGCCTCTGGGCCGCCTCCAGCAGGGCCTGCCGGTCCGACTCCTTAAGCTGCCCATGTCCCGAAACCCTCAGGTTCACCAGCAGCTTCCGGGCGAAAGGGGTTTTCTGCAGCATCCTGAAATCCGAAGCCGCCCCTGAGACCCCGTCGGGGAGCATGGCCTCGATACTCTTGTCCATCTCCATGGAGGAGAACGCGACCAGGCAAAAGGCCATCAGGGCGAAAACCGCGGCGTAGAGACGGCCTCGCCTTCGGGCGAAGAAAAGATAGAGGGTTCCGAAAAGACGCATGGGTTCTTAAAAGAGCTCTCTGCTGAGGGTAGGATTAATCTGGGTGTTCTTGAAAATCATCCGGGTGAAGTCCCCTCCCCGCTCGTGCATCTCCACAAGTTCTACGTGGCCGCCGCCTGCGGCAAAGCCGATACGCAGGTGGACCAGGTAGGCCTTGGTGCCCTCGTCTCTGGGCTCCAGTCTCAGAATCACCGGGCTGCTCTTCAAAACCTGGATTTGAAACTGCTTTTGCAGCCAGTCAAAATCGGCCCTGGCCCAGGCCAGCAGCTGCTCGGTCACCAGCTTCATGACAGGATCCCGATTGATATTGAACGTCTCGGTACGACCTGAGGGCCCATGCCAGCGCCTGCCCCGTTTCCCGCTCAGGGCGAAACCCGACGCCACAGGTTCGGTCATCTCCCAGCGCAGCCTGTCGGGCTTCTCCACATAGAAGCGCCCCTTGGAGATCAGGACCTCATCAAACATGTTGAGATGTTTTTCCTGAACAAAATCACTGGAGAGAGTCTTAACACCTGAGGCGATACGTTCAATCTCAATCAGAGCCGGAATCTCCGTCTCAGCGCTGACCGAGGTCGGCATGACAGAGCACAGAAGGAGCGAAAGAACACCCAGAACAGTCCACTTCATTGCCCTGCCCCCGCTTCGTCAACCACACCGGGAACCCAGAGCTTGACGGACCCTTCGGCCACCAGAACGTCCCCACAGCGAACCTCTCCTTCGGCCACGGCGAATCCTTCCAGGGTGCCCAGGGTGCGAATGGAGATCTGGAGGAGATCGCCGCTGCGGACCCGGCCCAGAATACTCACCCTGCGGGAACCGACGAGAAAGCCCTGTCGCACCGAAAGCCCCCGACTCAGATCCTGATACCCGTGAACAGCCGCATAAGCCTGAGCCAGCAGTTCCACCAGGGCCACCGGATCCAGCGCTCCGCACTCATCCACCAGGGGCGACTCATCAGGAACCAGAGTTTCCACCACCCCCTGCTGCCCGTCAATGGCGATCAGGCTGTCGATGAGGCGCATGGGGGCGCGGTGCGGAATCAGCGCTTCGGCGCTTAAGGGCAGGGGCATAGTCGTATCCAGGGTCGACATGGGGATCCTTTGCAGAGTTACTGCCAGTAGACCGAGAGGTCGTCAAAGAGCTGACTGGAGAAGAGCTGCTTGCGAGTTTTCACCAGCAATTCGTGAAACACTCCCGAATTATCATAGGGGGTGAACTCGCTGGAGAGGATCTTATAAATCCGTCCCGTGCCGGTTCCCAGCCTGGAGGCGTTTCTAAAAGAAAGAGCCTGAAGATCAGCCAGGACCTCGAGCGTCAGTATATGCTTGGCGTTGCTGACCGACTTGAAAGCCTTGCGGGCGGCCACGGTCCCCATGCTGACCACATCCTGATTGGAAGCGTTGCAGGAGATACTGTTGGTGCTCACGGGGCCTGCCAGCTGTCTGTTTTCTGCCGTGGTGGAGGTCGCCAGATACTGGGCCCCCATGAACCCCATGGTGAGGCCGACGGTACCGGGAATCAGGAATTCGGGCAGCCCCTCGTTGAGGCTCTTGTCCAGAAACTTGTTGGTGCGCCGCTCGGAGATATTGCACAGGGTCGAGATGGCGATGCAGAGCATATCCATGTAGAAACCGATACTCTGGCCGTGGAAGTTCCCCCCATGAATCACCTTCTTCTTCTCCGGAATGATAATGGGATTGTCATTGCTGGAGTTGGCCTCGATTTCCACGGCTCGAGCGGCCTGCTCGATGGCCTCGGCGACAGGGGCCAGTACCTGCGGGGTACAGCGCACCGAGTAGACATCCTGCACATTGATGCTGGTCTCGTATACAAGCCCGTCGGAGTGCTGCTTGCGAATGAGCTCGTGCATGTCCTTGCGCAGGGTGATGTTGCCCGACCCATCGTAGAGTCTGCGGATAGTGTCGGCGATGCTGAGCTGTCCCTCATGGGGTTTTACCCGATGCAGGTCCTCGTCAAAGGCGTCATCGATCCCTCCGAAGATCTCCAGGGCGAAAGCGCCGGTGACGCAGCTAAGTCGCAGCAGCTTCTTGGCTCCGAACAGGGCGAAGGCGGCCAGGCCCGTCATGGCGCTGGTTCCGTTCATCAGCGCGATCCCCTCCTTGAAGCTCAGACGCATGGGGGTTTTCCCCAGGGAGGCAAACACCTCAGAGGCCTCAAGCAGCTCTCCCCCATAGAAGACTTTCCCCTCGCCGATAACCGCCAGAGCCAGGTGAGCCAGATGGATCAGGTCACCGGAGGCACCGACGCTGCCGCACTCGGGGATATAAGGAGCGATGCGCCGATTGATCATGTACTGCATGAATTCCAGCAGCTCGATACGCACCCCGCTGTAACCCTTGACCAGGGTGTTCAAGCGTACGGCGAGCACCGCGATGGCGATATAGTCCTTGAGGGGATCTCCCAGACCGGCGGCATGGCTGCGTATCAGATTGACCTGGAGGGTCTCGATCTCATCGTCGCTGATAATTTTATTGCACATGGGGCCGAAGGAGGTGTTGACCCCGTAAATCACACGTTTGGCCGCAACCTCCTGCTCAAGAAAGGTGCGACTGGCGCGGCAGCGCTTGAGGGCTTCCGGGTCGAGCTTAACCTTCTTGTCTCCGACGCCAATGGCGACGATGTTTTCGATCGTCAGGTCGTATCCATTGAGCACAACAGTGGAGGTATCAGACATGGGGTTTTCCTTCCTTGTACGGATCTGGCAATGATTCAAAAAAACTCTGGACCGCTCAACCTCGAAGGAGACCCGAGCGGCGATAATCGAAAAGGGTCACCGGCTTGCGCTTGCCGTCCTGCAGGGTATGGGCCTGGACCCTTTCGAGGGAGTCCAGAACCACCTCGGGGCAGAAACGCAGACGGGCAGACAGGCTCTGGGCGATCGCCTCGGCGCTCAGTGAGCAATCACCTGTAGCCACGACCACTCGGACCCTGTCGGAGAGTTCGTATTCGTCAAAAACCTCGATATAGCAGCCCAGCACCCCCTCCATTTCCTGTAGGGCGGAAAAGATGGCGGGAGGATAGACCGTGGTCCCCCGAACCTTGAGCATCTGGGACAATCGCCCCAGCACCGGGCCAAGGCGCCAGGAGTTGCGGCCGCAACGGCAGGGGCCCTGATGCAGGGTCACGAGATCACCGGTTCTGAAACGCAGCAGCGGCATGCCCGTCACCTGCAGAGGGGTGGCGACCAGCTCTCCAGGCTGCCCCGGAGGCAGAGCATTGCCCTGTTCATCGAGAATCTCCACGGCGATCAGCTCCGGGTGCAGGTGCCCGCCGGTGCCCTGGGAGCAGTCGGAAAAAGCCGCAGCCATTTCGGTACTGGCGTAAGTTCCGTAGATCTCTGCCCCCCAGAGAGCCTGAAGCCGCGCCCCCAGGGGAGAAAGCCCCAGCGAAGAGTCACGCACGGGTTCGCCGATACAGATAATTTTACGCACGCTCAGCCCCTGGAGCGCGGTGCCCTCCGCTGAGAGTCGCAGGCCAAGGGCCAGTAG
>JAAXQG010000251.1 GCA_012974445.1 Desulfuromonadales bacterium
TAAACGCCTCGCCAGAGGCACGCTGGTTCCCCGAAATCGCCAGTTCCGTTTGGGTGGAATTGAGCACCGTCATCCCCAGGACCCCCATCACAGCAAGAAGCACAATCGTCAGAACCAGAGCCATCCCCCTCTGATTGGAGCAGGGCAAAGGACACCTGGTGGTTTCAACTCGAGATCCGCTCATGAATTTCATGGTTTGACGCACCTCTCTTATCTGTTTCTCAGGCTCACGACACCGACGGCCTGCCTGGTTTTCACCCCGGAGAACTTGGCCTGGCCGGTGAGGGTTGCATCGGTCTGCCCCGTGAAGATGATACGCACCGCGCGGATATTAATAAGATCCGCAGCAGCCGGAGCCGTCGTCTCACTGCCGTCATCCAGGAGATAAATGAACTGCAGATCGCTTATTTTGTTGGCAACCACCTGATTGCCGGTGCCATCATTCCTGATCAGACGATGCATCGCGACATCGGCACTGTCGGGATCGTCCTGGAGAAAATACTGAATCGTGTTGGGATGGGTTGACCCCGCCGGAACCCGGACAAGAACATCGCCGTTATTGATGATCTCGTCGGTACCGTCACCGCCATAGCTGTTGAGCCCGTCCAGGGAAACCCTGGGAACGGTACGATCAACACTTGAGACCGTGGCTGTCACCGTTGCATTTTTGACGGCATTTGCATCGCCGGGACGGATAAACCGCACGCTGTCGTCAACACTGAACTGATCAACCATAGAGGAAAGGATGACGGTAAAATCCTGCGGGGTTGCCGCTCCAATGGTATCGGCAATGCTCAAAATCCCCCCCGTGCCCAGATTTATCCTGGTTGCGACTCCAAAAGAGGTTGCCGTCTGAATCGTCAGGCAGAATTCTCCGCCATCAACACAGTCTCCATCGCCATTATCGTCCGAGGGCGTCATGGGCGCCGAAGAAAAGGGGGCACCCGTCGGAACCAGAAAACCGGCCATGCGCATATCTTTTTTCATCTGCTCCAGGGCGATGCGAAGGTTCTGCTGAACCTCGATAACCTCCTCGGTGGTGCTTGAGGTTTTGGCCGTATTCAGATAGAGCGAGTACATGGACATGATCACCAGCCCCATGATTCCGGCAACCACCATCAGCTCAACCAGAGTGTAGCCCCGCTGCGTACGCAGTCGCTTCAGCGTCATCATATCGACCTCTTGAAACCGGTAAGAGAGAGCGTCTTGGTGCCCGCAGCACCGACATAGGTCACCACCACGTCAACTCTCGTGACATTGTTCACCGGGTTGTCGGCGTCGCGCTGAATCGTTGCGCTGTAGCTGCCGCCACCGGTAATCACCAGATTATTGACCCCCGCCGTACCATTATCGAAATCCCAGACAAAGGGGGAGACATCATCGACATCGAAAAACGGATCGGTAGAGTCACGAGCCAGTATCTCCTCAAGCACCCCTTGCGCAACGGAGCCACCGATGGAGTTGGCATTGGCCGAGGCGTTGTAACGGATGCCCGTCACCTGCATTGAGGCGAGGCTGAGCAGCCCGATGGCGAAGATGCTCAGCGCCACCAGTAGTTCAATGAGTGTAAAACCCGAGGAATTGGACAACCGATGCATGGTGCGTTTCCCTTCGACAGTTGGTGCCTTCAATTACTTAGTTTGCAAGCGCCTTGCCACTGTCCGAATCAACACAGATTCATGCAATTACAATGAGTTACATATGAGGGAAGCTTCAGAAAAGAAAGCGGCCATGCAAAAATTGCATGGCCGCAGGAAAACTTTGCAGGGCAGAGCCTGTCTCACTCCCCTTCTGGGGAAAGGATCGGGTCAAGGGCGGGGCTGGACGCCGAGGCGGGAGACTACTCCATGACGTAGTCCTTAAGCTTGTATTGAAGAGTGCGAAGGCTGATCTCAAGCAGCCGGGCCGCCTGGGTCTTGTTCCCCCCCGTGCGGGCCATGGCCTTGCGGATGAACTCGCGCTCCAGGCGTTCGGTGGCAACCTTAAGGGAGAAGGCATCCTCGTCACGGCGCTGCGCACGCCTGTCCTGCCAGGGGAGGTCTTCGATGTCGATCCGGGGACTGCGGCAGAAGATAATCGTCTTCTCGATGAAGTTGCGCAGCTCCCGAACATTGCCGGGCCAGCGATAGCCCTTCAGGGCTGACAGGGCCTCTTCGCTCAACACCGGGATGCTGCGTTTGTCACGCAGGGCCGCTTTTTTCAGAAAATATTCGGCCAGAGGGGCGATATCATCCACCCGGTCCCGAAGGGGAGGAACCGGAATCTCCACCAGATTGAGGCGGAAAAGCAGGTCCTCACGAAAACGCCCCTGACGGACCTCCTCGGCTAAATTTCTCGCCGTGGCGGTTACGATCTGAACATCGACCTTACGGGTTTTCGTCTCCCCGACAGCCCGAACCTCCCGCTCCTGAAGCACCCGCAGAAGTTTGGGCTGAAGCTCCAGAGGCAGCTCGCCGATTTCATCCAGAAACAGCACTCCCCCATCCGCAGCGCGAAAGAGCCCTTCATGGCTTCGGTCTGCACCGGTGAAGGCCCCCTTGGCATGACCAAACAGCTCCGACTCCAGAATACCCGCAGAGACGGCCGCGCAATTCAGGGCGACAAAGGGAGCATCCTTGCGAGGACCGCATCGATGAAGAGCGCGGGCGATAACCTCCTTGCCCACACCGGTCTCCCCTGTAATCAGGACGGGGTGACTGGAGGCAGCGATCTGAGCCACCATCTCCATAATCCGTCTCATGGCGGCACTGGCGCAGATGACGCCCAACTGCCCGATCTCGCGCCCGAGCTCTTCGCGCAGCACGAGATTCTCATCCCTGAGGCCGAGGCGCTCCTCAGCCTTTTTGAGGGTTAAGATGATTTCGTCGGCCTGGAAGGGTTTGGAGATAAAGTCATAGGCACCACGCTTCATAGATTCAATGGCGGACTCCAGGGTGCCGTAGGCGCTCATCATGATGATCGTTGCGCTGTGGCCCCGGGAGGCGAACTGGTCCAGAAACTCAAGCCCGTCCATCTGCGGCATGCGCAGATCACAGAGAATCAACCGATAGCTTTCACGCTCAAGCAGCGCCAGAGCCTCCTTACCATGAGCGGCCTCACTGACCTGGTATGCATTCTTCTCCAGAACCAGTCGAAGCATATGCCTCATGGACGACTCATCGTCGATAACCAGAATCTTCTCGCATGAATTCATCGTGGGCATCCTGTAGTCCTGTTAAGGGGGAAGCTGAGGGTAAAACAGGTCCCCTCCCCCGGCTTCGACTGAACGCTGATGCGCCCCTTCGCCTCGGTGATAATCCTGTGGCAGATCGTCAATCCCAGCCCCCGCCCCTGGCCCTGAGGCTTTGTGGTAAAGAAAGGATCGAAGATGTGGCGCAACTCTTTTTCGCTCATACCGCAACCGCTGTCCCTGATACTGATGCGAATAAGGTCTCCATCGGCCCCGCCCTCCAGCTCCAGGGTTCCCGGTTCGACAAGGGCGTCGCGGGCGTTAAGAAGCAGGTTCACAAAGACCTGAAACAGACTTTGGGGATTAATCCAGACCGGGCCGAGCACCTCAGGCAGATGATCATGGAGCTCAATCCCCCTTAGCGCCCCCTGCTGCTGCAGCATCACCAGCGCCTCATGTAGTACCTGGCAGGGGTCTACCTGCGAACACTGCTGATCTCCAGGAGCCGCAAAATCCAGCAATTCGCGGATCAGCCGGTCAATGCGGGCCGCCTCCGCCAGAGAGCGCCCGACCAGATCCTGATTCGGAGTATTGTGCAGTTCGCTCTTGAGCAGGCTCAAATACCCGGTCAGCGCCCCCAGGGGATTGCCGATCTCATGGGCCAGCCCGGCGGAAAGATGGCCAACCGACGCCATTTTCTCGACATGCAATACCTCCAGCTGAGCCTGCCGCAGCTCCCTGTTGGCCACCTGGAGAGACTGGATATTTTTGAGGGTTTCTTCCCGACTCTGCCTCAGAGCCCGGACCATGCGATTGAAAGCCTCCGAGAGCGCTCCCATTTCCCTTGGCCCCTCGACGGAGAAATCACGATCCAGCTCTCCACGGGAGACATGATCGGTAAACTCCATCAATTTCTTCAGCGGCCGTACAACGCGGCGATTGAGCTGGTAGAGGCCGAAAGCAAGCAGTACGCCCCCATAGGCCAGCACATAAATCAGGATGGCCCTGGTAGTCTTCGATCGCCCTTTCCAGCTCCCCTCCAGAGAGTAGCTGAGCTGAAGAACCCCGACAATCTCATTGCGTACACGTATTGCTCTTGTGAAGCGCAGGTGGGTTTTTTCGGCAGTGGAAATATCCCAGAGCCCCCCTCCCTGACCACTGATGCTCACCAGGGGTTCATCCAGCAGCAGAGCCCGTCGCAGCTCGGGCTGAGAGACACCCTGATCGCCTGTGCTGCCGAAGTAATCAATTGTATTGGAATTTTTATCGGTAAGCAGGGCGTAGGAGGCGATATCGGTTGAGTCCAGAGAGAAGAGCGAAGCAAACCGGGTACTCAGGTGATCGGCATAGGGCTGACCAAGATCCGTTTCAAGCGCAAGGTGCTGAACCCTGGTGAGTTCCAGCAAAGAGGAAAGCTTCTGCTCAAGCAGCTCACGCTCCGACATTTTCAGCAGCACGACTCCGGAGAAAAGCAGCGCCGCTCCCAGTAAAAGTCCCAGATGAAGAGCGAGTTCGATTCTTAAGCCGGGTGATTTTATGCCCCTCTTGCCCAAAGCCCTGCCCCCTTCAAGAAATATCCAGACGAATAATTCCTCTTTTACCACATTTACGACAAGAGACTGAGGGAACTAGCTGTGCCTGAAAGACAATTAAATGCTGAGGGTGGCAATTAACGCATCATTTTGATAGTTTCCCATAAAAATGACCGAAAGGATTTCAACCATGTCCCGTATTGTCGTGATCGATGCAGAAGCCTGTATCGGCTGTGAAACCTGCACCCGACTCTGCCCCGAGGTTTTCAAGATGATCTCCGAACACAAGGCCGGAGTCTATAATCCCACCGGTGCACCGGAAGAGAAGATCGAGCTGGCCATGGACAACTGTCCCGTGGCCTGCATCACTTGGGAAGACTGACCCCATCCTTATTTCAGTGACGAAAAAGCCCCGCCTTTTCAGGCGGGGCTTTTTCGTGCGACCTGCTCAGAAATAGTCCTGCATCCCCTGCACAACTGTCTCAAAATCGGCCAGCAGGACGGGGGGCGTCTGGGCGCCACCCTCCAACCAGTCAAGCAACGCGCCCCTGAACTCAGGGCCCAGCTCCGTCTCTTTCATCCGCATCCAGCGCTCCACGGCCATCTTGCGCCCCGATGGCAGCCTGAGCTCCTGAAAGAGATGATATCCGCTGGCCCGCTCCCGCAGCGCCGCCTCGGCATAGGAGACGTGCAGCCGCCCCTCCCCCTTCGGGACCAGATAAAGCAGGTCCGCATGGAAACTCAGTCGCCCCTTTGCCTCATCGAGCATCCAGAGCGCCCCGTCATGACCGCTCTCGCTGAAGCGCTGCTGCAGCGCCAGCAGCAGAGGGCGTTCAGCGCTAAGCACCAGAGAGCGGATCAGTCCGCTGGCGCTGAGACTCTCGTACCCCTTCTTGATGCTCCGGGCCGAGCGGAGCCGACCGGCGATCTTCTGATGTCGGTTCTTGTAGACGAAACTGCAGTAATTAACGGGCAGGTCGATCCCCGCGTCAAACCCGTGGGCCATCACCTCCAGGGCGCAGAGTTCCGACTCCAGAACCGTCACCTTCTCTCCGTGAACGAAGCTGTATCCCCGGGAGGCGAGGCGGGCAAAGTTGTAGGGGGTGAGCCGCAGCTGGTGAAGGTTGAGATGCCTGATGCCTGCATCGCGCATAGCGGGCATCAGGGCCTTGAGCCTGGCTGCCTCCTCAGGCACTGCGGGAATCTCGACGGTGACGGTGGGTATATAGCGCGCAGCCAGTTCGGCTTTTTTCAGGCTGTAGTCCGTAGCCCCGATATCAAATCGAATCTCACCGAGTCCGGCATCCCGAAGGCCCTTGAGCAGCTCTTCGGTGACCAGGGTACCGTTGGTATAGAGCCAGCTGTGCATCGCATCCCCAAAGCGTTTGTTCATGGCGGAGAGATAGCCGATGCAGCGCCCGGGAGTCAGCAGGGGCTCGCCGCCCGAGAGCCCGGAGCCCTCGAAGCCGAAGCGTTCCAGATAAAAAAGGTAATCTTCCGGATGGCGAAAGGTAAGGGAATTGGTGACGGGAAGCCCCAGCTCCTGCTGGGACGTGGGGCAGTAGAAACAGTCACAGTTGCAGCTACCGTTGATGAAAAGACAGGACCAGGTGCCCTCGACACATTTTCGGCACCCCGGAGAGAGCCTGTCCATGTCCAGCTTGGTCCCCTGGGCGCCCATGGCCGCCCCTTTGAGCGGCCCCTGCAGCAGCTCTGCCCTGCGCTTTGCAGCCGCAGCGGCTGCGTCGGAATCGATGAAGCGGAGTTGATGATAATCATCGCCGTACTCCTGGCGATTGGCTTCTACCTGACGCAACTGAGTGCCGGTCATATCGGGACGATCCATAGGTTTTAAACTCCGTCAAAAGAATCGTTAAAGACCCGGCGGTAAATACGCGATTATCGGCAACAAAACAATAAAAAAGGCCCGGCACTGATGCCGGGCCTTCCCTT
>JAAXQG010000183.1 GCA_012974445.1 Desulfuromonadales bacterium
CCCCCCCCCAGACTGTAACCATCCAGATAGTTCTGCCAGTCAATATCCGGAAGCCCTTCATCAGTCGCTTTAACCTCAGCTACCTCCGCGGAAGGCTCGGGCGCAGCTTCAACGGTTTCATCTGACGCGGTCCGCTCCTCGCTCTCCTCGATACCCTCCTCGAGAACGGGATTTTCCTCCATCTCTTCACGTACCTGCTCCACCAGCTCCATGCGCGACATCTGAAGCAGTTTAATGGCCTGCTGCAGCTGAGGCGTCATGACCAGCTGCTGAGTTAACTTCAGAGACTGTCTTAATTCAAGTGCCATAGTATTAAAGACTTTCGGCCAGTTGTCGATCTAGAGTTGAAATGAGTCCCCCAGATAGATCTTCCTGGCTCGTTCGCTTGAGGCAATCTGCTGGGGCGTTCCACACTCCAGAACGCTTCCTGCATTAAGAATATACGCTTTATCGCAGACGCCAAGGGTTTCACGTACGTTATGGTCGCTAATAAGGACACCGATCCCGCGGGACTTGAGGTCCCGAATGATCTGCTGAATATCCATCACGGCAATGGGATCAATCCCGGCAAAAGGCTCATCCAACAGGATAAAGCTGGGATCCAGAACCAGAGCCCGGGCGATTTCCACCCGTCTCCTCTCCCCCCCGGAAAGTGCATAACCAAAGGAGCGGGCGATATGAGTCACTCGAAATTCTTCAAGTAACTGATCCTTGCGAGCCAACTGCTCCGATCGGCGCAAGTCAGTCCCCTCCAGAACAGCCAGCAGATTCTGCTCAACGGTCAACTTACGAAAAATTGAGGCTTCCTGGGCAAGATATGAGATACCCGCACGGGCACGCTGATACATGGGCAGATCCGAGATGGACTGGTCATCCAGAAAAACTTCTCCGGAATCAGGGCGGGTCAGACCGACTACCATATAAAATGAAGTGGTCTTGCCTGCTCCGTTGGGACCGAGCAAACCTACAACTTCCCCCGAACTCAGGCAAAGATCAACCTTATCGACGACAGACCGGCCGTTAAATGCCTTACAGAGCCCTCGAGCCTCGAGACGACGAGTCATGGGGACGATTCCGGAGCAGACTGAAAGACGGCATTGACGCGCCCACCTGAGGGCCCTTCAACGACGCTGCGATTCTGATCAAGGTACAGAACGATCTGCTCCCCCTCCACAAAATTATCACCCTGATTAACTCGCGCCCCACCGGTAAGCAGAATACTAGCATCCCGAGTCTCATAAGTGGCCGCCTGAGAGGTCGCGACGCGGTCCCCCTGAATCACGCGGACATCCTGCACAGCCTCGATTTTCAGGAGTTTACGGGTCTGCTGATCGTAATAGACTCTCATCGTCTCGGCATAAAGAGTCGTATCACCCCTCCTTGCCACCACATCACCCGTGAAGAGGGCAAGCCCCTGGGCGTCCAGAACCTCCAGGCGCTGCGATGTGACATGTAGAGAATCCGCTGGATCCTGCCCCTGAACAGCGCCAACAGTCAGCATTAGAAACAGCAGTAAAACCGGAGGAGTTCCCCAGAAAAAACGCCGATTAACGTTCATGAAAAACTGCCTCCACATCACGTTTGAGCACAAGATGTCTGCGCTGATAGTCAAAGGTCATACCGACCCCACTGACCTCAAATCCCTCTGCATGAAACTGAACAGGCAAGAGACTGGAAAATTCTTTCCGAGGAGCATCATAGGTAAGCTTTTGCGTCCGAATCTTATAGGAACTGAGCGGTTGCTCAATGAGCACATCCCCGGCTAATTCGACTCTTTTTTGTGCCCGATTTATAGCGCCGCCCTGAGAAGTCACCAAGACGTCTCCCCCCCGTGCTTCCGAGAGAAAGAGCTGCAGATCGATTTGCTCAAGAGTCGCCTCTCCGGACTCGTTTTCATAGAGTACATTTTTTGCGTTGAGGGTCCATTGATTTTCCCCATCCTTCGTCTCGGTGTAACTGATCTTCTGAAGAGCAAGATCCACGCTGGGAAGAAGGTCCTCCACAAACATCTCTTTGGCAGCTGTGCGGGTATAGTTTCGCACAACCAAAAAAACCAAGGCAGCACAGATCAAAACTATAAAAAGGGCAATAAGACGCCTCAAATGGTACGCTCCCTCAAAATAACTAGGGGGAATATAACATCTAGCGGGGACAGGACGAAAGGGAAGATTTGCCGAATGGCACATCTTTTGTACTAAGAGGCGGGAGAACGGTTCACACAGAGAATGTTACCGGTAATAGCGTTCGGTCACTTCAGGCCAACGACCGGAGGCCTTGAGCAGCAGATCGCAAACCTCCCGAACAGCGCCACGCCCGCCGGGACGCTTCGTCATATAATCGGCGCTTTCGATGACCTCATCCACGGCATCGCAGACGGCTACGGAAAATCCCGCCCGCAAAATAATAGGCAGGTCGATGAGATCATCGCCGATGTAGGCGACTTCATCGTCCTGGCAGCCCATTCGCTGAAGGATTTCCTCATAGGGGACAGCCTTGTTCTTCGCCCCCTGGTAGAGAAAATCAACTTCAAGCTCTTCGGCCCTCCTGCTTACCAGCGCCGATTCACGTCCGGTGACAAAACCAATCTTAAAGCCCGCCCTTTGAAGCATCTTGAGGCCATGACCGTCCTTGACGTCGAAGAACTTGAGTTCGTTGCCCTCGTTATCGTAGACAATTCGTCCGTCAGTCAGAACGCCGTCGACATCCATGAGCAAAAGGCGGATTTTTTTGAGTTTTTCTTGCATCAGACCACCCCCGCCTTAAGCAGATCGTGCATATGAAGGACCCCTACGGGATGATTACTGTGCTCATCCTCGAAAACGAAAAGGGAAGTAATAGAGTTAGACTCCATCACCTGCAACGCCTTGGCGGCCAGATTCTGACGCAGTATACGCTTGGGAGAGCGCCCCATGAGTTCATCGATGGGCCGATGAAGTACATCCAGAGATATTTCCAGACTGCGCCGAAGATCGCCGTCGGTAAAGACGCCGACCAGCGAACCGTCACCACTGACTATGGCGGTGACCCCCATCTTCTTGGCGGTAATCTCGAACAGGGCGTCCTTGACCGAAGTGCCCTGGCGAACGATGGGAATATCAGCTCCGGCATGCATGATATCCTCGACCCGAAGAAGCAGCCTCTTGCCCAGAGCTCCACCGGGGTGAAAAAGGGCAAAATCCTCTTCCCGAAAACCCCGCTGAAGCAGCAGGGAAACCGCCAACGCGTCCCCCATCGCCAGAGTAGCCGTGGTGCTGGCCGTGGGAGCCAATCCAAGAGGGCAGGCCTCTTCGCGAATCGAGATATCGAGAAAGACATCGCTGGCCCGGCAGAGGGTGCTGGACGGCTTGCCACTCATGCCTATGAGTTTGAGCCCCATACGCTTGACAATGGGCAGAATGCGGGTGATCTCCTCGGTTTCACCGGAATTGGAGACCGCAATCACCACATCGCCCTTCATCAGCATGCCCAGGTCGCCATGAACCCCTTCGGCGGGATGAAGAAAAAAGGAAGGAGTCCCCGTAGAGGCCATGGTGGAAGCGATTTTCTGGCAGACCAGCCCGGACTTGCCCATACCGGTGACCACAACTCGACCGGAACAGTCCAGAATCAGCTGCACAGCCTGCTCAAAGGTCTCGTCAAGACGGTCGCGCAGGGCGATCAGGGCATCGGCTTCGACCTGAAGAACTTTGCGTGCGGATTCGAGCATATCCATATTCAGATACCTTCTTCTTTCACAATTCGATCAATGGACCATACTTGATTAATCAGGGGCTCAAGATCAGAAAGAGCGATGGAATTTGGCCCATCGCAAAGGGCCCGGTCGGGATCGGGATGAACTTCCAAAAAGAGTCCGTCGATCCCCACAGCCGCAGCTGCACGGGAGAGAGACGCAACAAATTGCCTCTGTCCCCCAGATACCCCCCCTGCCCCACCGGGGAGCTGAACAGAATGGGTCGCATCGAAAATCACCGGCACTCCGCTCTGGCGCATAATGGCCAGAGAGCGCATATCGGTCACCAGATTGTTATACCCGAAACTGGCTCCCCGCTCGGTGAGCAGAACATTGCTGTTGCCCGTACTGGCGATCTTGCCCACCACGTTTTCCATGTCCCAAGGCGCCTGAAACTGCCCCTTCTTGACATTGACCACGCAGCCGCTGCGCCCTGCGGCCACCAGCAGGTCGGTCTGGCGACAGAGAAATGCGGGAATCTGCAGGATGTCGAGAACCTTCGCTGCCGGGGCTATTTGAGAGATATCGTGAATATCGCTCAAAACAGGAAGCGCCAGCTGCTTCTTGACCTCGGCCAGAATCCGAAGCCCTTCTTCCATACCGGGACCGCGATAAGAGGTGACGCTGGTGCGATTGGCCTTATCAAAAGATGCCTTGAATACAAGCTCCACGCCCAGCCTTGCGCACAGATCCTTAAGATAACGGGCGATCTCCAGCGTCTGAGCTTCAGACTCGATGGCGCAGGGGCCGGCGATTAGCACCAGAGGACGGCCTCCACCGAAAACTGTCTCACCAACCCGTATCTCACGTACGTTCATGCGTTTGACGTCCTATTCTTCAGACTGGCTCCAACGAAGGACTCAAACAGGGGATGCGGGTCCATGGGCCTAGACTTGAACTCGGGGTGGAACTGTCCGGCCAGAAACCAGGGATGATCGGGCAGTTCGACGATTTCCACCAGATCCAGTTCAGGATTCACCCCGGAGAAGACCAGTCCGGCCGACTCCAACGTCTGACGGTAGGCGTTATTGAATTCGAAACGATGACGGTGCCGCTCGTCGATCTCGGCCTTGCCATAGATACGACGAGCCAGACTCTTCTCCTTGAGGCTGCAGGGGTAAGCACCCAGGCGCATGGTGCCGCCTTTGGTATCGACCTCTTTTTGCCCCTCCATGATATGGATGACAGGATGCTCGGCATTTTCACGGAATTCGCTGGAATAGGCGTCCTTGAGACCGCAGGCATTGCGGGCAAACTCAACCACGGCCATCTGCATACCGAGACAGATCCCGAAAAAGGGAATGGCGTTTTCCCGGGCATAACGGATAGCCTCGATCTTCCCCTCGCTGCCGCGCTCACCGAAACCGCCGGGAACCAGGATACCGTCTACCCCGTCAAAGGCGTCGTTGACCCCATGACGCTCGATGGCCTCGGAGTCCACATACTTGATGCGGACTCGGCAGTTGTTGGCAATGCCGCCGTGGGTGAGCGCCTCGGACAGGGACTTGTAGCTCTCGGTGAGATCGAGGTATTTGCCCACGACCGCGATAGAGGTTTCACCTTCCGGCTCGGTCACCCGCTTGACAATACGATGCCAGGGAGCCAGGTCGGGGGCCTTGGTCCAGATGTTCAGGCAATCGATGACACGCTCGTCGAGTCCCTCCTCGTGCAGGCAGGCAGGTACTTCGTAAATATTGGCCACATCCCTTGAAGTGATGACGCACTCTTCGCTCACATTGCAGAACAGGGCGATTTTCGCCCTCATCTCGCGAGGGATCTCCCGGTCACAGCGACAAAGCAGAATATCGGGCTGAATGCCGATCTGACGCAGGTCTTTAACGCTGTGCTGCGTCGGTTTGGTCTTGAGCTCTCCGGCCGTGGCGATATAGGGAACCAGGGTCAGGTGTACATAGATGACATCGTCGCGGCCACGGTCGGCGCGAAACTGGCGAATCGCCTCGAGAAAGGGCAGTGACTCGATATCACCTACGGTGCCCCCCACCTCCACGATAGCTACGTCGACGCCCTGGGCGTTGGCGAGAATCTTCTCCTTGATCTCATTGGTGATATGAGGGATGACCTGAACGGTTCCCCCCAAATAATCGCCCCGGCGCTCCTTACGGATGACCGCATCATAAATCTGCCCCGTGGTGAAATTAGATTTTCTTGAGAGCTGAGCACGGGTATAGCGCTCATAATGCCCAAGATCCAGATCGGTCTCAGCCCCATCATCGGTAACGAAGACTTCTCCGTGCTGCAACGGGCTCATGGTGCCGGGATCAACATTGATATAGGGATCCATTTTCTGCATCGAAACCCGTAAGCCCCGGGCCTCGAGCAGCGCACCGATGGATGCGGCCGCGAGTCCCTTACCCAGCGAGGAGACAACACCGCCGGTGACAAAAATAAACTTGGTTTTCATTCAAACTCCTTTTACTGGGGCACAACCATACCCGAAAAAACAAAGAGGGATCCTACACAGATGAAGGGGAAAAGAAAACCTCAAATTCCCGGCAAGATACTACCCTGGCGCCCCGGCCCTGAGAACCCTCTCAACCGCTTTGAGATCCTCGGGCACATCAACACCGAGAGAGCTGCGCGAAGTTTCCACCACACGGATACGGTATCCATGCTCCAGGGCCCGGAGCTGCTCCAACTGCTCGGCAAGCTCCAGGGCAGTGGGCTGCAATCTGGCGTAGTCGAGGAGAAAATCCCTGCGGTAGACGTAGAGACCGATGTGCCGAGCCGGAGCAAATCGTCGAACAATTTCCCCGAAGTCCAGCCCCTGATCATTACGAACATAGGGCAGAGGCGATCGGGAAAAATAGAGAGCGAATCCGTCCCGATCGGTGACCACCTTAACGACATTGGGATTAGCGTAATCCTCGGCGCAGACCAGAGGACTCTTAAGGGTACCCATAGGGATCGAGGCATCAGAGGCCAGGGGTGCCACGGCCTCATCAATCATCTCCGGGGCGATAAGAGGCTCATCGCCCTGAACATTGACGATGATTTCAGCATCCAGCCGCTGGGCCACCTCAGCCAGACGATCCGTTCCCGAAGGATGATCACTGCGGGTCATCTCGACCCTTGCGCCGAAACCGCGCACCACGGCGGCAATTCGCTCATCATCGGTGGCCACGATCACATCGTCCACGAGAGTCGACCGTATTGTGCGCTCATAGACGTGCTGAATCATCGGTTTACCGAGAATATCTGCCAGCGGTTTTCCCGGAAATCGGGTCGAGGCGAATCGGGCGGGAATCAGGGCAACTATGCTCATGACATCTCCTGCTAGGAATGAATCCGCGAAGAGTAATGCACCCCTCACCACCCTGTCAACAAATGGAACAACCATAGCGCAAGATCACCCCCTGAGGTCAGAATCGGAGGGATTCTTTAAAAAAAAGGGGAGAATCAGGGTTATTTCAATAAACTGCCGCCACAGCCTGGGCAGAAGCCCCAGCTGGCCATGACACGGACACCGCAATGGCAACTCCCCTTGGCCTGCCGGGCCCTTCTTCGGTGCCGCAATATGGGCAGGAGGGCCGCTGTCACCAGAATCAGCCCCATCAAAATCATGCCGATGGGCCCGGGGTTGCGAAACATACTCAGGGTACAGCGGCCACAGCTGTAGGCCCATAAGTTGTAGAAAATCACGGAGCAAAGAACCAGCAGAAAAAAAGCCGCAAGCCAGTAAGGGCGCCTGACCTTCATGGAACCACCTCCTGCGCAGCTTTGCCGCAATGGGGGCAGAAGCCATAACCCGAGAGCCGCTGCCCCCCGCACTGCCCGCAGTCCTCGCGCAGCAGGGCCTTGCAGCGGGGACAGACGATCCAGTCATCCTCTATAGCGTCCCGGCAGCAGGGACAGACGCCCCGACGAGAGACGCCTTCTTCCCCCGCCAGCTCCAGCTCGCGCAAAATAGCGAAGAGCAAAAAGGCCAGGATGACCAGAAAGGTCAGAAGCATGACCTAGACCGCTTCCTGCTGTGAGGAGTCGGCCGAGTCCCTGAGAAGCAGGCCGTCCTTGAGGTGAACCGTGCGATGAAAATACTCACGGTTCTCCAAGTTATGGGTCACCATGACAATGGTCTGCCCCTCGGCATTGAGCTCCTGGAGCAGGGCCATGATCTCCTGCGAGGTCTCGGAGTCGAGGCTCCCCGTGGGCTCATCGGCCAGAATCAGCGGAGGAGCATTGACCAGCGCTCGGGCGATGGCCACCCGCTCCTGCTCACCACCGGAGAGCTGGCTGGGCAGATGAGCCGCGCGATCCGACAGCCCCACTCGTCCCAGAACATCCATGGCCCTGCGAACCTTTTCCGAGCGCCCCATTTTCTTCACAGCCAGCGGAAGCATGACGTTTTCCATGGCCGTAAGATAGGGGACCAGGTTGAAGGCCTGAAAGACGAAGCCCAGATATTCCCTTCGGAAATCGGCCAGCTTCTCGACACCCAGATCGTAGAGGGAGATTCCGTCGATGCAGATAGTCCCTTCCGTAGGGTGACAGAGTCCCCCCAGGATGGAGAGGATGGTGCTCTTGCCCGATCCCGATTGCCCCATGACCCCCAAGAAGCAGCCTTCGGCAACCCTGAGACTGACCCCTCCAAGGGCCGTGACGCAGTCGGCATCGCTGGAATAAACTTTCTTCAGATTCTCGATCTCTATAAATGACATAGTCTTACTCCTGCAAAATCAGAGGGTTCGAAGGGCTTCGGTCGGGTCCATGCGGCTGGCCTGAAGTGCGGGATAGTAGGAGGCCAGGCTCCCAACCACCAGGGCCAGGGCCAAAGCCCCCACTCCCAGCATCGGATCCCAGTGCACCACGCTATGGCCCCCCTCTTGAGCCTGACTGAAAAAAGGCATGACCATGGAGGTGACTCCCATGCCGATGAGATAGCCCAGAACACCGGCCAGCGTGCTCACGGCCACCACTTCGGTCAGTATGAGGTTCATGACGTGGGAACGACGAAAACCTAGCGCCCGGAAGATGCCGATCTCCCGGGTGCGCTCCTTGACCGACCCCATCATGGTAACGAAAACCACTAGGGCGCCGATCACCACCACCACGGCCGCGATCCCCAGAGAAAAGGTCTGAAACTGATTCAGGGCGTGCATGCGGGTCTTCACGACCTGCTGCAGGGCTGTAACCTTCACATTGGGGAGAGCTTGGGTAAGCTGAATCACGATATCTTCCAGAGGGCAGTCGGCGCACAGGGCCGCGACCTCTGCCATGGTGATGAGGCCAGGCTTGTCCAAGATCGCCTGAGCGTCGTCCAGAGTCGATATCAGCAGATCATCGTCCTGGGAGCCGGTTTCATGGAGAATGCCCACCAGGGTCATCCGGCGCTCGTTCACAGGAACCACATCGCCCAGCGACAACCCCAGGGTCATGGCCACCTGGGAGCCGGCGACCAGTTCATCGTTGGATTCGAGCGCCCGCCCCTCCAGGGTCCACCAGCGCTTGACGTGAAACTCTTTTTCCTCATCCACTCCCATCAGCAGGACTCGGCTGCCCTGCACCGAAACTGAACCCAGCAGCTTGGGAGCCACCGCCGCGATATTCCTGGCGTTGGGGATCTCCTTTATTTTATCCAGATCCTTTTCTGCAATTTCGGAGACGGCAATGGAAAACCCGCCCAGATCGATCCCGCCGTAAGACAGGGAGAGCTCATCAGACTTGGGGGCCAGGATGATATTGGCACCGAAATTTTCCATCCGGTGCTGGGCCTCCATGGTCAGGGCCTGCCCCAGCGAGACGATGGTGACCACGGTGGCAACCCCGATGAGCAGTCCGGCCACCAGAAAAATCATCCTCGTCTTGCGCCTTTTGAGGTTGTTCCAGGCAATAGTTCGTAAGTTCATAAAATTTCCCGTCCCTTCCTAAAGCCCGAAGTACCAGGCGCCAGCCTTGACATCGGACTCGGCCACCACCAGATGAGCCCCCTCAACCGTACGATTCAGAGGCGCAGGGTTGCACCCGCCGGAGATATCATTGATCCGGTCAGAGCGAAACTTCATGTTGCAGTTGTTGCAGACCATGAAATCCCCCTCCTGGCGATACCCCTTTTTGGCCTTGTAGCAGACGTCACAGGCATCGAAGGCTGCCCGAAGCACCCCGCTCTTATCCTTGAGGACGAAAAAATCGATAGAGGACTTACCTGATGCCAGACTGAAGAAATGAGCCTGCCCATCGGAAACCCCGGCGACGGGAATGGAGAGCATTCCATGGTTGGGCTTGAGCTGCTGATATTTCATGGCAGAAGTTCCCAGAAAGGACCATCCCACAGCAACAACTACCACCGCGGCCACAAGGACCAGGGCCAAAAGTTTCCCCCTGGATCCGGATTTTTTTTCTTCAAACTGAGTTCTCTTATCTTGACGATCAGACATTGCTGTCTCCTTTATCGGGTTAGATTATTGTTTTTATTTTCCCGCCTGAACCTCAGGCGCCCTTACCGCTTCCACAGCCCCCGGAGCCACCGCTACCGCAGCCACCTCCGCTGCCGCAGCCCCCCGAAGGGGTCGATACGGCCTGTTTCAGGACAGGATCATAGAGGGTCACCGCAGCCTGAGACTGCAGGTTCTGATACCAGCTGTTGAGCTTGAAACGCCGGGCCTGCTCATCTTCCACCCCAGCAAGGACCTGCTCCTCGATATTGCGATTGATGATCATGTTTTCCTTCATCTTTTTTGCGAACAACTCTTCTGTCGCGTAGTTTTCGGCGATCCACTGATCGAGTCCTGGCTTGCTGCTGCGCAGCTGCTCGATCTCGTAGGCGACCTCTGTATCCTGGACGATCACGCCATTTGATGCGGCGGCATCCAGGAGCAGGGTCTGCTGCAGAAGCTCCTTCCAGACCTTCCCCATCAGCTGCTGACCGGCAACGGGAGCCCCCCCGCTCTGCCGCTTGATCGCCGCGTCGAAATCCGACTTGCTGATGAGGGTCTCCCCGATGCGGCCGACATAATCCCGGGCGAGACTCTCTTCACTGGCCTTGAGCGCCCTGTAATCATCCACACTCAGCGTCTGCTGAACCTTGGAGGGAAAGCCCTGGCCGGAAATCATCTTCACCAGGGTCTGGGGATCCACCGAATCGGGATCATATTCGATGGTGGCCTGCCCCAGAGTCAGATTCACATCGACAGAGCCTACCCCGGCAACGCCCTTGAGCGCATCGTTGATCTTTCCGATGCAGGAGCCGCAGGTCATGTTTTCCACCCCCAGGCGGGCTCGAGCCATATCCGCCTGCCCCGATGGAGGCAGAACAAAAGCCCAGACGGCTACCGCCGCGGCCAGCACCATAAGACTTAAAAGGCTGATCTTCTTCATAAAACTCCTGTCGGCAATAAGAAAAAAAGAACATATCTCTGAAGCATTGAGCCCAGATAGATGATCAATCTTCATGCCGAAAAAAATTTAAAAGAAAACCCTTGGGTATTCAGATACTTGGGGATCCTGCGATGGGTCGAATTATGGGAGGGGAGAAATAACTGGAGAATAATCTACAGTCGGCTGTCGAATAAACGACAGCCGACTATTTTCCGGTGCAATCGGCGCAAAGACCGTAGAGCTCAAGGCTGTGATTGAGCACCTTGAAACCATGACGCAGGGCGACATTTTCCTGCAGACGCTCGATTTCGGGATCTTCGAATTCGATGATCTTCGAACAGCTCGTACAGACCAGATGATCATGATGCTCTTCATCGGAGAGCACTTCATAACGGGTCTGCTTGTCGCCGAAATTGCGCTCCACGGCAATACCAGACTCGGAGAAGAGCTTCAGAGTCCGATAAACTGTGGCATAACCGATGGAGGGATGTTTTTTTCTGATCTTAAGATAGAATTCTTCGGTGGAGAGATGTGAAGGGGAAGCCAGAAAAGCATCGAGAATAACTTCACGCTGCTGGGTGGTTTTGAGACCCTGCGCAGCCAGATAAGCTTTGAAATTTTTTTTAAGTTCACCCATGAAGACTCCAATGAAATCGAATTTCAAAGTATCAGAATAAAGAGAGAGCTGTCAAGACGTTGACGAAAGTTCAACCGACTGGAGGTATGAACTCAAAAAGAAAGCCCGAGATAACACTGAACATATCGAGGAAAAGCAGTATCCCCGCACCCATGAGAAGTACGCCGGTGGCGATTTCCATGAGACGAATATATTTACGAAAGCGCTTGAAAACACTGAGAAAACTGTGAAAGAGCACCCCCGAGATGAGAAAGGGAATCCCCAGACCGGCCGAATAGATTGCAAGTAGCAAAATGCCGTTGGATGCCCCCCCCGCAGAGCCGGCCGTCAGAGCAAGAATGGCGCCGAGAATGGGGCCGATGCAGGGGGTCCAGCCGGCGGCGAAAGCCAGACCGACAAGAAAAGTGCCCAGCATTCCCGCGGGTTTATTCCGTATGTGGATCCTCTTCTCCCCCAGCAGAATGCCGAAATGAAAAAGACCACTTAAGTGAACACCAAAGAGAAATACCAGCACTCCGCCGAGTTTCTGCACCCAGCCCAGACCTTCGCGCAGATACATCTGGAAGCTCGAAGAGGCCAGCCCCGCTAGAGCCCCAAGAGTGATGAACACGGTGGAGAAGCCTAGAATGAAGATCAGGCAGTGCAGGGTCACCGACCAGCGGATTTTGAATCCCGGATGGGCCTTCTCCAGCTCTCCGAAGGAGACGCCGGATATATAGGTCATATAAGAAGGAATCAGAGGCAGAACACAGGGGGAAAAAAAGGACAGAATTCCGGCCGTAAAGGCAATCCAGAGGGTGATATCTCCCGCCTGCTCCATCAGTTCGCTCCTCTCATCAACATCTCCAGATACTCAACAATCGTTTTGTCGTCCCAGTTCCTTCCACCAATGATATTGTCCTCAATAATACCCTGTTTATCGATGATGAAGGTCTCGGGGAAACGAAAAACCCCGTACTCTTTCTGGACCACCTTCTGGTCATCGAAGAGGATGGGGAAGGTCGCGGAGTTGTTCCTGAGAAAACCTGGAACCACCTGAGGGCCGTTGGGCTCGACATTCAGGGCGAGCATGACGAAATCCTTCCCCTTCATCAGCTGATGGAGCCGCTCCATGGAGGGGATCTCTTCCACGCAAGGGGGACACCAGGTCGCCCAGAAATTCAGCAATACCACCTTGCCCCGATAGTCGGAAAGACGCACCTGACGCCCCTGAAGATCACTCAGCACAAAGTCCGGCGCTGGAGACCCTTCCCGGGCCAGTGAAGACGGGGCGGAAGCAGAAGGGGTGGAGTTTTCCTTGTAGAGGTAGGACGCAGCCGCAACGGCCACGATGAACACCATAAATATGAGGCGTTTCATATAACAGGAAATCCTTTCAAAGGAGCATCCCGGCCTTCTACCGGAGCAGAGTCAAAAAGTCAAGGTTCCCCGCCCTCGGCCCAAAGCCGCTCGAAGGGGTCGAGATCCTCTTCACTGAATCCCAGGTGGTGGGCTAGCTCATGCACAAGGGTCTCGAAGATCACCTTATCTAGCGGCTCGGCGGTCTCATGGACATGGTTTTCAATGGCCCCGCGATAGAGAAAAATCTGGTCCGGCATCTCGCCGCTGAGATCATAGGAGCGCTCCGGCAGGGGGCAGCCCAGATAGAAGCCGAGCAGGTCCCGGGGATCTTCCACTGCCGTTTGCCTCAGAGTCTCCTCATCGGCCCAGTCCTCCACCATCAGCACAAGGTTGTCCGTCTGCTCCCGGTAGGAAGGGGGAATCAACTCCCAGAGGCGAGCGACCCGGATCTCGAAGGCGGCGCGGCTCACCAGTCCATCCCCTGGCGCGAGGCCACCTTAAAGAGGGACTCGAAGCGGGCCACCAGCGTTCCATTCTCAAGCTCCAGCTCAGCCTTGCCCCGAAACAGACGCCCCGGCTCCCTGTGAGCCGTTGCCCGGGCCAGCAGCGTTCCTTCAGCGACTGGCGCCAGAAACGAAGTCCTGAGCTCGATGGTGCCGAACCGGGTTCCCTCGGGAAGCAGGCTCTTGATGGCCAGGGCCACCGCCGTATCGGCCAGAGACGTCATGGCCCCTCCATGAAGCAGTCCCAGCCCCTGGGAGAGTTTCAGCACAAAGGGCATCTCCAGCAGTGCCCGCCCCTCACCCAGCTCGGCAATGCGCATACCCAGCAGCTCCTCAAAGGGGGCGAGCTCCAGCCAGTTGTTCATCTCAAACCCCGACACCCCCTTTTGCACAGGGGTTTCGGGGTGCAGTACCAGTCTTGCCATGTTCAGCCTCCGCTGCCGGAATCCCGGCCTATACCGTATTTTTCCAGTCGATAGATCAGGGTATGACGGGGAATACTCAGAAAGGCCGCAGCCTTCGTCTGGTTCCCACCGTTGCGGGCCAGAGCCTCGCAGATAGCTTCCTTCTCGATCTGCTCCAGGGGATAGCCCTCAGGGGGAAGATTGAGCACCCCGGAACTAGCCGCCTGCTCTGCCCGAATCTTCGGCGGCAGATCGCTCAGCTCGATATTCTCCCCCCGCTTAAGGATCAACATCCGCTCTATGGCGTTCTGCAGCTCGCGCACATTGCCCGGCCAGCTGTAGCTCCTGAGTCTTTCCATGGCATCGGCAGCCACAGCCACCCGGGTGCCTGGGCTGAAACGGTGCAAAAAACAGTTGATAAGCGCCAGGACATCCTCACTGCGCTGCCTTAAGGGGGGGAGATGCACCGGGATGACCGCGAGGCGATAATAGAGATCCTCACGAAATCCCCCCTGCCCCAGTTCGTGTTCCAGATCACGGTTGGTGGCGGCCACCAGACGCACATCCACCTTGCGGGGGGTTCCCCCCACCGGCTCGATCACCCGCTCCTGAAGCGCCCGCAGCAGCTTGGACTGAAGCTCCAGCGGCAACTCCCCCACCTCATCGAGAAAGAGGGTCCCCCCATCGGCCTGTTCGAATTTCCCCTTGCGGTCCTTCAAGGCGCCGGTGAATGAACCCCTGGCGTGGCCGAAGAGTTCGGACTCCAGCAGATTCTCTGGAATCGCGGCGCAGTTCACCGGTACAAAGGGTCCCCCACGGCGATCACTGCCCTGATGCAGAGCCCGGGCGATAAGTTCCTTGCCCGTACCACTCTCGCCGCTGATTAGCACCGAGGCCTCGGTGGCAGCCACCTTCTCCACGATTTCGAAGATCTCTTTCATGGGCTCGGAGACCCCGATCATGGCCGAGGTGGCGCCGCGCTCCTGAAGCTGCTCGCGCAGCTGCTCGTTCTCCCGCTCCAGCCCCCGGTACTTGAGGGCCTTTTCCACCGCCAGAGCCAGCTCTTCGCGCCCGAAGGGCTTGGTGAGGTAGTCGAAGGCCCCCAGGCGCATGGCCTTCACGGCCTTGTCCACGCTGCCGAAGGCCGTGATGACCAGCACCAGCGTCTCGGGCCTTGTCTCCTTGATACCGGAGAGCACCTCGTAGCCCGAAATGCCCGGCATCTGAATATCGGTAATCACCAGATCGGGGCTGTCACTGCGAAAAAGCTCCAGCCCCTGCTCCCCGGTGCTTGCGGCAAGCACCCGGTAACCGGCTTCCTCCAGGGTAAATTCCATGACGCGCCGCAGCGAAGGGTCGTCGTCGATCACCAGAACGGTGGATTCAGCCATTTTCAGCACTCCTCATTCCCGGCCAGGGGAAGGCTCAGCTTAAAGCAGGCCCCCTGCCCAGGTTCACTTTTCACATCGATACGCCCGCCGGTGCTCGTTACAATCCGATGGGTGATGGCCAGCCCCAGCCCGGTGCCTTCATGACGGGTGGTGAAGAAAGGATTGAAAATTTTCTTCAGATGATCCGGGGCGATTCCCATGCCATTGTCACAGAAACTCAGTTCCACCGCCCCCTCGCCCAAGTCAGCGCAGATACGCAGCTCACCGCCATCGGGCATGGCCTGGGCCGCATTGAGGATCAGATTCAGAAAGGCCTGCTTCATCTGCTCCCGGTCCCCGCTTACCTTCGGGACGGGACTCTTCTGCCAAAGAATCTCGATCCCCCCCTTCTCGATCTGTCGACGGGCGAGAACAATCACCTCATCCAGGGCCGAGGACAGGTCGAAGCGGCCCAGGGAGACCGTGCACGGGCGGGCGAACTGGAGAAATTCCTTGACCACGTTGTTGAGCCTGTCGGTCTCTTTCACCAGAATCTCGGCAAACTCGAAGCGCCGGTCCTCCGGAGGAAAAGCGTCACGCAGAATCTCTGCCGTGCCCCGGATCGAACCCAGGGGGTTACGGATCTCGTGGGCCATGCCCGCCGAGAGTTCCCCCAGGGCCGAGAGCCTGTCCGAGCGCCGCAGCTGCTCCTCCATCTCCAGGATGAAGTCCGCCTGCTCGCGCAGCGTGGCGTAACTCTCCTCCAGTCGATTGGCCGCCCGGCGGTATCGCACCGACTGGGCCTTCTCCCGTCCGGCCAGCACCCCGGTAATACAACCGATCAGATTGTAGATCAGGATTTCCAGGTACTTCTCAGGTGCTACATGAGGCACATGCCCCCACTGAAAGAGCACGTGGGGGGCATAGACCACCGAGACCAGGATGGAGGTGCCCATCCCCCCCCGAAGGGAAAACCAGAATCCCCCCAGGACAATAGGAACATAGTAAAGCAGGCGATAGGCGTTATGAACATGCTCCGCATGGGTGGAGGTGAGATAATGACCCGAGGTAATGGCCAGCACCATCAGGGCCAGAAGCAGGAGCTTGATCAGATGGGATCGGGAGATAAATAAATTCATGGATCCAGTTCTATACGATAGCCTCGCCCGCGAACAAGTCCTTTCAAGCCCTGCCGAAATAAAACGACAAGTAAAAACCATTGTCTGCAACCTGCGGCATCGGTATTGTGAAGCAATCTTCAACCCGACTCCTCTTCGACAGGGTTCCCATGCATCTGCTGCTCGACATCCTGACCATCGTCCTGCCTGTCTTTCTGGTCATCGCCCTGGGCACGGCGCTGCGTCGCTGGAAACTCATCGACCCCGCCTTCGTCCAGCAGACCAACCGCCTCGTCTACTATGTCGCCCTGCCCCTGCTGCTTTTCTACAAGATCGGCAGCGCAGATTTTTCCAGCAACTTCAGCGCCCCGCTGGTGGCAGGCTCGGCCCTTGCCGTGGTGGGGATTTTCTTCGCAAGCTACCTCTGGGCGCGCCTGCGCGGCTACCCTCCCGAGAGCCGGGGGACTTTCAGTCAGGGGTCCTTCCGGGGGAACCTCGCCTATGTGGGGCTCGCCCTGGCGCTGAGCGCCTACGGAGAAGAGGGGCTCACCCGCGCCGGCATTCTCATGGGGTTTCTGGTGCCCGTGCTCAACATCTGCGCTATCACAGCCCTGCTGCTCCCTCAGAAAAAGGGCGAGCAAACAACCGGGGCGGCATTCTGGTTTCGCCAGCTCGCCTACAACCCCCTGATCCTGGCCTCCTTTACCGGTTTGGGCTGGAGCTATCTGCAGCTGCCAATACCCGAGATCCTGGCCCGAAGCCTCGAGATCACCACCGGCATGACGCTCCCCCTGGCCCTGCTCGCTCTGGGGGGAACCTTCTCCCTTGCCCGACTCAAGGGCGATCTTCACCGGGCCCTGCTCGCCTCAGCGCTCAAGCTGGTGGTCCTGCCCCTGCTGGCACTGGCGCTGCTGCTGCTCTTCGGGGTGCGGGGGACGGATCTGGGCATCGGCCTGCTCATGGCGGGCACTCCTGCGGCCACGGCCACCTACATCATGGCCCACCAGATGAAGGGGGATGCGGAGCTTGCAGGCTCCATCGTCATGATCTCCACCCTGCTCTCCGTCCTCACCTACAGCGCGGGGCTGCTGATCCTGCGCATGACGGGGCTCTAACGAGGTGTCTGCCCCGACCCTCAGCGTACTGATGCCTGTGCGCAATGAAGAGCGGTTTCTCCCCGAGGCCATTGCGTCCATCCAGCGCCAGAGTTTTACCAACTGGGAGCTGATCGCCGTGGATGACGGCTCCAGCGACCAGACGCCGCAGCTGCTTCGGGATGCGGCCAGAACCGATCCCCGAATCTGCCCCCTGCCCCATCCAGGCTCCGGACTTGTGGCGGCGCTCAATTTCGGGCTACGCCAATGTTCAAGTGATCTGGTGGCTCGCATGGACGGGGATGACATCAGCCATCCCCGACGTTTCGAAAAACAAATTGCCCACCTGCAGGCCCATCCCGAAACCACCCTGGTCGGCTGCGGCTTTCGCCACTTCCCCCGCCCCGCCATCACCGACGGCATGCTGGCCTACGAGAGCTGGCAGAACCGGATCCGATCCCCTGAGGTGCTGGCTCGCGAGCTTTATGTAGAATCCCCCCTCACCCACCCCGGCGTGATGTTCAGAAAAAAGACTATCCTTGCCGCCGGTGGCTACAGGGACATGGGCTGGGCGGAAGATTACGATCTATGGCTGCGCCTTGCCCAGCTGGGCCATCGCATGGAAAAACTCGAAGACTGCCTCTTCTACTGGCGCGACCGCCCCGAACGTCTCACCCGCACCGCCGAAACCTGCACCCTCGAAGCCTTCCGGGCCTGCAAGGTTCATCATCTGAAAAACAGCTATCTCAAGGGGCTCGGCAGTCTGAGCATCTGGGGCACGGGAAGCGAAGGTAAAGCCTGGCGCAAGGCCCTGGAGCGCGAGGGGATCGCCGTTCACCGGTGGATCGACGTACACCGGGGCCGCATCGGCCAGCGCATCCAGGGTGCCCCCGTCCATTCCTACGAGAGCCTCGAGCCCGGCTGTGGCCCCATGCTCATCTGCATCGGCACCAAGGGGGTCAGGCAGCAGGTGCGGGACTGGACCCGGGAGCGCGGAATCATCGAGGGGCGCGACTATCTCTGCGTCACCTGAGACTTTTGACCCTCAGCTGATCCTCAGCACGAAAAAGGAGTAACGGATGTCTGAACAACTGCTGATCGGAGAACGCTGGTGCATCCTGCGCCCGGATTCGCCACAGCCCGAAGGACGAATCCCCCTGGTGATGATCCCCGGCGCCTTCGGTTCGGGGGAGCACGAAACTACCGCTAGCTGTCTTACGGAACTGGAAAAACTGGGGAATCTGGATGGTTTGAAGGTGCTCGATTTCGGCTGCGGTACGGGCATTCTCAGTATCGCCGCCCTGCGCCTCGGAGCAAAGGAAGCCCTCTGTCTGGATATCGAACCCAGGGCCATTGAGACCTGCCGCCGCAACGCCGAACTCAATGGCGTCGCAGACAGAATTCGCCACCACTGCGGCTATCTGGATCAGACGCCGGTGGAGTCCTTCGAACTCATCTTGGCCAACATCTACGGCGACATCCTGCTCGATCAGGCTGCAGAACTCGTCAAACGCTGCGCCCCCGGTGCGCTGCTGCTGCTCTCGGGGATTCTCTATGAGTACAACTACGATGTTCGCGCCCGCTTTGAGCGACTTGGATGTCAGATGCTGCGCAACCGGCTGCTGGAGGAGTACAGCACGGTGCTGGTTCAGGCGAGATAAAGTTCTGAAGTATCCTGTTGCTAGCGATAAACTATGATCCCGGACAGACATTTCGGATTTACACAATCCGCCCTTCTGCGCAAATCCCATAGGGGCGATCCTTGTGATCGCCCCTACATCCAAGGTAAAACCAGTCAACTCCACTCCCTTAGTCCGCCTGCCCCCTCTTCAGATTAATGAGTCGTTCCAGCGCAACCTCCCTAAGTTCTGCCCTCCCACCGGCGTTCGCCAGTCCCAAGACTCAAGTTACTTGAAACACACAAGATTCAGTCAAAAGATCGAAAAAACACCCCCTTGCATCTGGAAACTTAATCTTAGAAGTGGTTGAAAATGCACCAATACCTATTAACACTTGTAAAGAAGAAATGGGACGTTCCCCCCTTCATTCGGAGCGCACGCAACCAGGGAGGTAAAGATGAACGACACCAATCAGGTACCCGGCAATAATACCCTTGGCACTTTCGGCCTCAGGGCAAAGCTGACAGCCATTATCGCCACCATTACCCTGACCACCCTCATCTTGGTGAGCATCTCCCTGGCGGTGCTGAACGGGCAGGACAATGATGCTATCGTCATCAATATGGCCGGACGACAGAGGATGCTGACCCAGAAAATGACCAAAGAAGCCCTGACCATCAGCAAGGGCTTTGAGCTGCAAGCCAACCGAAAGACCCTTGCCGATACGCATAAACTCTTCAGCCTCACACACATCGGGCTACTCAAGGGCAGTGCCGAAATGAACCTTCCCCCGACCCAAGATCCCGCAACCCTTGCCCAGATGAGAGTCGTCGACGGAATGTGGAAGGACTTCTCCACCAGCATTCTCAGCCTGCTGGAAATGCCCCTCGAAAGCCCGAAATTTGAGCAAGCGATGACCTCTATTATCGCCAGCAATGGGCAGCTTCTCAAGGAGATGAATAAGGCTGTTGGGCTCTATGAGACGGCCGCAAAACAAAGCGTCAAAAACCTGAAAAGTATCCTGATCGCTGGTGCAGGGTTATCGCTCCTGATCACCGCTATGTGTTGGATGATTATCGCCAGACGCGTCATACGCCCCATCGGAGAGACAGTCCACATGATTATGGAGATGGAGATGGGGCACCTGGGAGACCGGTTGAAGATGAACAGATGCGACGAAATCGGGCAAATGGCCCGAGCCATGGATGCCTTGGCCGAGAGCCTTGAGACAGAAGTGGTCTCGGCCCTCCAGAAACTGGCCCGGGGAGACCTGAGTTTCGACATTCATCCCAGGGATAATAAGGACGAACTTCGCGGGTCCCTGCAAAAACTCGGAACAGACCTCAATAACCTCGTCGGTAATATTCAGCTTTCGGGCGAACAGATTAACTCGGGAGCCAATCAGGTCTCCGATTCAAGTCAGACCCTGGCGCAGGGCTCCACAGAGCAGGCGGCCTCTATGGAGCAAGTCACCAGCACCATGAACGAGATGACCTCGAGAATCCACCGAAACGCCGAAAACGCCTCCCAGGCCGAAGGATTGTCGGAACAGGCCAGGAACGGTGCCCTGAAGGGGAATGAACAGATGCGCGAGATGACTCTGGCCATGGAGGAAATCAACGCATCGGGGCAGAATATTTCAAAAATCATTAAAGTTATTGATGAAATTGCGTTTCAGACCAATCTGCTGGCCTTGAACGCTGCCGTAGAAGCCGCCAGGGCCGGGCAACACGGCAAAGGCTTCGCAGTGGTCGCCGAAGAGGTCCGCAACCTTGCAGCCCGAAGCGCAAAGGCTGCGAAAGAGACAGCCGAACTCATCGAAGGCTCGGTTATAAGGGCCGAAAATGGATCGCGGATCGCGGACAAAACCGCCGAAGCCCTCTCGGAAATCGTCACCGACATCAGCAAAGTTGCTGATTTCATCGGGGAGATCTCCAAGGCCTCCGTAGAACAGGCGGAGGGAATAACCCAGGTCACCCAAGGGCTGAACCAGATCGACCAGGTAACCCAGCAAAATACGGCAATCTCAGAAGAGAGTGCATCGGCTGCGGAGGAACTTTCATCCCAGAGCATGGAGCTTCAGCAGAGGCTCAGGAGCTTCAAGCTCAAGGACGTGTTCCCCTACAGGGCTCAGGCTGCCCTCCTGTCGCCCCTCCAGGCCATCCCCAAGGATCCGAGCCCGAAGAACTGGGGCGAAGCCTAGGCATCATCTGACCGGCGCTCGAAGTCCCGTGCAGCGAAAGCAAAAAGGGGGATAGTTAGTTCGCCTGTAAATCGGGTGGGGCGTCTCCCTTTCCTTAAGGGAGACGCCCCTGGATTGAGTGAACTGGCTGCCTAATTGTGGCTTCTGGTTTCGCCCCGCTCGGACAGGAGTTCTAGCGAGTTCCGGGGACATTCATGACAGGTAAAACCAATCGAGAAAACGAAGAGACCTCAGCCCCCCATTGCGCTGCGCCCCCTCAAGATTAAATACCGTATACAATAAAAAAGTTGACTCCACAAAGAGCCAGTCGCTAACCTTGGTGGTCAGACCAAAAACACTTCCCCTCACTCCCTTTTGATTCGACAACTTCCATTCATCGAAGGAGATGCGGGAAGAAACCCAGGGTACGGACCAAGGACTGCTCCATGCTGAATTTCGAAGAACTGGAAAAAGGCTTCACCGAAGAAGAGGCCATCGCCGAGGCGAACCGTTGCCTCAACTGCAAGAATCCCCTCTGCACCAGCGGTTGCCCCATCGAGAATCGCATCCGCGACTTCATCCAGGCCATCAAGGTCCGGGACTTTGACAGGGCCATCGAATTCATCAATGAGAGCAGTAACCTCGCGGTGATCTGCGCCCGGGTCTGCCCCCATACCGACCAGTGCGAGGGAGCCTGCGTGCTGGCTAAAAAGGGGCAAGGCATCCGCATCAGCAAGCTGGAGCGTTTTCTGGCCGACAAGGAGATGGAGCGCCTGCTGATCAAGAGCAAGGGGAAGGTGGCGGTCATCGGCTCCGGCCCCGCGGGGCTGACCGTGGCTGCCATCCTGGCCAAGGAGGGTTACCGGGCCACCGTCTTCGAGGCGCGCAACGTGCCCGGCGGCGTTCTTCGACACGGCATCCCCGAATACCGCCTGCCCAACGAGATGGTCAACAAACAGATCGAGATCATAAAGAACTTGGGCGTGCGCATCGAGACCGGGGTGGTCATCGGTGAAGACATCAACATGGACCAGCTCTTCGAGATGGGCTACCAGGCGGCCTTCATCGGCACCGGCACCGGACTGTCCCGCAATCTGGGCGCTCCTGGGGAAGATTTGCCCGGCTCCCTGCAGGCCATCTATTTTCTGGAGACTATCAGCCTGATCATTGAGGGCAGCCTCAAGAAGGCCGATGCTCCCGTTCAACAAGGTGACCGGGTTGTGGTGCTGGGGGCCGGAAACGTGGCCATCGATGCAGCGCGCACCAGCCTTCGTATCGGCGCCGCCGAAGTCACGGTCATGGATATTGTTGAGGAGTCGGCCCGCCGCTGTAACGACAAGGAATACGAGGAGGCGCTGGAAGAAGGCGTCCGATTCCGCTTCCAGACCAGCGTCCGGGAGATCCTCGGCCCAGACAAGGTCACCGGCGTGAAGACCTCGCGCTTCGCCCCGGCGCCCGACGAGTCCGGCGAAATCCGGCTGCTTCCCGTTCCCGGTACCGAAGAGCAGATGGCTTGCGACAAGGTCATCATCGCCATCGGGCAAAAGCCTTTTGCCCGCATCGTCTCCACCACCACGGGCATTCAGACCAACGAGCAGGGCTACGTCATCACCCACGAAAAGCCCTACTACAGCATGACAACCCGCGAAGGTGTCTTCGCCGCCGGTGACGTAGTGCATGAGCCCCAGACCGTCATTCTCGCCATGCGCGAGGGGCGCCGAGCTGCAGAGGCCATCAACAACTATCTTCAGGATAAGGCGATGGGCAAGAACAGCTAGAGTTCCGAGGCAAACTTTCATCATACGAAAAAATACAAAGGGCGCTTCGGCGCCCTTTGTATTTCCCCTGTCCATTCGCATTTCCAGCTGCTATTCTTACCTTTTGGGTTCGCATTTGAATAAACAGGAGGCTTCGATGTCGAAAACTCTTTTTCGCCCCGCCGCTCTCGCCCTCACCCTGGCCCTGAGTCTGCCGAGCCCGCTTCTAGCGGCAAATGTTGAACTGTCGCGCATCAACCTATCCCCCTTGGGCGACGAAGCCAACGGCCCCAGCCAAACCCCTTCAATTAGTGCCGACGGCAGTGTGGTTGCCTACGCCTCTACTGCCAGCAACCTGGTCGATGGTGATAAACCCCGACCTTTCCGGCGACGGCATCGACGTCGTCTACCAGTGTTTCAGCGGTTACCACTTCGCCCACGGCATGAAGGATCATATCCACCGCTACAACCGGCTGGAGGGCACCACCCGCCTGATTTCCACCCGCTATTACGACAACGCTAAGGCCAATGGCGGACACTGGAATCCTCGCATCAGCGGGGACGGACGCTACAGCGTCTTTACCGGCACGGCGTCCAACATGGTTCCTGGAGACAGCAACCGGGTTGCCGACATATTCCTCCACGACAATGACACCAACAAGATCAGCCGCCTGAGTGAAGATGCCACAGGAGTAGAAGCCGATGGTCCCAGCGACAAGGCTGATATCAGCTATGACGGTCGTTTCGTGGTCTTCATCACCAAGGCCTCAAACCTCACCACGGACAGCATTGCAGATATCGACCAAGTCATACTGCTCGACCGTCAGAAAAGCCGACTCACCCGCATCGCCGCGGGGGTCGATCCCGCTATCAGCGATGACGGCCAGTGGGTGAGCTTCACCTCTCCGGCCGATGGGGGCACCGGCCTTACCGATGTCTACCTCTACAGCCTGGCGGACGCCACCCTGACCCATGTGAATGAAAGTGCCAACGGCTCAAGCTACGCCAGCCGTCTCAATGACGATGGCCGCTTCGTCACCTTCAGCTCCAGGGCGACGAACCTCGATGAGTTGGATTCCGACAACCTGGCCGATGTCTACCTTTTCGATCGCCTGAGCGGGTCCATCACCCTGGTCTCCACCGACGGCTCCGATTCGGCCAGTCACGCTGCCGTTGAGGCCAATATCAGCACCGATGGCCAGACCCTCGTCTTCGCATCCGAAGCAAGGAATCTTGTCGAGGGCGATACAAACCTCACCGCCGATATCTTTGCAGCCAACGTCGTCTCCGACAACGAGCCACCGCAGATCTTCGCCAGCCTCTCGCAGGATACCCTCTGGCCACCCAACAAAAAGATGGTAGATATCGTTATTGAGGGCGATGTGATCGATAACGTCGGCGTGATCGGGGTGAGCATTGTGATCTCAGATGAGTACGGCGAATTCGACGGCATGCAACTCGACGGCTTCGGCCCCTTCCAGCTTCGCGCCTACCGCGACGGGGGAGACAGGGATGGTCGTCAGTACCAGTTGACCATCACTGCTCTGGATGCCGCGGGGAACAGCTCGTTGACGGAGCTTCCGATACTTGTTCCACACAATATGGGGAAGAAGAAAAAGTAGGGTTAGACGTTACGTAAAACCAGAGAATCAATAAATCAAGGCCGGTCGGGAGAAATCTCCGACCGGCCTTTTCCGTAACTACAGGCAATAGTTGACGAACACATTAACGCTCTCTATATTGACAACTTGTTGGGTGGGCATTGCCCACCATTTCCCTATTAAGCACATACTCAAAAACTGGTGGGCAATGCCCACCCAACAAGGCTATCTGTCGAGCAAAAGTGTTGAACGCCACCATGCTCCCGCACCCGTAAAGAATCATTCCCCTTCCATGCCCCTCTCTCATTTAAATCCCCCCTCCAACTTGTTTAACTTCACCCGAGTGATATAGGTAGGATAACAAATTAGCACACGCTAGTTACCCGCAGATAACCAAGCCACCCCCACTCAGGGAGATCGATAACGCAAGGAGGACCCCATGAAATGCACCGTCGGAACCATTGCCTGTCTGCTCTTCACCCTGTTTCTTATCTTA
>JAAXQG010000189.1 GCA_012974445.1 Desulfuromonadales bacterium
TCATGATCAAAGTTCCCCCGTTGGCTGCGTGGGCCAGTCGCCGAAGCGCCCCGCAAGCTGTCCATGGTATCCGGCAAGTAATATGCGTATCCGGGCTCCGGGAGCCCAGTTTTTGAGATGCTTCAGTGCCCGCGCGGCTGTCAGGTCGAGAATCGGCGTCGATTGCGAGAAGCGCTCGAAGACCTCCCGGGCGGTGTTCGCGCACTCTATCGCTTCGCTCTGGGAAGCGTCAAGGCCGCCTTCGCGGGCGAAGCCAGCCAGATCCCTGAGATCCAGATCCGAAGAAGAGACATGGGTCTGTCCGTGCCCGCAGGCGATTTTGACCAGCTTCGCAAACTGGGCCGCGATGAGGATGTCTCCAAAGCCCTTACGGTGGCAGGCTTCCAGTGCGTAGCGCACATGGTCGCCCATCATGACGCTGGCCTGCTCGGACAGCTGAAGGAGCTGCTGGGCCTGCTCTTCGCTGGTGCGTCCGGTGCACAGGATCAGGGTCTCACACCCGGCGGCTTTCGCCACATCGAAAGAGACCTCCAGGGAGTCGGTCCATGCCTTGTGGGAGATGGGCTTGACAATGCCCGTGGTGCCCAGAATGGAGAGCCCTCCCAGAATGCCCAGCCTCTCGTTCAGCGTCTTTTTCGCCCTCTCTACGCCATCCGGAATAGAGATTTCAACCTCGACCCCCCCTTCGGGAAAGACGGAGAGGACCGCCTCACGGATCATGCGCATGGGGACGGGGTTGATGGCCGGCTCCCCAACCGCAACGGCCAATCCCGGCTTGGTCACCCGACCGACTCCCGTACCGCCCAGCACATGCAATGCCCCGGCTTCACTCAGTCTTCGAAGGCGGGCATGAACTTCCACCCCGTGGGTGATGTCCGGGTCGTCCCCGGCGTCCTTGATGACGTAGCAGCTGGCCTGCTCGGGGGTAAATTCCTGCCCCAGCAGTTCGAAACAGGCTTTCATCCCCGTGGGAAGTTCCAGCTCCTGATTCTTAAACGCCACCTGCTCCTTCAGTATCCGGGCGGCTCCCAGAGAGGCCGCCGCCGCGCAGGCTCCGGTGGTAAAGCCGTAGCGGAGTTCTCTCTTTCTTTCAGCGACCATTGTCCATCGCCTCTCCCAGTACCCTGGAGCGCACATCTTCCACCGATAGCAGCCGCAGGATCTCCCGCCTGGCCTCTCCCACCGTCAGGGGGATGTGCTTCAGGTTCACCCGGTCGCGCTCCTTGAGCAGATTCATCAACTCGGCGATCAACGGCAGATGCAGCCGCGCCTTTTCCATCAGAGCCGAATCGGCGAAGACCTCCTCCGAATTACCGCAACGCAACACCTGCCCCTTGCTCAAAATGGCAATGCGGCTCATGAACAGGGGAACCAGATCGACCATGTGAGTCGCCATGATCATGGTGATGCCTTTGTTCTTGTTCAGATCTTCAAGCAGATGCATCAGTTGATGCACCCCCATGGGGTCGAGTCCCGCGGTGGGCTCATCGAGAATCATCACCCGGGGCTCCATGGCCAGCACTCCAGCCACGCAGATGCGTTTTCGCTGCCCGTGGGAGAGGGCATGAATCGGTTTACGGGCAAAGTCCTGCATCCCTACCATGTGCAGCGCCTCGTGGACCCGCTCCTTGACCGCGACGGGGGAAAGACCCATGTTCGAGGGGCCGAAGGCCACGTCCTCCTCCACGGTGGGGGCGAAGAGCTGGTCGTCGGGGTCCTGGAAGACCACGCCGATACGACTGAACACCTCTGCCTCATCCAGGCTCCCGATCTGCTTTCCATCCAGCAGCACCCGCCCCAGAGCTGGCTGCAGCAGCCCATTGAGATGCTTGATCAGGGTCGTCTTGCCGCTGCCGTTGGAACCCAGAACCGCCAGAAACTCCCCTTCGGCAATGGTAAGATCGATGCCGCAGAGCGCAGGCGTGCCGTCTTCGTAATTGTAGTGGAGATCCTCGATTTTCAGCATGACTCTTCGCTTTCTCCGGCCTCGATCTGCATCCGCTCGGCCTTTTTCAGCCCCTTGAACACCAGCTCGTAGGAGTGATCCACCAGCCAGAGCAGGCGCTCTGCGGGAACGTCCCCCTCGAAATCCACGGTGTTCCAGTGCCGCTTGTTCATATGATAGCCGGGTACGATCTCCGGGTGCAGCTGTCGCAACTCGTCCGCCAGCACCGGATCGCATTTGAGATTGACGCGCAGAAGCTCGGCGGTGACATCGGTGATGGCGAATAGCTTGGAGCCCACCTTGATGACCAGATGCTTTTCGTCGAAGGGGAAGTCTTCGCTCACACCTTTTTTCGCGGCGCAGTATGTTCGAAGTTGTTCCAGATCCATGCGTTTTTTCATCCTGAGGCTCCTTGCTTAGCACGCCTGTAATGCTTCCAGTTACAGATTCCGAGTTCCCCCGTAGCTGGAGGGATGCGGGACATGCCCGGCAGCCTCCGCTGTCTGAGGCGAAGCCGAGTTCAGGAGGCTACGGGGCATGGCGCGGGTACCTCCAGCCTGCTCAGTACAAAATCCAATTGGGAGCTAACTTCCCAAGCTGGCAATCAGTCCCAGCAGCAGGGTTCCTATGCCGAGCGCCCACCAGTCCTTCTTGGCCATGGGGCCGGGGGCGACTGCGGCGAGACTGCCCCGGTAACCCCGGCAGCGCATGGCGGCAAAGGATCTCTCGGCACGGTCAAAGGTGCGCAGCACCAGCATTCCACCCAGAACGCCGGAGGAGCGCAGAGCGTTTTTCCAGCCGCTGTACCCCAGACGCGCCTTCTGGGCGTTGCGGATGCGGATGCCTTCCTCCATGAAGAGGAAGATGTAACGGTACATGATGAGCGTCAGCTCCACCAGCACCTCGGGGCAGCGAAAGAAACGGGCGGCGCGCATCAATTCGGGCAGCGGGGTGGTGAGGCTGAAGAACAGGATCACTCCCATCCCCCCGAGTATCCGTGAAGCCAGCAGGAGCCCCTTGTGCAGCCCCCCTTCCATCAGCAGCAGCTCCCACCCCCAGAGATCCAGCTGAGCCAACAGCGCTCCGTCCCTGACCCAGAAGAACTGGGTCAATAGCGCAACACCGGCAAGCACCAGGGGCATGAGCATCCGCTTGCCGAAAGAGCGCAGGCGCACACCGGAGAGCAGGCTGCACAGAAAACCAGCGGCGAGCAGGGCCAGAGAAACAGACAGGCGAGCTCCCCAGAGATTTAAGCCCAGAGCCATCAGCATCAGGACAAACTTCACCCGTCCGTCCAGAGCCACCAGCAGGCGGCGACTCTCCCCCTGGGCGTCGATGAACTGGTGCGCCTGAGACATCATTCTCTCGTATCTTCCGGCCTGCGCCCGGCGACGAAGACCTTGTGCCAGAAGTAGCCCATCACGAACCCTCCCACGGAGCCGGCCAGAGCAAAGAGAAACAGCAGCAGATCCCCCTGATCCGTATTGATGTAGGGATCGCGCGCCTCGCGGCCAAGATCGCTGGCAAACTTCTCCACCACGATCTCGTCGATTCCCGGCCACTTGGCCGGAGACTCCTGCGCCTGGAGTCCCGAGGCACAAAACAGGACAAGCCCCAACACAAGGGCAGCCATCAGCCTCCTCATGCCTCCACCTCCCTGATCACCTTCAGACGCCTCAGGATATCCGGGCGCACCCGCCTTATATAGACCAGTATCCCGCCGGTCACCGCTCCTTCGAGCAGGCAGAGGGGAATCTGAGTGGGCATGAAGGCCAGAAAAATCTGCCCCAGCACCGAGAACATGGACTGATCCCCGTGCAGAGCCAGAGCCATCACCAGCGAGGTACCGAAGTAGGTCAGCAGGTCGGCCGCTACCCCGGCCAGAAATCCGCACCAGAACAGGCTAAGCCGAAGCGAGCGCCCCAGATAAAAGGCGAAGAATCCGCCGAAGGAACCCAGCACGCCCATGGAAAGGGTATTCCCCCCCAGGGTGGTCAGACCCCCGTGGGCCAGAAACAGCGCCTGAAGCAGCAGCGAGATAAAGGCGATGACGCAGCTGGCGAAGGGGCCCAGCAATATGGCTGAAAGCCCCGTACCGGCCGGGTGAGCCGTACTTCCCGCCACAGGGACGGGAATGGGGAAGCAGCTGAAGACGAAGACCGCCGCTCCGAAGACCCCCAGCAACGGGAGATAGGACGGGTCAACTTTCTTCTGCACCTTGATCTGCCGGACGCCCAGGGCCACGAAGGGCAGCGCCAGGGCGAACCAGAGCAGCGCCCATCCCGGAGGCAGGATCCCCTCGGAGATGTGCATGGCCAGCGCCCGTGCCGGCAGGGCCAGCAGCAACGCGCTGAGGGCAAAGAACGCCTTGATCATCCCTGCTCCTCGGCCTGAATCAACAGGGCGTTGAGGATGGCGGTGACGATGGTCGAGCCCCCCTTACGCCCCCGGCAGGCGATATACGGCAGGTCAGTCTCGATAAGGGCCTCTTTGGACTCCTCGGCCCCCACGAAGCCCACGGGTGCCCCGATGATGAGCGCGGGGCGGGGAGCTCCCTCACGCACCAGCCTGAGCAGTTCGAACAGGGCGGTGGGAGCGTTTCCAATGGCGAAGATGCGGCAGCCCTCCTCCACCCCCTTGCGCAGCGCCAGGGTAGAGCGGGTAAGACCTTCGGACTTGGCCGCGTCGGCGACTTGCGCCTCCCCCACGTGGCAGCGGATCTCGGAACCAAAGCTGGCCAGACGGGCCTTGTTCACCCCGGCCAGCGCCATGTTGGTATCGCAGAGGATCTTTGCCCCCCCGCAGATAGCCGATATAGCCGAGGCTACCGCCCCTTGCGAAATCAGGGTATTGCGGGCGAAATCAAAATCAGCGCTGGTATGGATTACCCGACGTACTATGGGCCACTCCAGAGCGGAGAAACCATGCTCGCCAACCTCGCGCTCGATGATGGCGAAACTCTCGCGCTCGATGGCTACGGGATCAAGGATGACCGGCCCCTGGGTGTTCATCAGGCAGCGCTCTCGCTGTTGGCCCAGCTCAGTTCAGAGAAGCTCTCAGAAATGCGCTCACAGACGATCTCCCCCAGCTTTGGGTGCACACCCAGAGGCGCTCCCAGTGCCATTTCAAGACCGGGATAACGCTTAGTGGCCGCTTCCATCTCTTCGGGCAGGTCTTCGAGCACATGGGCTCCGGCGAAGAGGAAGTAGGGATAGAGCAGAATGCGATTTGCGCCCTGCTCCACGCAACGGTCGATCCCCGACTGGATATTGGGCGCGTGCATTTCGCGAAAGGATACTTCGACGATGTCGTACCCGGTTTCTTTCTTGACCATCTCGGCGATGGCGTAGAGGGCGTTGTTGGCTTCGGCCACGCGGGAACCATGTCCCATGAGCAGGATGGCGGTTTTCATGGTGGTATTTCTCCTTATTCTGTTCAATCGGTATCTGGTGGAAAGAGGTTATCTTCCCTCCCCGCTGGGGGAGGGAGTCAGGCAGTCAAGGTTCCATAAAAAAAACACCCCCGGCACCAGAGGGACCGGGGGCGCACAGAAGCACAGCCTCGGACCTCCCTTTACCATCGGTGGTCATAATCCCTGATGCGGCAGGCTTTCTGGCTTCGGTATCATCCCTTCCCCTCACCTTCCCTGCCGGCTAGTTCATCCGGCAAGTGGTTCTACGAGGGGTCAGTCCTCCGTTACAGCGGCGGGTCCGCGGGAGAGTCGCACTCCCTTTCCTTCTACGCACAGGGTCTGATTGTTCCGGGGACTGGCTCCACAAGGTGCCTGTCCCCCATCATCCTAAATCTTGTCACCCTTGAGACAATCCTTGAACAGCTTGCCCGCGCCCTTGGAGGCGCAGAAGTCGCCGCACATGGTGCAGGTGTCTTCCTCCTCGGGGGTGCGGCTGGCGCGGATGGCCCTGGCGTCTTCAGGGAAGAGCGCCAGGTCGAACTGCTTCTTCCAGTCGAGATCGCGGCGAGCCTTGCTCATCTGCTTGTCGCGCTCACGGCCTTTTTCCGGATATTTGTTCATGTCGCCAATGTATGCGGCAACCTTGGCGGCTTTGACCCCGTCGATGACGTCTTGCTCATTGGGCAGAGCCAGGTGCTCGGCGGGGGTGATGTAACAGATCAGGTCGGCACCGAAGCGACTCGACTGGGCGCTGCCGATGGCGGCGGTGATGTGATCGTAACCGGGAGCGATGTCGGTGGTAATGGGCCCCAGCATGTAATAGGGCGCGTCGCCACTCATGCGCTTCTGCATCTTGATGTTGGCCTCGATCTCGTCCAGAGGCATATGCCCGGGGCCTTCCACCAGCATCTGACAACCCATATCGCGCCCAAGCTCGGAGAGCTCGCAGTTGATGAGCAGCTCCTGAACCATGGCGCGGTCATTACTGTCGTGGATAGAACCGGCACGCAAGCCGTTACCCAGAGAGAGAACGGTATCGTACTTCTTCAGAATGGAGACGACCCGGTCGAACTTCTCATACAGGGGGTTTTCTTTCTTGTTGGCCATCATCCAGGCCACCATGGAGACGCCCCCCTTGGAGACCAGGCCGCCGTAGCGGTAGCCTTGGTTGCGCAGGCGCTCGATGGTGTAGAGGTTGATGCCGCAATGAACGGCCATGAAGGCCATGCCGTCGGCGCACTGCTGCTCAATGACGTCGAAGAGCATCTCCTCGTCGAGCTTGTTGGGGTCGCCGTACTTGCGCGCCGCCTCACAGAAGGCCTGGTAGAGGGGGACGTTGCCCACGGGCAGATCCACCGCTGCGATGACGTCACGGCGTACCCGGTCGAGATCGCCCCCGACGCTGAGTTCCATCAATGTGTCGGCGCCTGCGGCCTGAGCGGCCACGGCCTTGCGGATCTCGGCGTCGTAGTCGACGATGTCGCTGGAGGTGCCGATGGAGGCGTTGACCTTGGTGCGCAGCCCCTTGCCGATCCCTGCGATACGCGAGGGCTTACGGCTGTGGTTCCAGGGGATGACGATCTTGCCGCTGGCGACGCCTTCACGGATGAATTCGGTGGTGAGGTTTTCGGACTTTGCCACGGTCTCCATCTGGGGGGTGACGATGCCCTCACGGGCCTGTTCGATCTGGGTTTTCATATTTAAGTAATCCTCCTGTATTTCAAATATTCCAGTCTAAAAGCTTGAAAATATTTGCCGGGATTTCGCCCCGGCGGGCGACCTTCTTTTCTTGCTCGTCCAGGAAAAGAAGTTTGTAGTTAGTGTTATCGGTTGCAAGTCGGATGAAGGCCAACCTTTCCGCCACCGGTAGGGGCGCTGCTTGCCGCGCCCTGTTTTGGGACAAACGCGATGAGCGGCAAAACACCGGAACATATTTCCTGCAGTAGTTACCGACGCAGGGAAGATGGCAAGACCAGGGCGCAGCAAGCGGCGCCCCTACCTCTTTTCAGGCCCCGGCGGATGCGAAAAAATCCCCGTCGTTGTGTCGCCGCAGGGAGATTCGAGGCGCCCGATCAGGCCCCGGAGGGGGCGAGGCAGGGATGCCGAGCCTGACAGCGGGACAGGGATGCCGCGTCTGTCAGCCCGGACGCCGCGAAGCTCGCTGCGGGCACCCGCGAAAGCGGGCGACACATCCGGGCACCCTTTTTCTGCTTACTCTTTTTTGGGCAAGCAAAAAGAGTAAGGCGCCTCAAGGGGCGCAACCCTTGCGCTTTTCAGCTTTTCAGCTTTTCAGCAAAGTTCCCAACCGATGCTTCCGGCAGAACTCCACAAAATTCCCCGCCACCTGCGGATGACTTCCGAAATGCAGGTGCACATAGGAGCCAAGCACATTGCCCACCGCATAGCCTTCGGCGGGAAGCCCTGCATCCCCCCGGCGGCTGAGACGGTAAATCCGCTCCACCGAGGCGGGCATCTCTGCATCGGAATAATGAAACTCGTGCCCCCGAAGAACTGTCCCCGCAGGCCCCAGCAGGCAATCCTGCATCAGCTCCACCTGCCGGTATCCCAGCGCCCGGCGTTTGGGCAGCATTCTGGCCTCCGAGGGAAAAACTCCCGCCAGCCGCTGGCCGTCGATGGCCTCGCACAGCAGCATAAACCCACCGCACTCGGCGTAAATGGGAAGCCCCGCCTCGGCCTGCGCCTTGAGCTCCCCCAGCAGGGCGCTATGGGCGGCCAAGGTCTCAACATGCAGCTCGGGATAACCTCCCCCCAGGTAGAGTCCATCGATACCCTCGGGTAATGCTTTGCCCTCAAGAGGGGAGAAGAATACCAGCTCGGCTCCTGCCTGCTCCAGCGACTCCAGGTTTTCCGGATAGTAGAAACAGAAGGCGCTATCCCGTGCCACGGCGATGCGCACCGGTGCGCCCAAGGGAACCTTCACCGGATCCGGCGTTTCGGGGATCGCGACGGGCCTCAACCCTCCGAGCAGAGCTTCCAGATTCACGCCCGCCTCCAGCCAGTCAGCGAGGCGGGTCAGCTCGTTAGCCCCCAGTCCATGGTCCTGTGCCGTCACCAGCCCCAGATGACGGCTCGGCAACCCCAGCTCCTCGTCCCGCCACAGGCAACCCAGCAGCTTCGGCAGTTCGGATCTGGAGGCCATAGCGCCCGTCAGGAATTCGGCGTGTCGGTGACTGCCCACCCGGTTAAAGAGCACTCCGGCAAAATGCAGTTGCGGATCAAACCCGGCGAATCCTGAGACCAACGCTGCGGCGCTACGCGCCTGGGAGCGGGCATCGACTACCAGCAGGACCTGCGCCCCCAGCCATCGGGCGATCTCGGCGCTGCTGCCTTCATCGGTATCAAAGCAGGCGCCGTCGAAGAGCCCCATCACCCCCTCGATGACGGCGATGTCGGCCCCCTCGCAGCCCTTGCGGAAGATCTGCTCCACCTGCTGCCTGCCGCACATCCACCCATCCAGGTTGCGGGACGGACGCCCGCAAACCGAGGTGTGGTGGCCGGGATCGATATAATCGGGGCCGACCTTGAAAGGCGCAACTCTGAGGCCCCGCCTCTTAAGCGCCGCCAGCAGCGCCAGAGTCACCGTGGTCTTGCCGCAGCCCGAGGAAGGCGCGGCCACCAGCAGAGTCGGAATTTCAGCCATTGAGCAGGCTCACTACGGCGATGCCATCTGGATAATAATCAATGCGGTTGAGACAGCCGAAATCCTGCTCGATGTGGAACAGGCGATCCAGCGGCGCCCCCATGGCATCGAGCAGAATGACGCGGTTCACGCCACCGTGGCCCACCAGCAGCAGCTCCTCGCCGGGATGACGCACAACGATCTCCGTCAGGGCGCTGCGCACCCGGGTGGCCATCTGCAGCAGACTCTCCCCGCCGGGCACCTGGTAGTTGACGATATCGCCCAGCCGCCCCTGCCACTGCTCGGGATACTGCGCCTGCAATTGCTGCCAGGTGCGCCCTTCCCATTCGCCGATATGCAGCTCCCGCAGAGCGGGAATTTGAATCGGCGTCAGATTCTGTGAGGCGCCGATGAGCTCTGCACCAAAAAGGCAGCGCGAAAGGTCACTGGTATAGACGGCGTCGATAGCCACAGCCTTCAGGCGCTCACGCAACAGCTCGTACTGAGCGCGCCCAAGCTGCGTCAGGGGCACATCGGCCTGCCCGTTGTAGCGTTTGCTCTCGAAACCCTCAAGCTGTCCGTGGCGCACCAGATGGATGCGCGTCCGCCCCGTCATAGTCATCAGAGTACCGCCAGTATCAGGACCAGGGTGGCGACCTCGACAATTTCGGAAGAGGCCCCGAGAATATCACCGGTCACCCCCCCCAGACGTGCCAGGAAGTAACGTATCAGCAGCATCCCCACCAGTCCGACCAGGAAGAAGAGAAAGACCCCTTGCATGCCGAAAAGCAGCAGGGCACCAAGCAGAGTGAAGCAGGTTGCCATGATGAATTCACGCTCCCCCGTATTTTCCACAAAAGAGCTGCCGGTGCCCCCCTCAGGGCGCAGATAGGGGCAGAAAACGGCGAGAATCACCTGCACCCAGCGGCCGCACAGGGGCATGAAAAGCAGGGCGGCATTTTTCAACTCCAGCGGAATCTGGTAGAGCGCCAGGTACTTAAGCAGCAGCACCATGACCACGGCTACGACCCCCATGGAGCCGACGCGGCTGTCTTTCATGATGAGCAGGATCTTGTCCTTGTCCCGGCTCCCGGCCAGCCCATCGGTGAGATCGGCCAGTCCGTCAAGATGAAGACCACCGGAGATGACGATGAGCAGCAGCAACAGCAGACAGTCCAGAACGGAACGGGGCAGCACGGTAGAGAGCGCAAGATTGACCAGCACGAGCAGCAGCCCGATACCGAGGCCGACCAGGGGGAAATATCCCATGCAACGCGCCATACGGCGACGACTGGGACGCAGGGTGCCTCCGATGGGCAGGATAGTCAGGAAGGAGGCCGCGAGCCTCAGCTCGTAAAGCATGCGTTTCAACGGTCGGCTCCCTCGGTGACGCCGCTGTCGTCGAAAGTGCGTACCTCACGCAGCAGCCTTAATGAAGCTTCGATGAGACCCATCCCCAGGGCGCTGCCGGTTCCTTCGCCCAGACGCATCTGCAGATCGAGCATAGGGATGTGACCGATGCGCTCCAGCATGTGGCGGTGGCCGATTTCCACCGACTGGTGGGCGGCGAACATGTAGTCGCGGGCATGGGGGTGGAGTTCGTGAGCGATGAGGGCTCCTGCGGTAGAGATAAATCCGTCCACCACCACAGGGAGTTTTACGGCGGCGCACCCAAGTACCAGTCCGGCGACCCCGGCGATCTCGAAACCACCCACCTTGGCGAGCACATCGAGGGGATCCAGTGGATCGGGTCGGTTACAGTCCAATGCCATGCGGATAGCCGAGAGCTTGCGGCAGAGCCCCTCGTCGTCGATACCGGTGCCCCGGTGGGTCACTGTTTCAGGGGAAAGGGCGCAGATCGCGGCGACGATGGTCGAAGAGGGGGTCGTGTTGCCGATACCCATGTCCCCGGTTGCCACCAGATCCACCCCTTCGCTCTTGAACCGGGCGGCGAGGTTGATTCCCTCCTCCAGCGCCTGGATCGCCTGCTGACGGCTCATGGCAGGGCCTTTGGTGAAGTTAGCCGTGCCCCGGGCCACCTTGCAGTCGAGGACGCCAGGCAACTCACCGAAGTCGTGATCGACCCCCATGTCCACCACGATGACCTCGGCCCCCACATGAGAGGCCAGCGCGTTGACGCAAGCCCCCTTGTCCACGAAATTGTAGACCATCTGAGGTGTCACCTCTTTTGGAAAGGCGCTCACCCCCTCCTCGGTCACCCCGTGATCCCCGGCGAAGGTGAAAACGACCTTGCGCCTAATGGACTCCCGCCCGCTCATGGCCACGAAACGGCGGGCGAACTCTTCCATGCGCCCCATGGAGCCGATGGGCTTGGCCTGGCTGTCGATACGGCGCTGCACGGCATCGAGCCGCTGCTGCTCCACGGGCGCGATTCGCTCCAGAGCCTGATTCAGGGTCAGTCTGTTTTCCACGGGCACTCCTTGATTCACTTGAGCTTCAGCGGCAGCCCCGCCACCACCAGATAGGCCTCATCGGACGCCGCCGCCAGACGCTGGTTGACGGTTCCCGCCAGGTCCCGAAACTGCCGGGCCATAGGATTTGCAGGCACGACTCCCCCGCCCAGCTCATTGCTAACCAGATAAAAAGGGACTTCCAGATCAGGCAAGAGGGCGCAGAATCGATCGACTGCTTGGAGTACGGGGCCCGAATCCTCCCCATGATGAAAATAAAGGTTGGTTATCCAGAGGGTTACGCAGTCAAGCAGCAGGGCACCATGGCCCCGGGCCGCTTCAGGCAGTCGTCCGACCAGGTCGAGGGGCTCTTCCAGAAGAGTCCAGCGCAGGTCCCGCTGTCTGCGGTGCAGGGCGATACGTTCGTCCATCTCGGCATCGAGGCTGCGCGCCGTGGCGATATAGAGCAAAGAGCCCTCATGGGTCTCGGTCAGGCTCTGGGCATAATCGCTCTTGCCGGATCTTGCGCCTCCGGTGACAAAGACCACGGATTTGGAGCTCAAAACTCGATCCCCCGTCGGGCACCGATCCCGACATCCATGGGATGCTTACACTTCTCGACAACGCTGACCAGATCAGCCCGATCGATGAGTTCCTGAGGGGCATTTCGACCCGTGAAGACCAGCTCTGTCCCCTCGGGTCGCTCGTCACAGAGGGCAATCACAGCGGCAGTCTCGAGAAAACCGTGATGCAGGCAGTTGTTCAGCTCGTCGAATACGGCCATATCGTAGCCCCCGGCCATTATTTTTTCGCAAGCCTGCGAAAAGGCGGTTTGTACATCATCCCGAACCTTGGCTTTGTCCGGCTTGCCGAAGAGAATGCCCTCGCCGCAATTCAGGATATCCAGACAGGGCTGCTGCTGCAGCAAAAGGATCTCGCCACTGGGATAATCCTGTGGCTTGAGAAAACGCACCAGCAGCACCCGCATCCCCTGCCCCAGGGCCCGGACCATCAGCCCGGTTGCAGCCGTGGTCTTGCCCTTGCCGGCTCCGGTATAGATTTGAACTAGCGAATTGGTCATAAAAAAACCCCGGTCTCCGCAAAAAGGGAAACCGGGGTCTGGGGGCTTTCGTAGATAAAGCGCAGATCCCGAATCTCTCCCGCGAAAGACTCGAAAATACACATCCGGGCAGGTCTCCTGGCTCGTGGTTCACCCTAATCTCCGGGCCTTCCCATCCCTTCCGGGGGACAGTGGCTATAAAATCCGGATTTCGTCACCACACACAGTTGCGGGGCAGCGAGGGAATCTCACCCTCTTCCTCTATTCTCCCTGAAATCTCAGGGCACCCAAAGGTCTGATTGTTCGCATGTTCTAGCAGAGGGCCGTCGCAGCTGTCAATGAACATGACCTGAGAACACTACTTTTACAGGACGAATTGAACTGTGTCATTACGTATTGAAACAAAATCAGTTTTCCTTTATTCTCGGTCCGTTTTAAATCTCTTCCGAACCTGACGATCCGGCCAGGTCGGTTACAGTTCAATAGGACGAGCGTTGAAAAAACCAGGTTTTTTCAAAAAAACACCCCTGTCGACCAGCTGGCTCTATCTGTCTTTGCTGCTGATCATCTGGGGCACGGGCCCAGCCCTTATTGACACCTGCAAGAGCGCGCAGGAAGAACAAATCGGGTGCGTCTTCTCCCAGGGCAAACTCGAACGCAGCATCCAGTGGATTCAGGCCGACAGCAACAGAAGCAGTTGCCCTTCCTGTCCGGGATGCAGCGACGAGAATGATACCCCCGAGAGTTGCACCCCCGCTCAGCGCCCTGCCCAGCCCAAGCGTTCAGGAGAGATTTCCGTATCCTTGCGCCTGCACAAAGCAGTAGAAATCCAAACCTCTTCGGCCCTGGCGCCCGCCGTCACCCGACTTCACGCAATCCCTACCCTGAGCAATCCCAAATTCCTGCGTACCGTAGTGCTGCTGACTTGAGCCGGGTGCGGCCCACTGGTGGCCGCTTGCCCGACAACCTAAAGACCATGACCTACCTGTAAAGCTCCGCTGAGCTATCAATGGGTCCATGAATAATCCGGCACCTACATCTATCCAATACAGGAGTGAACAACTTGGAAAAGGAAAAAAGCCCCGGCGAAAAAATATGGAACTTTTTCTGTTCCCTTAAACTGACCATCTTTACCCTGATCTTGCTGGCCGCAACCTCGATTATCGGTACGGTCATCCAGCAGGACAAGCCCGCCGAAACCTATATTCAGCGTTACGGTGAGTCGGCTTATCTCTTTATGGACAGTCTCCAGTTCTTTGACATGTACCACTCCTGGTGGTTCTTTGGGCTGCTGACTCTCTTCACCATCAATCTGACCGCCTGCACCATCAACCGCTACCCCATCACCATGAAGGCGATCCGTAACCGCATCACCACCCCGGAGGCGTCCCACTTCAAGACCCTCTCGGACAAGGCTGAGCTCGCAACAGACCAGAGCGTCGCTGCAGTCACCGAACGAATCAAGTCAGCCATTTCCCAGGGCTTCAATGAGCCCAAGGTTACCGAGATCGACGGCAAGACCTACCTCTATGCCGAAAAAGGGGCATGGAGTCGCAGCGGGGTCTACATCACCCATATCTCCATCATCATCATCTTCCTCGGCGCTATCATCGGCAACGTTTTCGGCTTCAAGGGCTACGTCAACATCGTCGAAGGCCAGAGCATCAGCGAGGTATGGAATCGCAGCACCAAGGCACCGGAACAGCTAGGTTTCAGCCTGCAGTGTGACGATTTTTCCGTCACCTATTATGAGAACAGCAGCCGCCCCAAGGAATTCAGAAGCCTGATCACCCTCATCGACGATGGTAAGGTTATCAAGAAGGAACGTCCGGTTATCGTCAACGATCCCCTGAGCTACAACGGGATCACCTTCTACCAGTCCAGCTACGGACCTGCGGGTGATCCGACTCTGAGCATGAAGGTGACCAATAACGCCACCGGCAAAACCGAAGAGATGCATATTCACCAGGGGCAGGACGTCAAGGTCGAAGGCGGAGCCTTCCAGGTCCTGGCCTACACCCCTACCTACGAGAACTTCGGCCCCGCCATCCGCATGAGCTACACCCCGGAAGGGGGGGAGCAAAAAACATTCATCGTCATGCAGGACTATGCCGAGTTCGATAAACGTCGGGGCGGCGAATACAGCTTCTCACTGCTGGGCTACGACGAACTCCAGTACACGGGTCTTCAGGTCAACAAGGACCCGGGCGTCTGGGTCGTCTGGACCGGCTGTATGCTCATGATGCTGGGCTGCTACATCGCCTTTTTGTGTTCTCATCGTAAACTCTGGGCTATGATCGAGCCTCAGGGAGGAAAGACCAAGGTTCATTTCGGAGGTTCCGCCCATCGCAACAAGCCTGCGTTCACCCTTTTCTTCGACGAACTGGAAGAAAACATCAGAAAGGAGATCGGCTGCTAAAGGCCGGTAAAGAGAATTCCTATGACAAGTACACAGCTGTTCAACTGGACCACCGTGGGGTATTTCATCTCCTCGATTCTCTTCGTTATTTTCCTGGTCAGCAAAAACCGTAACATCGCCCTGGGAGCCACCATCCTGGCCTGGATCGGTCTTGCGGCCAACACCGCAGCCATCGCCATGCGCTGGGTCGAATCCTCCAACATGGGCTACGGGCACGCGCCGCTCTCCAACCTCTACGAGTCGGTGGTCTTTTTCGCCTGGTGCATCGTGCTGGTCTACCTGCTCATCGACCTGAAATACAAAGCCCCCGCCGTTGGCGCCTTCGTCGTTCCCGGCGCTTTTCTCTGGATGATCTGGGCCCAGTTCCGGCTCAACAGCTCCATCGAGCCTCTGGTACCCGCCCTGCAGAGCAACTGGCTGACCTACCACGTCATCACCTGCTTCCTGGGTTACGGTGCCTTCGCCGTAGCCTGCGGCGTCTCCATCATGTACCTGATCAAAGGGGACAAGCCCGAGGGCAAGGGTATCCTCTCCCTCTTCCCCAGCACCAAGGTTCTGGATGACATCAACTACAAGTCGGTCATGGTGGGTTTCCCCCTGCTGACCCTGGGGATTATCACCGGCGCCGCCTGGGCCAACTACGCCTGGGGCACCTACTGGAGCTGGGACCCCAAGGAGACCTGGAGCCTTATCATCTGGTTCATCTACGCCGCCTTTCTCCATGCCCGCTTCACCCGGGGCTGGGTGGGCAAGAAGGCCGCCTGGCTCTCCATCTGGGGCTTTGCCGCCACCGTTTTCTGCTACCTGGGCGTGAATCTGCTGCTCTCCGGTCTGCATTCCTACGGCGGCTAAGTGAGCGAATTTGGAGAACTCTAAACCCATGAATCAGATAAAACTGGCCCTGCTTCTGACCGGGATGACACTGATACTGGTCTTTATGGGCCAGGCTATGGGCGGGCAGGGCGGCATGATGATCGCCCTGCTCTTCGCCTGCGGCATGAACTTCTTCAGCTACTGGTATTCAGATAAAATCATTCTCAAGATGCATGGAGCCCGCGAGATCACCCGGCAGGAGGATCCCGCATTCCACGCCATGGTAGAGCGCCTGGCACAGAGGGCTCAGATGCCCATGCCCAAGCTCTACATCATGGAGACGGAAAGCCCCAACGCCTTCGCCACGGGGCGTAATCCCCAGAATGCGGCCGTGGCAGCCACGCGGGGGATCCTGCGCATGCTCAGCGACGAGGAACTCGAAGGGGTCATGGCCCATGAGCTGGCCCATGTGCTCAACCGCGACACCCTGGTCTCAACCATCGTAGCCAGCATCGCAGGAGCCATCTCCATGCTGGCCAGCATGCTCCAGTGGTCTGCCATTTTCGGCGCAGGCCGCTCGGACGGGGAAGAAGGCAGCAGTCCCATCGCCAGCATCGTTCTGGCCATCGTCGCCCCCATCGCCGCCATGCTGGTTCAGATGGCCGTGAGTCGCTCCCGGGAATACATGGCCGATGAAACCGGAGCCAGAATCTGTGGTAAGCCCCTTGCCCTGGCCGGAGCGCTCCAGAAGCTTCAGCAAGGCGTTCAGATCGCTCCGATGCAGCAGGCGCAGACCGCAACGGCGCATCTCTTTATTGTCAACCCTCTGAGCGGCCAGAAGATGGCAGGCCTCTTCTCAACGCATCCGCCGATGGAAGAGCGCATCAAGCGCCTGCGTGCCCTTGCCGCCAATAGTTAAACTATCATGGGGCGGCCTTCGGGCCGCCCCCACACTCATTGTGACCTGATGCTGATACGGCTTTTTCTTCTCCTGTGCTTCTCTCTGCTCCTTGGCTCGGCAGCTGCCGCCAGCCCCGGCTCCGCAGCGAGAACAACAGGAGAAACCACAACTTTCTCTGAAAAACATTCCTGCGGCGACCAGATCTTCGGCAGCGGCCTTGACGTGCCTTCTTGTCTGAAAGTCCTACGCACCACCTCCCGCACCAGAATCCAGGAAGCCCGGACAACCCGCTGCGCTCCCCCCTTTTTCGGAACACTCAACGCAACCCCTCTGGCCCTGCCCCTGCGCGACGGTGCCTCCGATAGCTTCACATCCTCATTTTTTCTCTCCAGCCTGCGAACAACCGTTCTCCTGCTCTGATTCAACGCCCGAGTCACAGCTATATCACCCTGAATCAAGGCATAAATGACGACCCGTTACAGTGTTCGGGCGACATGGAGAACTACATCAAAATGAATATGATCCGAAAATTCCTGAAACTTGAAGCAGCCAGCGGAATCCTTTTGATGCTGGTCACGGTACTGGCGCTTCTGAGTGCTAACTCGATGCTCAGCCCGCTGTACAATGCTTTTCTTGAGCTGCCTGTCCAGCTCCGCCTCGGGCCCCTGGACCTGAACAAGCCCCTGATCCTCTGGATCAACGACGGGCTGATGGCGATCTTCTTTCTGCTGGTGGGGCTGGAAGTAAAAAGAGAGATTCTCCAAGGGGAGCTCTCCAGCCTCCCGAAACTGGCCCTTCCGGGCATCGCCGCAGTCGGCGGGATGGTCGTTCCGGCCCTGATCTACGTCCTGATCAACAGCGGAGACCCGGTGGCCCTCAAGGGATGGGCGATTCCTGCGGCAACCGACATCGCCTTCGCCCTGGGGATTCTCTCCCTGCTGGGAAATCGTGTACCCTCGGTTTTGAAGCTCTTTTTGCTCACCCTGGCTATCCTGGATGATCTGGGTGCCATCGTCATCATCGCCCTCTTTTATTCCGCCGACCTCTCCGTGATCGCCTTGGGGCTGGCCGCGTTGAGTCTTGGAGTGCTTTACTGGCTCAACCGCCGCGGCACGATTAAACTCTCTCCCTTTCTTATTGTCGGAGCCATCCTCTGGGTCTGTGTCTTGAAATCGGGGGTCCATGCAACCCTGGCAGGGGTGGCCCTGGCCTTCGCCATCCCGCTGCGCACCGGTGAGAAGCCCTCCCCCCTTCTCCATCTGGAGCACAGCCTGCACCCCTGGGTGGCCTTTGCCATCATGCCGATTTTTGCCTTTTCAAATGCAGGGGTTTCCCTGAGCGGACTTTCCTTCGCCGACCTGCTCGCACCGGTTCCCTTAGGAATCGCCGCAGGTCTTTTTATGGGGAAACAGCTTGGCATCTTCCTCTTTGCTTTTGTTGCCGTTAAAATTCGCATTGCCCGTCTACCCGACGGCACCAACTGGCTTGAATTTTACGGCATGTCCATTCTCTGCGGCATCGGCTTTACCATGAGTCTCTTTATAGCCTCTCTGTCCCTTGACCCTTCAGGACCGCTGGCTGCCCCGGGACGCCTAGGTGTACTCAGCGGTTCCTTCATCTCAGCCCTCAGCGGTTACTTCATCCTGAAATTTGCCCTGGCGCGCCGCACAGTGCCGGCTGTAGACGAAAAAGTTCTAGCCTGACTAAATAGCCCCATTACATATTTACCAGCCCACAAAGGAGAACAACCATGACCGAAAACAGCATCCCTACTCACTGCCTCGTCGGTATCCTCACCGGCAGCCCCAACGATCTGCCCACCGTCGTCAAAGTCCGCGACTGCCTCACCGAAATGGGAATTACGAGTGAAATCATCGTAGCTTCGGCCCACCGCACTCCCGACAAGGTTTTCAACTATCTGGACCGCGCCCACAAAGAAGGCGTTCAGGTGCTCATCGGCTGCGCCGGTGTGGCCGCCCATCTCGCTGGGGTCGTGGCCGGACACACCCGCCTGCCGGTCATCGGTCTGCCCCTGGGCAACGGTCCCCTGACCGGCCTGGACAGCCTGCTCTCCACGGTGCAGATGCCTCCCGGCGTTCCCGTGGCCACTGTGGCCATCGACGGCGCCAAGAACGCCGCCGTGCTGGCTGCCCGCATCCTGGCATTGAAATACCCCGCCATCGACCAGAAACTCATCGATATGGCCAACCAGGATCGCAAGCGCTACGAGCAGACCGCCGACGAGGCCCTTGCCTCCCTGAAAAAGTAATCCCCCCCTTTTCGAAGGAGACGGACCATGGAAGACATCAAGACACTTGTTGCAGGTTTCAAGCGCTTTCATACCAATTATTTTGAGGGAGAAAGTGAGCTCTTCGACGAACTCAAGGAGGGGCAAAGCCCCAAGACCCTGGTCGTCAGCTGCAGCGACTCCCGGGTGGACCCGGCAATTCTGACCGACAGCGCTCCCGGCGACCTGTTCGTGGTACGCAACGTGGCCAACCTGGTCCCCCCCTACCAGCCGGATTCGGCCTACCACGGGGTCAGTGCCGCGCTGGAATATGCTGTCTGCCACCTCAATGTGGCCCATATACTGATTCTCGGTCACTCCCAGTGCGGCGGCATCGGGGGGCTCATGGAGTGCTCCTGTGCTGACGAGCTCGGTGAGTTCATCGGACACTGGGTGGATATTGCACGCCCTGCCAAAGAGAAGGTGCTGGAGGAGCTCGCCAACAAGCCGAAGGAGCTTCAGGCCAGAGCCTGCGAGCAGGCGTCTATCCTCCTGTCTATCGACAACCTGCTGACCTTCCCTTTCGTAAAACAGCGGGTCGAGGCGGGCAACCTCTCACTGCACGGCTGGTATTTCGACCTGCAGGAGGGAGCGCTACACCGTTACAACCCTTCGGCCGCAGAGTTCGAGGCGGTCCACACTCAAGCCTGATCGATAAAACGCCCCCTGCTGCATCATTTGCGGCAGGGGGCCTCTCTGTTTTTTTCCAGGAAACTCTCCATGACTAAATCACAGAATTTCCGACTGACCTGGGTCATTCTTCTGGCCGTCGGTGCCTTTCTCTTCGGCCTTTATTTCCAGCCTGATGGACGCGGCCGCCGCAAGCCTCCGCGACTGACTCCGGAGCAGATGCGCATGGGTGCCCCTCCGGGGATGATGCAACAACGCGCTCCGGGAGCCCCCAACAACAAGATGCCTCCCCAGCGGCGGCAGTAACGGGACAGGAAGATGCTGAATAAAATATCCCCCCGTCGTTGGGTCCAGATGCTGACCCTTGTGGCTTCAAACCTCTATATCGTCTCCTGGTTCCGCTTTGTCCCCTGCGGATTCCTGAACTGCTCACGCTGCCCCTGGGCGACGGTAAAATGCCCCCTGATTTCCTTTCAGACGGGGGCCATGGTCATGGGTCTCTACGGAACCATGCCCGCTAAAACCATCACATTGATCCTGTTTACCAGCGCCGTGCTGATCATTTTCGGCTCGACCCTGGCCACCTGGACCTGCGGGTGGCTCTGCCCCTTCGGGTTTATTCAGGACATGTTTCACAAAATAAAGACCCCAAAATTCCGCCTGCCCACCTGGGTGGGATGGCTACGGCTGCCCCTGTTTCTGCTTCTGGGGATTGCGGCATCGCACTGGACCAAGTCCCTTTTCTTCTGCGCCATCTGCCCACCGGGCACCATCAACAGGTTGATCCAGGATGCAGCGGGAATCCCCCAGTTCCTCAGAGGTCCGGAAGGGACACTGGCGGTTGTCTCCATCGTCGTGCTGGTGGTAACTCTGCTGCTCTCCATTTTCACCTATCGTCCGTTCTGCAATCTGCTCTGCCCCATCGGCGGACTCTATGGACTTTTCAATAAAATTTCCGGCCTCTTCCGAAAGGCAGATCCGAAGAACTGCAACGCCTGCGGTCTCTGCCACAAGGCCTGTGACCAGGGACTCAATCCCCTGAAGGATACAGATCACGCCTCATGTGAGCGCTGTTTTGAATGTCACAAATCCTGCTCGCAAGGTGCATTAAAGGCCGACGTTAGACTTTAGAAACAAAAACCACGCAGGGAGGGAACAGATGGCATCACTTAAAGGAACCAAGACCGAAAAGAACCTGATGACGGCCTTTTGCGGAGAGAGTCAGGCTCGCAACCGATACACCTATTTCGCCGCCCAGGCGAAAAAGGAAGGTTTCGTTCAGATCTCGGCCATTTTCGAAGAGACCGCCAATCAGGAAAAAGAGCATGCCAAGCGCCTGTTCAAGTTTCTCGAAGGGGGGGACGTGGAAGTGATCGCGGCATTTCCCGCCGGTGTCATCGCCACCACCGCCGAGAACCTGAAGGAATCAGCCTCCGGAGAAAACCACGAGCACTGCGAAATGTACCCGGGCTTCGCCCGCACGGCGCGCACCGAGGGTTTTGAGCAGATCGCCGAGGTGTTCGAGGCCATCGCCGTAGCCGAGCAGCATCACGAAAACCGCTTCCTGAGCCTGTTGAACAATATCGAGCAGGGTCAGGTTTTCACTCGCGACATCCCGACCCAGTGGGCCTGTAGAAATTGCGGCTACCAGCATGAAGGCACCGGTGCCCCGGAGCTCTGCCCTGCCTGCGCCCATGCCAGGGCCCACTTCGAGCTGCTGCCCCAGAACTACTGATTCCCAGGCAACAGACAGAAATAAAAGGCCCCGTCTTCTCCTGGTTGAGAAGCGGGGCCTTTTACTATTATTGCGTATTTTTTCTGATACTCTGCTCCTTAATCAAAATCCCGTTCCCCTTGCTCCCTTTGGAGATCAGCGTGCCAGAACTGCCCTTTTTAGACGACATTCTCATCCTTCTGGGCATGGCACTTTTGAGCGCCTTTATCTTTCACCGGCTGCGCCTCTCTCCCATCATCGGTTACCTGGCCACGGGGATTATCATCGGACCCCACGGATTCCACCTGATCCAAAATGTTCATGAAGTTGAGCTACTGGCCGAAGTGGGTGTGATTTTGCTGCTTTTCACCATCGGACTGGAATTTTCCTTCTCCCGCATCCTGCATCTTAAAAACCTCATGTTCAAAAGCGGCATGACCCAGGTTCTAGGAACCACCATGCTGATTTCCCTGGGGGCTTTAGCCTGGGGGATTCCCGGTCGCACAGCCCTGGCTCTAGGGATGATCATGGCGCTTTCCTCTACGGCCATCGTGCTCAAGCTGCTGATGGAGAAGGGGGAAATCGACTCGGCCCACGGACGGGTATCGCTGGCTATTCTGCTCTTTCAGGATCTTTGCGTGGTGCTTATGCTCATCGCCATGCCCCTGCTGGCGGGACAGGCTCAGGACTTTTCTCCCCTGCAGGCCCTGCAGTCGCTGGCCATCATGGCAGCTCTGTTTACCTTCGCCCGCTACGCCCTGCAGCCCCTGCTCAAGGCAGTGATGCGCACCCGATCCGGCGAGCTCTTCCGCATCACCGTGCTGGTGCTGGTGCTGGGCACGGCCTGGATTACCCAGGAGGCGGGCCTCTCCCTGGCGCTGGGGGCCTTTCTGGCAGGGCTGGCACTGGCCGAATCCGTCTATGCCCACCAGGTGCTTTCGGACATCATCCCCTTCCGGGACACCTTCCTGGCTATTTTCTTTATCTCCGTAGGCATGCTGGTCGACATCGAACACATGTTCGACAACGGGGCGATGTTTCTGCTGCTGTTTCTGCTGCTGTGCACCCTCAAGGCCCTGGTCGCCTCCCTTTCGGCTCTCTGGACCCGTTACCCTGCCCGCACGGCACTGATGGTGGGACTGATCCTTTTTCAGGGGGGGGAGTTTTCCTTCATCCTGCTCAAGCAAGCCATGGCGCTGGGGCTGCTCGACGAAGAACTGTATCAGGTGACCCTGGGGCTGGTGGCCATGTCCATGATGGCAACACCGATCATCTTTCCCAGGGCGAGAAAAATTGCGACCCTCTTGACCTCGTTTCTTCCGGCCCCGGGGAGCCAGGACGCCTTAGCACAGGACAGGGGGAAATATCTGAGCGACCATGTCATCATAGCCGGATACGGCATCGCAGGCCGAAGCGTAGCCCAGGTGCTCAAAGGCATGGACATCCCCTACATGGTGGTGGAACTAAACGGAGAGGTGGCCCGCAGGGCACGTGAGAAGGGTGAATCAATCACCTACGGCGACTCCACCTCGGAAACGGTACTCCACGCACTGGGGATCGAACGGGCAAAAGCCATGGTTCTGGCCATCAACGATGCCTCGGCCCTTGCCCGTACGACCCGGACAGCCAAGCGACTCAACTCATCGATCTATGTGCTGGTCCGAACCAAGTTCGTACTGGAGATGGAAGCCTTGGTGCAGCAAGGGGCCGACGAGGTCATCCCCGACGAACTCGAGGCCAGCCTTCAGCTGGCGGCCACGCTGCTGCGGCAGTTCGGGATCCCGGAGGGACGCAGTCTCAAGGCCATTGCCGAGCTGCGCAGGCAGCACTACAGCACGCACCGAGGAGCCGAAGCGCCACGGGCCGACCTCTCGGGCTATCTCAGCACCCTGGAAGCCGGAACCCTGGAGTTTGAGCGACTCTCCGACGCATCACCTTGCATAGGACGCTCACTGGCTGAGCTTAACTTCAGGGCGCACACCAACTGCACCATCGTAGGGATCTTGCGTCAGGAACGACAGCTGTTCAATCCGCCAGCCAGCCTGCAACTGGAGGCGGGAGACACACTGATTCTGATGGGAGGGGAAGATGAGCTGAAAAATGCCCGGACTCTGCTTAAAGAGGGG
>JAAXQG010000271.1 GCA_012974445.1 Desulfuromonadales bacterium
GTCATGCCGACCATGATGGATTGCGGCTTGTTGGGGCGCGCTCCGTCGGGGATATAGGAGACGACCTTCTGGGTGTCGAAGACGTTTTCTGCCTTGAAGAATACCCTGGTGTTCTCTTTGAGCTGATACTGGCTGATGTAGTCCACGACAAAGAGAGAGTCTGTTGTCTGGTCGGACCCGATGGATGTGTGGGTCTCGTCGATGTATTTGGCTACGGCGTAGTTGTCCCATCCGCCGGGATGCTCCAGGCCGACACGGGCACTGAAGATATTTTCGGGGATATCCTTGAGCTCGTCGCCGTCTTTGAGTCCTTCGGTGGGGTTGTCCGAGCTGATCTCAGCCTTGGTGTAGGTATAGGTGAGGTCCACGGGGATGGTGAAACGCCCCGCGCTGAAGCTGTCGCTGGCCTGCAGTTCCAGGCCGGAGATAACAGCATCGCCGGTCTCGAAGGTGCCGGAGGTCGCGCCGTTACTGCAGGGGCTGCCCACGGAGCAATTTTCTGTCTTGTTGGAGAAGTCACTGTAGAAGCCGATGGCTTCGACGAACAGATCATCCTGATTGTAGCGGGCGCCGAATTCGTAGTTTTCGCTGGTCTCGGGCTCTTCGTTCTCCTTGGCTCCGCCTCCCAGGGGGGAGAAGCCGCGGTGAACGCCGCCGAGCATCTGCCACTGATCGGTCAGGTCATAGGTGAATGAAATGCCGGGAAGCCACTCTTCGGTGCTGTTGGAGCGGGTGCTGGCGACGGTGGAGCGTGCGACATCGCCGTATTGGGTGCGCTCTGTGTCTACATCCTCGTAGCGCAGGGCCAGGTTCAGGTTGAGGGCGTCGTTGACCTGCCAGTCGTCGATCAGCCAGAAGCTGGTGGCTTCACCCGTCTCGAGGCGGTTGTTGCTGCCTGTGGCGAGGTCGGTGTGATCAAAGACCAGTGAGCCGTTGATCTGGTTGTAGACGTCGACGGGCTGGAAGCGGTCCATCTCATCTTCATGCACCCGGGTACCGACGGCCAGCTGGTGCGCGCCGAGGGCCACATCGAAGTTGAGCTGAACACCTTGAGAGTAGTATTCGCGGTTGTTGTTCTTGTACTGGAGGTTGGTGGTGTCGACCGTGCCGTCCAGGATACCCTGGGCGTTGGCGTCGCCGCCGTTTGCGTCCTTAATGATGCTTCCGCCGCCGCTGAGCTTGAACCAGTTGCGCTTGTAGTCGTTGCGGTAGATGGTGGCGGTGGCTTCGACCATATCGGTCAGCTCGCGGCTGTAGCTCAGGTTCACCCCGGTGTGCTGATTGTCCATCTGGTCGATGCTGGAGAGGCCGTAACGGCGATTGGGGTCAGCCCCGAAGTCGGCGTCGGTCAGGCCCAGGTAGGTCGAGTTGGAGACTTCGGTGGAGTGCTGGACTTTCAACAGGGCGCTCTGGCGGGGGCCGCTTTGCGATTCCCAGCGAAGCTTGCCCATGTAGTCTGAAATATTGTAGCCGGAATCGCGAGTGCTGCGGTCGATGCTCTTGAAGCCTTCGCTGTTGCGCTCGACGGTCTCGAACCCCCGTTTTCCTCGGGGATCGGGGTGGAGACCATGTTGAGAACGCCGCCGGTGGTCTGGGGGCCGTAGCGCAGCAGGGACGCTCCCTTGATGACCTCGACACCCGACATGCGCATGGCCGTGGGGAAGTAGTAGGCAGCCGGGTTGGAGTAGGGCGCCGGAGCAATGAGGACGCCGTCCTCCATCAGGGTGATTTTCTCACTGCGCTCACCGGTAGCGCCGCGAATGCCGATGTTGGGGCGCAGTCCGGATCCCTCTTCTTCCCGGACATAGATACCGGGCACGGTTTTCAGCACCTGGTTGATATCTGTCGTAATCTCGGTCTTGAGTTGCTCAGCGTCGATGACCGAGCCGGAGCCCGGCAGCGTTCTGGCATTTTCGACGTTGCCGATGATCAGCACTTCGTCAAGTCTGGCCGGGTCGGCAGCCAGTGCCGATGTGCTTGCAAGGGTCAACATAACGCCTGCAGTGATAATGGACCGTTTCCGCATGAAGTAAATCCTCCTCTGGGGTTGCGAATGAATATTGTTTTCAATTGAGGCGGGAGCATAGGGATATTGAAAATCGTTGTCAATACCTTTTTTGACCTGTCAGCTCAGGAGGTTAAGTCATGTTGAAGGTATTCCGGACTGAGACAGCGAAAAAGCCAGAAGCCCTGCGAGGTTCGGGGGCCGGTCTGTAGTGGAGAATTGGGCAGGAGGCTGGGGATATAATTACCTGATTAGCACTGATCTTCCGCTGTGAACCTTAAAACAGGGCGGACACACAGGTCCGCCCCTACAGCCCGGTGACCTTCGTAGGGGGGCACCTGTGTGTGCCCCCATTTTCAAAGGTAGACCGGACTTTGCGGAAGATTCGTGCTGATCAGGGTTTTGTCTGGATTGGTTCCTCCTGACTTCTGAACCATTTGTCGAACCAGCTGCGGTGATCCTTTTGGGAGAGGATCTGTAGATCCCTCGGACCCAGCCAGATACCGCCGCAACCGGGACATTGATCCAGAGGCACTTCCCTGAAGCTCATGACTTCGAGCTTGCGGCCGCATTTGGGGCAGCGGTTCCGGCAGAGCTCAGGTGCCAGTTCTTCCTTCATGGCGGCCTTGAGTTGCTCAAGCTGCTGACGTTCCTTTTTTAGGAAATACTGGTTCTCCAGCGCCTTCTTTCGTTCTTCCCAGAGATCTGTCATCGCTCTACCTCCGCGGATCTGAATTGAAATTCCACTGGAAGTTTAACGAGGAAGAACGCAGGTGCAAGAGGTGCGAGGCAGGTTCCGGTCCAGGTTCTCTCAGGTCAGAATCCTCCTCCGCATCAACCGGATGGCCAGCGGCAGCAGCGCGACGCCTCGACTCTGGGGATGGAGAAGTAACGGGCAAAGCCGATGAGGTTGTCCCATACGCTGAGGTCGGGGTCGTGCGCCGCTTTAGGGATTTGCGTTTTCCAGCTCATATTTCCTGAGCTTGCGCCACAGGGTGGTCTTGTTGATTCCCAGGCGGCTGGCGGTCTCGGTTTTCTTGCCTCCGCACTGCTGCAGCACCCTCAGGATGTGCTCCTTCTCCGCTTCACCTAGAGCGGGCCTGGGCGGACTCTGTACTTCGCACGAAAAGGTGTTCCCCGTGCTGCGCAGCATCAGGTATTCGGGCTCCAGGGTGGTGCCCGTCGCCAGAATCATGCCCCGCTCCACGATGTTTTCCAGCTCTCGGACGTTGCCGGGATAGTCGTATGCCAGCAGATGTGCGAGCCCCTTATCGGAGATGCTCTCTACGCGAGGATTGATGGACTGATACTTGGTGACGAAGTGCTGGGCGAGTAGCGGGACGTCCTCGATGCGTTCGCGCAGCGGGGGAATCCGCAGGCACATGACGCTGAGCCGGTAGTAGAGGTCGCTGCGGAAGCTCTCCTCCATGGCCTCGCGTTCCAGGTCCTGATTCGTGGAGGCGATGACCCGGATATCGACAGGGGTGGCGCTGGCGCTCCCGACGCGGTAGATGATGCGGTCCTGAAGCACCCGAAGCAGCTTGACCTGAAAGCTGTTGTCGGTGGTGCCGATTTCGTCGAGCAGGATAGAGCCTCCGTCAGCCAGTTCGAGATAGCCGATGCGGCGACTGGCGGCCCCGGTGAAGGCACCCTTTTCGTGACCGAAGAGTTCGCTCTCCAGCAGACTCTCGGTCAGCGCCCCGCAGTTCACCGGGATGAAGGGGTTATCCCTGCGGGGGCTGCACTGGTGAATCAGCCGGGCAATCAGCTCCTTGCCGACCCCCGTCTCTCCCATGATCAGCACGTTGCTGTGGGTGCGGGCCACCTTGCGGGCCAGTTCGATGAGTGCGAGCATCTTGGGGTGGTTGCCCAGAATGGCCGGGGCGCTCTGGTGCAGCTCCTTCTCCATCTCCAACGTCCTCACCCGGGTTTCCAGCTGGCGCTCGCGCAGGGCACGTTTGAGGCGCAGCAGTACTTCGTCGGGGTCGAAGGGCTTGGAGATATAGTCGTAGGCTCCGCGCTTGATGGCGGTAACGGCGTTGTCGATGGAGGAGTGCCCGGTAATCACGAAAACCAGGGCCTCGGGAGTAATCTGTCGGATGCGGCTGAGCAATTCCATGCCGTCCATCCGGGGCATCTTCAGGTCGGTCAGAACCAGGTCGGCGCCGTGCTGGAGATAGTACCGCAGGGCTTCTTCGCCGTTTTCGAAGCTCTCTACCCGGTATTCGGGGGAGAGCATGCGTTCAAGAATTTTGCGTGCCGTCGAATCATCATCAACCACCAGAATTTTTTTCATCTCTAGAGCCCTCCCAGAGGCAGCGAAATGTGAAACGCGGTTCCCTTGCCGGGGGTGGAGTCCACCTCGATATGTCCCCCCTGATTCTTCACGATGCCGTAGCTCACCGACAGTCCCAGCCCCGTGCCCTTGCCCACCTCCTTGGTGGTGAAGAAGGGGTCGAAGATCTTGCTGCGGTGCTCGGGACGGATCCCCGCGCCATTGTCCGAGAAGCTTACCCGCAGTGAATGGTCGAGCTCCGTGCAGTCGATGCGGATCTGCCCCCCCTTTTCTACGGCATCCAGGGCGTTTAGCAGCATGTTGACGAAGACCTGTTGTAGCAGGTGCCCGTCCACCTTGACCTGCGGCAGCTGATCGCAGGGGCTGAATCGGGGCTCTATACCTTTTTTCTCCATGGGCAGGCGTAAGAGGTTCAACGATTTCAGGATCAGCTCGTTCATGTCCCAGAGGGCCAGTTCCGGGTTCTGGCGCCGGGCGAAGCCCAGCAGCCCCGTGATGATCTGGCTGCAGCGCTCCGTCTGGGTCTCGATGTCCCGAAGATCCTCATCCAGGGCGGACGGATCGAGCTTTCCTCCAGAGAGATCCTTGCGGTTGAGGGTGGCCAGGGCGCGGATGTTGCCCAGAGGGGTGTTGAGCTCGTGAGCCAGCCCGGAGGCCATTTCACCGATGGATGAGAGTTTTTCCGCCTCGTAGATCTGTTGTTCGATTCGTTCCTTCTCTTCAAGGTTGCATTGAAGTGCATCGGCCATGGCATTGATCCCGGCGGCAAGCTCGCCGATTTCGTCTTGCGAATCGGTTCGGATGCGAAAACTCAGATCCCGACCGATGGCCTGGGTGCCGTCGACGACGGTGCGAATGGGACGAAGCAGGGATTGAGTGAAGTAGAGGGCGCCCAGGACCGTGAGCACCAGCACCAGGGCCGAAGCGGCCAGAATCCTTCCCGTTACCACTGCCAGGGGACCGAGAAAAAAGCTCTTCTTCGCGTTGACCACGATGACCCAGCCTCGATCGTCCGTGCCGTAGGGCGAATAGAAGCGGTGAGCCAGGATGTCGTCGGTCTCCGGATGCTGCTGCACCCCCTGATCCCGACTCATCCAGCCTTCCACGATTTCGGCTGGGTACTGGCTCTGGGCAGTGATGCGGCTGCCGGTCTGGTTGCCGAAGGCGCAGGTGCTGTCGTGGTGAAATAGGTAGATGCCGTGGCGACTCGGATCGGCGAGGTTGCGTTCCACCAGAAAGGCCGAGCCTTCGTCTTCGGAGATCATCCGGTTGACCAGGGTGCCAACGGTTTCCCCCCAGACGTTGATGACCAGAATCGCGGCGAGGCGGCCGTCGGAGAAGAAGAGGGGGGTGGAGAATCGGACCATGGCAGGGCACCAGTACTCACCCTCCTCCATCCAGCCCCGCTCCAGGTTGGAAACCCAGATTTCTCCCGGGCCCAGTTTCAGGGTTTTCTGGAAATAGCTGCGCGACCCTTTGGTGCTGACGGAGGAGGTTCGGGAGAAGGGGCTGGCTGGACCTTTGCGGGGGATGATTTCCCCTTCGCGCACCTTGCTCAGCACATAGCCCTCGGCATCGATGAGACGGATCGCCTGGAGGGTTCCGTCCATCCTCTGAAAGCCGAGCAGGGCGCTGTCCAGCGTCTCAAGAGCCTGGGACCGGCCCGTCTCGTCAGCTGTCTCCAGAGCCTGGATAGATGTCTGGACCTGGCGGCTCGTGGCGATGGCCGTCAGAGTTTCCTCCGAGTCCTGAACCAGGCTGTCCACACTCTGCACCGCCTTGCCGGCCAGTTCTTCCAGTTGGCGTGTCACCTTGTCCCTCAGGGTCTTCTCCGTCGCTCCCAGCGCCAGGAGCGAGAGCATGATCAGGGAGGGAACGATTACCGCCAGCATCATCAACAGAACCCGTTGGCCGATTTTCAGTTTCATGGTGATCTCCGCAGTGCAGTCCGCAGGGTTGCAACATGCAACCATGCATGCAATGAACTTAAATGTTCAAGGTTGCATGTTGCAACCCTTTTGTCGGTTCAGCAGGCTTTTTACGATTAAGTCTTGGGGGGTGTTTTATGGAACGACTCTTGGATTATAGAGAGACATCAGGACGAATCTGGGCGCCTATGTGGCGCAGACATCCATCGAATCCAACAAGGAGGATTACAAATGGCGAAGATGAACAAGAAAAACTGGAGCGGCGTGGCTCTGGGACTGCTGATGGCAGGAACAGCGGGCCTCTACGGTTGCGGCAGCGATGCGAACTCGACACCCTTCAACGACGTGGAAGCAGCTTATCTGGACGGCCTGAAGGTAAAAGTGACCGCCATCGGCGAGGCTCCCACGGCTCTGCCCGCAGTCGGCAAGGGCTTCACCGAGATGCAGTACATGATTGAGCTCGGCGAGGACATCATCCGCAATACCAATACCCATGCCCTGACGGCCGCCTACATCCCCGACAGTGGCCTGACCTGCAGCTCCTGTCACCGTGACGCCGGACAGAAGAAGGCTATCGGTTCCACTTTCATCGGCGCCGCCGCCTCCTTTCCCGCCTACAATGACCGCGACGGTGGGGTGATCACCCTGCAGGACCGTATCAACAGCTGTTTCATGCGCAGCATGAACGGAACCCGCCTGCCTGCCAACAGCGAGCCGCTGCTGGCCATGACCACCTACATCACCTGGCTCTCCGAAGGCACCCCTATCAAGATGAACGCTGTTCGCGCCGTCTCGGCAAACAACAACGACTTCGTCAACGCCTCTCTCAAGCCCCTGACCGGTGACGTAAACATCGGCCAGGTTCTCTACGAAGCCCAGTGCGCCAGTTGTCACGGTACTGATGGCGACGGCGTGGCCAGCTTCCCGCCCGTCTGGGGACCCCGCTCCTACAACAGTGGCGCCGGCCTGGCTACCGACTTCAAGGGCGCCAGCTGGATTCAGTTCAATATGCCTCCGGAAGGGGAGTTCACCCTGGGTAACCAGGAAGCCATGGACATTATGTCCTACATCAACAAAGGGACCCCGGCGGATCCGACGACCCGCAGGCCTCAGTTCACCGAAGAGCTGCAGCTTCCCGGTGCAAGTTTCCTCGCCTTTGACGATCTCACCGCGACCTACCACTACGGCCGCACCCTCGACAAGACCGACCGGGTGCCTGCCCCCGTCGTTGAGCCTCCCGTCGTTGAGCCTCCCGTTGTTGAGCCCCCCGCTCTGGACGGTCAGGCTCTGTTCGACACTAACTGCGGCACCTGCCACAACAACGGCGCCGGTGTCGGCAATGTTGGGGGATCGGACAAGTCCGCCAAGACCGTTGCCATTATCCAGGGCGCGAGCATGACTCAGGGTTTGAGCGATGCTGAGCTTCTGGCCATCGAAACCTTCCTGGCTCTGTAAAGGCTCAGGCAAAACTGAAAAAAGCGGGGAGGGGGGCAATCTCTTCCCCGCTTTTTTTTTGTTTTCTTCAGCGGAGCTGACATCCCCGGCCGGGTGAAAGGAGCAGAGGTCGCCCCCCAACCAGGGTGAACTCGAGGCCTTCTCCCCTCCTGAAAGATCCATCGGAAGAATTGACCCGATCATCTGTGGCAAAGGTGTATGGACATAAAAAAAATAAATATCCTGATCCTTGTGATGGCGGTCTCGTTGATGTCGGTAGTCCCTGCCTTCGCTGGGCTGAAGATGGGGGTATTCCCCCGGCGCAACCTGGCCTCGACTCTCTGGTTCTTCACGCCCCTGGCGCAAAAACTCTCCCAGGAACTGGGGGAAGAGGTCGAACTGGTGGTAGCGGAGAATTTCAAGGGATTCTGGAAAGGGGTGGTGACCGGTGAGTACGACCTGGTTCACTTCAATCAGTATCAGTATCTCAAGAGCAACAGGGAGTTCGGTTATCGGGTCATCGCGGCCAACGAGGAACTGGGAAGCAGGACCATGACCGGCTCCCTGTCGGTACGCACGGACAGCGGAATCGAGAGCATCGAAGATCTGCGCGGCAAAGCCATCCTCTTCGGCGGCGGCAGGAAAGCCATGGCCAGTTACATCGCTCCCACCGCTATCCTGAAGAAACACGGCATGGTGGCGGGTAAGGACTATGCGGAAAAATTCTCCAAGACCCCCCCGGGGGCAGCCGTCGGAGTGTTCTACAAGGGCGCGGATTCAGCAGGCACCGGCAACATGGTCTACGGTCTGAGTATGATCAGCAAGGTCATCGATGTTCAGCAGATGAAAACCCTGGTGGAGGGTGAGCCTTTCGTGCAGCTGCCCTGGGCGGTTAAAGGGGATATGGATGCGGCAAAGGCGAAGAAAATTCAGGCCATCATGTGTTCTCTGAAGCAGTATCCGGCCGGACAGGCCATCCTGAAGTCAGCCAGGGTCACCGACTTCTTCAGGGTCACCGACGCAGACTTCGACAAGGTGAGGGAGATCACCCGGTTCGCCCTGGGGGAAACCTACTAGGATGAGCTGCCTTCATCCAGCCGAGGTCGCCTTTGCCCGGGACAAGGTTGTTCCCATCGGTGTTCTGGCTCAGAGGGGCGCCGAGCTGGGCCTCGCCATGGGGCGCCCCACCGCTGAGTACCTCAGCACACGGATTCCGAACCACCAATTCACCCTCATCCCCTTAAGCTTTGACGAGCTTTTTCCCGCGGTGGAAAACGGCGTCGTTGATTTCGTCCTGACCAATCCCGCCATCTACGTCGAAATGGAATACCTCTACGGACTCAATCGTCTCGCCACCCTCAGGAGCCTGAGGCAGGGGGAAGAACTCACGGAATTCGCGGGGGTGATCTTCTGCCGCCGGGATCGTGACGATATTCACGACCTGGATGACCTGAGGGGGAAATCATTCATGGCTGTGGACAGGGAGTCCTTCGGAGGCTTCATGATGGCCTGGAGAGAACTGGAGCAGAGGGGGATCAGTCCCTTGCGGGACTTCGACAGCCTGGAGATGGGAGGAACCCAGGATGCGGTCGTGCAGGCGGTGGCCGAGGGAAGGGTGGATGCCGGGACCGTCAGGACGGATACCCTGGAGCAGATGGCGGCTGAAGGCAAAATCGACCTGAACATGTTCCGGGTGCTCAACCTGCAGCAGCAGGAGGTCCCCTTTGTCTATACTCTGTCACCAGATGGGGCGGGTGTTCAGGGAACTCGAACGGGGTCTGCGGGCGAACGGGCACCGGGGGGCCTGGGAAGGCAGCAAGAGGTTAACCTGAAGAATACAAAGGCTTTCCCCTTTCTGCGCAGTACCCGGCTCTACCCGGAATGGCCTCTCGCGACTCAGCCTTACGTCACCGAAGAGCTGGTCCGGAAGGTGGCCCTCGCCCTGCTCGAGATGAGGACCGATGATGCCGCGGGAATCGCTGGGGGCTCTACCGTCTGGGCCCTGCCCCACAATTATCAGAGGGTCCACGAAGCCCTGAAGGAGCTTCGCGTCGGACCCTATAGCGATTTTGGGGAAATTACCCTGGGGGGCATTTTCGAGCAGTACTGGCACCTCCTGTCCCTTGCCCTGCTCGTGTCGGTGCTGGGTGCCTCAATTTCCGTGCATCTCATTCGTTTGAACCGTTGCCTTCGGGAATCGACGGCCGAGCTGGAATCCGCCCGCAGGGATCTGGAGCGCAGGGTCATGGAGCGCACCGCGGAGCTGCAGTCGGCCAATTCAAGGTTGACCCTGGAGGTTGCAGAGCGCAAGCAGGCCCAGCGCGCCCTGGCCTCCGAACACGCGTTCCTGCAGACCATCATCGACGGGGTCGTCAACCCTGTGATGGTCATCGGCCTGGATCATAGAATCATGCTTATGAACGAGGCCGCTCGTGAACATGTGCCCCGTTCCCTGGGCTGCTCCGATTCCCTTTTCTGTCACCAGGTCTCGCACCTGAGCGATTCGCCCTGCGGGGGGGAGGATCACCTCTGTCCACTTGACGAGGTGCGCAAAACCGGGAACTCGGCGACGTTGATTCATCGGCATTTCCGCCCTTACGGGGAGGTGCGGATTGTCGAGCTGGAAGCGTCCCCTCTGCGGGATCAAAGCGGGCAGTTGCTGGGGATCATCGAAACCTCCAGAGACATCACTGAGCGTCTCCTGATGGAAAGTGTCTTGCGGGATAAAGAGACGCAGCTCCGATATCTGGAGCACCATGACCCCCTGACTGATCTGCCCAACCGGGCCATGATGCGCGAGCATCTCAGGCTGGCCGTCGCTCGCTCTCGCAGAAGCGGCGGGAGTATGGCCCTGCTGTTTCTGAATCTGGACCGGCTGAAGAAAATCAATGATTCCTTCGGCTATGCCACCGGCGATCTCGTCCTTCGGGAGGTGGCGAAGAGACTCAAGAGCTGTATTCGCGAATCCGACGTTCTGGCCCGGGTCGGAGGAGATGAGTTCGTCCTGTTTCTCGATGGGATCGATGCGCCTAAGGAAGCCGCATGGGTCGCACAGAAAATCCTGGACGCCGTCGCGAAGGAGGTGGAGGTCGAGGGGCACAGGCTGGTGGTCACGGCAAGCGTCGGCATCAGCATGTATCCGGCCGATGCGCAGGGCAAGGAGGGGCTGAGCAAATGTGCCAATGCGGCCATGACCAGGGCCAAGGAATTTGGAAAGAACTGTTACCGTTTCTATACCCCGGATATGAACGGATGCACCCGGGACATGCTGCTGCTCGAGGAAAGTCTGCGCTGTGCCATGACGAACGACGAGCTTGAGATCTACTACCAGCCCCAGGTCGATCTGGCTACGGGGCGGCTGATCGGCATGGAGGCTTTGCTGCGCTGGAATCACCCGGAGCGGGGGATGGTTTCCCCTGGAGACTTCATTCCCCTGGCCGAGGAGACCGGGCTCATCGTTCCGATGGGTGAGTGGATTCTCGATACGGCCTGCAGGCAGAACAGGCTCTGGCAGGAGATGAGCTCCACTGCCCTTCGGGTCGCAGTGAATATCTCCGCTCGGCAGTTCCGGGGTGAAGACCTGGTGGCGACGGTCTCCCGGGCTCTGGAGCGCTCCGGTTTGGAACCGCAGCATCTGGAATTGGAGATCACCGAAAGCATGGTCATGGATGATGTCGAGCAGGCTATCCGAACCCTGGAGGAGCTCAATCGTCTAGGAGTGCATCTGGCCATCGATGATTTCGGCACAGGTTATTCGTCCCTGAGCTATCTCAAGCGCTTTCCCATCAACCGGCTGAAGATCGACCGGAGTTTTGTCCGTGATGTGGTCGAAAGCTCCAACGATGCAGCTATCGCGACCTCGGTCATGGCGCTGGCCCACAGCATGAATCTCCAGGTCGTGGCCGAGGGGATTGAGACGAAGGCGCAACTGGAATGGCTCCGTGAACGGGGATGCGAAACGGGGCAGGGGTTTTATCTCGGCCGCCCCCTTCCTGCGGGGCAGTTTGCCACTTTACTCATGAATAGTCCGACAGGCTCCCCGGTTCTTTCCGGGGACAGGGTGTAAGAGGTCGAAGGATAAGGGAAGGGCGCTGCCGGGCAATGTCCGGCAGCGCCCTTTTGATTTCAGCTCAGAGTCCAATGCCATCGCCGGTTCTGAAGGTCGGCAGTGCGGCGGAATCGACGTATTCAACTCCGTCCCAGGTGGGCAGGGGGGTGGGCATGAGCAGCACCTGACCGGGGTGTTCGATGTCCCAGCGCAGCAGCATGGCGTTGTCTTCATGCTGGGTGTTGTGGCAATGCTCCATGTAGGTGCCGGCAAATTCCCGGAACCGGATGGCGATTTCGACGCTCATGGTGCTGTCGTCCATGACCCCGATACGGTAGAGATCCTTCCTGGCCCACTTCTCCCATTCGGGGGGGAAGGTGCCGCCGCGCCTCAGGATGATTCCTTCCTCGAAATGGACGTGGACCGGATGGCTCCAGCCTCCACCGGTGTTCTCAATGGTCCAGATCTCCAGGGTGCCCGCGCCTTCAGTACCTGCCGCGGTGGGTCCGCTGTCGAGCTCCATGGAGGCGGAGACGCGTCTGGGATCCATAACGATGCCACTGCCACCGTCCGTCCGGATGGTCCAGGGGCGATCGTCGGTGCCATTGGATTTGCCGAAGCTGAAGGTGCGATGCCGAGCGTTGGCGATCTCTTCCTGAAAGGCCGCTTCTTCGGCGCGGATTTTCAGCGGTATCATCGTTCTTTGGCCTGGCTCGAAGTGTCTCGGATCCATGGAGAGGTCCTGGTGGCCAAAGGCCTGGACCCTCAGCTCCATGAAGGGGCCGACGGCGGGGTCTCCCCCGGTCCAGAGATCGGGCTTGCCATCCAGATCCTGATCGACGGTCTGGGGTTGGTAGGCCCCGGAGAGGATATCCTCCAGAGGGACTCTTCCCTTAGGTTTCTGTCCGCCCTCGTGTTCCAGTACGTTGACGAAATAGAGCTTGTCGCCGGTTTTGATGCCGTGCTGGTTGAAATCGACGATAATGTCGTAGCGCTCGGCGATGCCCTGGGTGGGAAGCTGCCCCTTATGGTCGAGCATTTCGCCGTCCTTGTCGAGGTCCAGAGTCCCGTCAAAGGGAACCGCATGTTCCATGATGTTGCCGTCGTTGGCGATCATGTGGAAGGGGACCCGATTGTAGGAGATTCCGGAGCCGGCAGGGCCGGGCATCTCGCCGGTTGCACCTTCCACCTGTTGTACCAGCGCAATGGCGAAGTAGCGGGACACGGAGCCGTTGAGGATGCGGAAGCGATAGCGCCGGGCGCGTACCTCGAAGTAGGGGTTGTACAGCCAGTTGGTCAGGAGGTGATCGCCGAGGAAGCCATCCTTGTTGAAGATATTGAACCAGAGCTGTCCGTCCTGGTCCCAGGCCTTGTCGGCCACCAGCAGATTGATGTCGTAGTCACGGTTGCCCCAGGGAAGAGCCGTCCCACTGGGAAACCGCAGGTTGACGCCGTCGGTGAACTGCTCGTTGCCCCGATCCAGGGCGCTGTAGTAGTTCATCATCGCGGCATTGCCCTTGTAGACATTCTGGGCGGTGAAGTCGAGCATGTGATCGTGGAACCAATGGGTGCTCATGGTTTCCTGCCAGTCGCCGCGAATGGGGATGGAGCCGTTTTCGCAGGTCTTGATGCTCTGCTCTTCGTCGTTGACGAAGAGGGTTTCGCCGGGGGCGCAGGGGAAGGCTGCCCGGGGATCCTTCGCATCGGTGTTGATGCTGTCATAGCCGGCTAGCTGGATGGGCCAGCGGTAGTCGTAGAACTGGCCGGGGAAGAAGAATGCATTGGTATAGCCATCGCTCTCGGCGGGGGAGTGCCCGTTATGCTCGTGAGTGCTGATGGTATGGATGCCGAAACCGTGGTTGGCCGAGGGGGCGATGGGCAGGGCGTTGTAGTGCCGCATCAAAAGGGGCTGACCGTAGCGCACCATCAGCAGCTTGGGGGGCAGGGTCCCGTCAAAAGTCCAGACAGCCTTGTGGTCCTGAAGCGGCATGTTGGGGTGAAGCCGGATGCCCAGCCCGTTTGTGGAGCCGTCGAGGGTCGGGGCGTCGGGGACCGAAGAGGTATATACCCGATGGTAGAGGCCGCCGGGGGCGAATTCCCCCAGGCTGTACCGGTGGAGCTGGCGGCTGTCGCGAAAGCCTCCGTTGACTCGTGCACCGGCCTGTACGGTCTTGAAAAATGTCTGGGGATAGAACTCATTGAATCGCTGGTGGGCCCAGCCCTGTCCCGGTGGGCGACCTTCGGCGGGAGGTGATTCCAGGGCTCTTCCGATGAACTCGCTGATTTCCAGCTTCCAGGGATTCTCATCCTGAGTGTTGGCGAACTCCGAGGGGAAGGGGGCGATGCCTGTCTGGGCCAGGAAGCTCTCCAGTGCCGGGCCGGCCGGTGTGCTCATGGCGACGCTGGTCGGATCCTGCCCGGGGGAGGGGCCCAGAGTGGGTAGCGGGAAGCTCGCGGTGGGTGCGGGAGTATTCGGGTCGAGGGGTTCGGTCCCGAACTCTTCGAAGCGAAGCATCTGCTGGGTGAAGGACTGGGCTCCAAACATGGGGCTCGGCCTGCTGTTGGTGGGGATGTTGAAGACGTCCTGCGGGTTCAGTAAGTCGAGGGCCCGTTGTTGGTCAACGGGCACCGAGTTGTTCACTCCGACGTCGGCATCGGTTCCCGTGGCGCCACCGACAAAAGCGCCTTTGTTGGCGTGTTCCAGGGTGGCAAGGGTTTCTTCGGCAATGCCCGGAGTGAAGGCTGAAGGATCTCCTTCAGGGGGGGGACCAAAAAAGTCTCCCAGGAAAACGAAAGGGGGATCTGCAGGCACGTCTCCCTGCGAGACGCCGCCTCCGTCCTCTACTGGTTCCTCTCCAGAATTGACGCTGCCGTCATCACCTCCTCCTCCGTTGCAGGAGACCATCGTAAAAAGGAACAACATGAAAATACCCAGGGGGATCATTCGTTGCGTCAAAGCATTCATCTCTTCCCACCTTTCGAAGCACCACCCAGAACACTCGGCTGACTTCCATAAAAACTTAGCCTTCATTTTAGAAATTATCCCGCGCATGGATGCAAGTCGCTATCAGGGGAATGCCTAAACTGTGGTAGGGGAATGCTTAGTTTACAAGGGGGGCATCGATGGGTGCCCCCCTTGTATTTGAATCTACCTATAAAAGATGGGAGTTTAATCGCGAATCGGTGGTTTTCAGATGGGGCGGGGCATGCAGACATTGGCCGCATCGTGGACTCTCGCACCGCAGTTGGTGCAGAGGTAGCGGGGATCTTCAAACATCCTGTCCACCTCGGGTTTGTGCTCCTTGCACTGAATCTGGCAGGCGTGAAGATCGCAGTGCTCTTCGGGGTTTTC
>JAAXQG010000123.1 GCA_012974445.1 Desulfuromonadales bacterium
CAGCAGACGAGTTCGACGCGACGGTTCATTTGACGCCCCTGCACTGTGTCGTTATCTGCTACCGGTTGGCTTTCGCCGAAACCCCGGGCCGCCAGTTTTTGGGGGTTGACGCCGAAATTATCCTGCAGATATTTGCTGACGCTCTGTGCGCGACGCATGGAGAGTTCTTTGTTATACGCATCACTTCCCTGGTTGTCCGTGTGTCCGGCGATCAGGATATAGGGGGCCTGATAGCGGGCGATGAAGTCTGCTGCATCTTTTAGCTGCTGGTGAAATTCGGGACGGATGTCGGCTTTGTCAGGGGCAAACTCAATCTGAAGGGTGAACTTGAGATCGCAACCGGTCTCGTCCACCATGGCCCCCGGGGCCGTGTCCAGGCACTGGTCCCTGGTATCAATCACTCCGTCCTTATCGCTGTCCTTGGGGCAGCCTGCCGAATCAACCGGGGTACCAGCCGGGGTGCCTGGGCACCGATCCCTGGCGTCAATCACGCTGTCCTTGTCGCTGTCTTTGGGACAACCGGCAGAATCAACAGGGGTGCCTGAGGGGGTGTCGGGGCACTGGTCCTGGCCGTCAATCACGCCGTCCCTGTCACTGTCAAGAGGGGTAGATTGACGCGGCTTCTGTCCACCGAAGCCGAAACTGAGACCGGCCAGCGCCATCAGGTTATTTTCCGGGTCCTGGGGAGCAATAAGGTGTCGGGCTTCGGCACGAAGCGCTACGGAGTCGGAAAAGAAATATTTGAACCCCGCGCCGTAATTAAACATCAGATCGGTGTCGCTCTTCCCCTGATCGGGGTCAAGCCTGATGGCCCCGATTCCTGCCGAGAGGTAGGGGACCAGCTTGTTCTGGGGCATAAAGTGGTAGAGCGCATCGAGATGAGGGGTCAGGGCGTCGACGTCGGTAATGCCGTCTTGCGTCTCGGTTGTGGCGAACTGCCCCGAGAGTTCGACGGCCAGGTTTTTCGTAAAATGATAGGCCAGCCCCAATCCTCCTGCTGTGGCATCATCGAGATGCTGATCTCCCTCAAACAGCTGTGTGCCGAGCATGGGGCTGAGGCTGAAACTTCCCTCCCTGATTTCAGCCGCAGCCGAGGTACAGAGAACCGAACCAGCAATGACGATGGCGGAAAATGTCTGGATAAAGTTTCGCCTCATAAGGCTCCTGATGTTTAATGTGGGATATATATCCTGTACAAAATAATGATAGAGACTAGCAGAGAGTTTTTTGAAGTCAACGCAGCAGGGTTTTGTCTCTGAAGCCGCGGCCTGTCTGACTCTGTTTAAGAGGCGTAGCTGGGCTCTGAATTGTGAATTTTGGTGGCGCCCCGGACATAGAAATCCTCTGATGACTTGTTGACTTGGGTGTGCAAAGGGTATTATCCCGATTTCGTATCAATCCAACCATCTACCGACAGACGAATCGACATGAGCACCCACTACCTTCATGCGGAAAACGCCCGACAGGCTCTGGACGCCATCTCCAGGGGCCTCAACCTGATCCGCCTCTCTACCGATCTGAACCTCTCCGAACAGGATTATCCCCTGAACGATCAGGGGCTGATGCTCGACGAGCACAATCTGCTCACCACAGAAGAGCTCAAATCCATCGTCAAGAAGTCACAGAAGATCTTCCTCTTCAGTAATGGAGATCTTGAACCACTTGAGGACAGATCCGAGGGCTACTACAAGCTCGTCCCCACGAGGGGGGCACCTCTGTTGGAGATCAGCGGTGTCAAAATGCACATCTCCAAGGGGACCGAACCCTTTACCAGCGCCTCGGGCATGGCGAAGCAGGCGGTGAAACGAGGCGACAGAGTGCTCGACTGCTGCAGCGGCCTGGGCTATGCGGCCATCGCCGCGCACCGGCTGGGGGCCAGAGAGGTTCTGACCATCGAGTTGAGCCCCATCGTCATGAACCTGCGATCGAAAAACCCCTGGTCCCGGGATCTGGACAGCGCGGGGATCACCCAGCTTCAGGGCAGCTCATTCGAACTGATCCGCACCCTGAAAGATGCTTCTTTCGATGCGGTGGTGCATGACCCACCACGCTTTTCACTGGCCGGTGAGCTTTACAGCGAAGAGTTCTACCGGGAGATCTACCGGGTGCTGAATCGCAAGGGACGGCTCTTTCATTACACCGGAAATCCGCACATCACCAAAAGAGGAAGCAGCTTTGTCGATGGAGTCATCCGCAGGCTCCAGGCTGCAGGATTTAAAAAGATCACCAAGGTTGAGCACCTCATGGGGGTCAGTGCGCAGAAGTTTTAAGACCGAGCACTGATCTGCGACGGGGCGCCCCCTTCCCTTTCGCCTGCCGGGGGATACCCTAGAGATAGAGGTTTATCCGGAAAAACGCATAAAAGGCCGTCCCATGAAGAGAACCCTTCTTTTCATTACGTTCATCCTCCTGCTCTTCGGTGCCAGTTGGAGCTACCGCTTGGTCTGGGGAGTCCCCCTGAACATCGACCACTTCCACGAGCGCATCTACATCGAGCTGCTGCTCGACGACCCGGAACGGCTCTCGCGCCTGGGGCTCATCGACAACAGCCTCCTCGACTTTCACAGCGACGACCTCACCGATGCCTCGCCGCAGCGGCGGACAAGGCAGATGGAAATGTTCCGGCGGAACCTGGAGATTCTCGCGTCCTACGACCGCGAAAGTCAGACCCCTTCACAACGCCTCTCCACCGACATCGCCACCTGGTACCTGGAGGACCGCCTCGGCCAGGAGCCCTTCATCTACCACGATTATCCGGTCAACCAGCTCTTCGGGGTTCAGAACCGCCTGCCGAGCTTCATGTATGCCATCCATCAGGTCGTGGACGAGAAGAGCGCGCGAAACTACATCGAACGTCTCTCTAAATTCGGCAGAAAATTCGAACAGATACAGCAGGGACTGAGGCTGCGGGAGGAGACGGGAATCGTGCCCCCGCGCTTCGTCATCGAGAAGGTGCTGGCAGAGATGAGCGCCTTCGTCGAGGCTCCCGTGGAGGAGAACATCCTCTACGACTCCTTCCGGCAGAAGCTCGAGAGACTGGAAGGGCAGAGCGTAGCGAAGAAAGAGGAGCTGCTCAGGGAGGTCCGGAGCGAAATCCAGGACACCATCTTCCCCGCTTACAGGGAGCTCATCGCCTATCTCCAGGTTCTGGAGCCCAAGGCGACGCAGGACGCCGGGGTCTGGAAGCTACCCGACGGGGACGCCTACTACGCCTACATGCTGCGCCACCACACCACAACGGACCTCAGCCCCGAGGAGGTTCATACGCTGGGACTCCAGGAGGTGGTGCGCATCGAAGGAGAGATGGGTTCCATCCTGGAGAGCCTGGGTTACGGCGACAAGAGCGTGGCCCGCGCCATGGATGAACTCTCCAGACAGAAGCACTTCCTTTACCGGGACACGAATGAGGGCAGGAAACAGATCCTAGAGGATTACCGGGCCATCGTGAGGGAGATCGACATGGGGATCGACGAGGCTTTCGCTCGGCGCCCCGCCAAGTCGGTGGAGGTAAAGCGGATTCCGCCCTTCAAGGAGCAGACCGCCCCCGGCGCCTATTACCGCGCCCCGGCCCTGGACGGGTCGCGCCCCGGGGTCTTCTACGCCAACCTGAGAGACGTCGCGGAGATCCCACGATTCGGCATGCGCACCCTCAGCTACCACGAGGCGATCCCCGGACACCATTTCCAGATCGCCCGGCAGCAGGAGATCGAGGATGTGCCCCTGTTTCGCCGCGCCCTCTCCTTCACCGCCTACAGCGAGGGATGGGCCCTGTACGCCGAGCGTCTGGCCTGGGAGCTCGGCTTTCACCCAACCCCTGCGGACAACCTGGGTCGGTTGCAGGCTGAACTCTTCCGCGCGGTGCGCCTGGTGGTAGACACGGGGTTGCACTACAAGCGCTGGAGCCGGCAGCAGGCCATCGATTACATGCGCGGCAAGACGGGGATGGCGCTGTCGGACGTCGTAACCGAGGTGGAGCGTTACATCGTCTTGCCAGCTCAAGCCTGCGCCTACAAGATTGGCATGTTGAAGATCCTGGAACTGAGGCAGAGAGCGGAGCTTGAACTGGGAGATGCCTACGACATCAGGGAGTTTCACGAACTGATCCTAGGCAGCGGCCCCATGCCGCTGGAGATAATGGAGCAGCAGGTCGATGAATTTATCGAAGGGAAAAAACAGGGTAAAGGCAACACAGCCTTAGACCCCGTATCCAACTTTCGGAGGACTGATTTATGGTCAAGGACGATTTGAGACAGAAGCATTGCATGCCCTGCGAAGGGGGAACGCCACCGCTGGCGGAAAATGAAGTCGAGCGGCTGATGAACGATCTGCAAGGGTGGGAAATCGCCGAAAGGAAGCTGTGCCGCACCTACCGGTTCAAGAACTGGTACCGGACGATAGCCTTCGTCAACGCCCTCGCCTGGATCGCCCATCGGGAAAACCATCACCCGGATCTGGAAGTCAGCTACAACCGCTGCAGGGTCAGCTACAGCACCCACGCCATCGGTGGTCTGTCGGAGAACGACTTCATTTGCGCGGCCAAAGTCGACGCCCTGCTGTCGCAGGACGAGGAGGGCTGAGGCAGATTCCGTGGCGCCCTGCCCCCCCCGGTTTCATTCTGGGGTAAAAAAGCAATGACCATTGCGACCATCTTCCTTGACCTGGTACATGGCCCTGTCGGCATTCTTCAGCATGGTTTCCACATCTTCTCCATCGTCGGGATAGAGGCTTATCCCGATACTTCCGGAAATTGATATTTCCCGGCCGCATAGCTCGAAACGCCTGTTCAGGCAGCCCTGTATTTTCTCCAGCGCCGCCTCGACATCTGAAACACTCTGGATATTGGGCAGCATGACCGTGAACTCGTCTCCGCCGAGACGAGCAACGGTATCGGACTCCCTGACGCAAGCGCTTAACCGATTTGCGGTTTCCACGAGCAACAGGTCACCGGCGTGGTGACCGAGGCTGTCATTGACCCATTTAAACTTGTCCAGATCAATAAACATCAGAGCCCCCCGAACCTTATCCCGCTTGGCGGCCCGAAGGCTCTGTGCCAGGCGATCCAGAAAAAGGGCCCGATTGGGCAAGCCGGTGAGATAATCGAAATTCGCCTGATACCAGACCTTCTCTTCGGCCAGCTTACGATCGCTGATGTCTGCGGCAATACCGCAAACCGCATAAATGTCGCCGGACGCATTGAACAAAGGGGTCTTTGAAGTCAGGAAGGTATGCTCGCCCCCGTCCGCACCTGTCACTATCTCCTCGACCTGGATCGATCGGCCGGTTTCCAGAACCTGCTGATCGCTGAGCTGGCAACTCTGGGCCCCTTGCTTCGCAAAGAGTTCCTCATCGGTTCGACCGAAAATTTCCGACTGGCTTCGTCCCATAAACAGCTCGTACTGGCGGTTGACCAGAATATATTTACCAGCCCTGTCCTTGAGGAAAATAAGGGCCGTCGTCGTGTCGAGGATCGCATTCAGGCGCCTCTCGCTTTCCACCAGTGCCCTTTCGGCCCGTACCCTGTCAGTCACATCGTGAATAATGGAGGAAAGAAGCACGCATCCTGCGATGATAACGGGGTGAGAGTAGACCTCCACATGACGTATTTCCCCGCTGGACAGCTGATGGCGGAACATGAAATGGTTCTTTCGCCCATCGTTGACCGCCTGCATCTCCACCGCCAGATCAGCAGAAGGCAGGGTATTGATATCTGACACATTGAGGGTTCTGAGTCCCTCGAGAGAATAGCCGTAAAAGACGCTGGCCGTAGCGTTGGCATCGATTATCGCCCCATCAGAGGGATCGACAATCAATTTAACCGCCTTGGATCCGTCAAATAGCTGCCGATAACGCTGCTCACTTTCGCGAAGGGCCGACTCGGTCTTCTTTCGATCGGTAATATCGAGCACATAGCCGTGATAATGGGTAATCTCGCCCTCGTCGTTTCGAATCACATGGGTCAGATCATGAAGCCATCTGATTTCTCCATCAGCCCGGACGATGCGGTAATCCTGTTCGAAGGAGTCGGCTCCGGATTCGCTGTGCGATGCCACCTCCATAGCAACCCTGTCCAGATCCTCCGAATAAACGATATCGGCGTAGGCTATCAGGCCACTGCTAAAATCAGCACCTCGATAGCCCAACTGTTCAATGGCAGGCGAGACGTATTCGACGGGCCACCCCTGAGTGGCTTTCCACTTAAAAGCGATGACGGGCCCTGCGGTGAAAATATTTCTTTCCAGCCTGAGTTCCTCATCCAGCTGCTTTTGCCCTGCGATATCACGGACGCTCGCATAGAACCCGAGCCCCGTCAGCAGAGAAAAAAGCCCGAGGGTCCAACCCGTCAGGGACCTGGATTCATCAACGACCAGCAGCAACAGGGCGATCGCTGAAAAGACAGGGAAGGCCCGGAGAAACATTTTTGCCATGAATATCCATCTCACAGATAGAAGTTCGATCACCTCTGCGGGAGGTGTCGAAAGTAAACGATTTAAGCATGCAAGTCGGGTGTGAGTTTTGCGTGTGTCAATTATTGA
>JAAXQG010000196.1 GCA_012974445.1 Desulfuromonadales bacterium
GGTGGTGCGCGAATGCGCCCCCTCACCGATGGCGATCTTGTTGGCCTTCTCGTCGCTGTAGGCGACCTTCTCCTTGTAATCGATGCTGATCAGTTCCATTGTAAGGACTCCGTTAAATAAGGTTTTCAGACCATGTAGAATGAGCAGAGAAAACTAGCACATGATTATTCATCTCATGCCACTCACAATCAAACCAAAAATTCAACAACTGCCACCAAAGAGAGATGACCCCTTAACTTCGGCTACCACGTTAAAAATTACATTTTCATTCAGCCAAAGATATTATTGTTGAAGGAGAAGAAGTCGCAGGGCAATATTCAATTTGAGGGACCCAATAAAAAGGTGAGCCCGACTGCGAATCTTTCTCCGGTAAAGTAGACATATGAAGAACTATTTTCTACGAATGAAAGCGACTGGCGAATGCCCACCAAGGAAGCCGATAAGCAAAATCATATGGTCGTGGATCGGAGCGTTTCTTGGGATTCACCTTATTGCGACCCTTGGACAATATTTTGAACTCGTATCGATCGATAATCTATTTTTGATTGGCTCTTTTGGCGCTTCTGCCGTCCTTGTCTACGGGGCGCCTATGGCGGAGTTTTCTCAACCCCGGAACCTTGTGGGCGGGCATCTGGTTTCGGCAGTGGTTGGCGTCACTGTCTTTATGTTATTCGAAGAGCCCTCCATCCTGGCTAGCTCAACTTCTGTATCGTTGGCCATTGCGGCGATGCACTTCACGCGCACCTTGCATCCTCCTGGGGGAGCTACTGCATTGATTGCGGTAATTGGCGGAGACAAGGTCCATTCCCTTGGCTATGAATATGTGTTGAGTCCGGTTCTCGTTGGTGCCCTGGTGATGTTACTTGTCGCATTACTGGTCAATAATCTGTCGACCAATCCCAAGAGACATTACCCGGTATATTGGCTGTAGACTGTCGAATAACATTCTACCAGTAGAGGTTAATAATGAAAAAGTGTCCCTTCTGCGCAGAAGAAATTCAAGACGACGCGATAAAGTGCAAACATTGCGGTGAGTTCCTGGATGGGTCTGCCCGTCCTAGCGGACCAGAGGAGAAGCCCCTTTGGTACTTCAAGAAATCCTTCATCATCATCGCAATCGCTTGTGTGGGACCGCTGGCATTGCCCCTGATCTGGTGGCGCCCGAAAACGTCGCGAGCGTGGAAGGTCGGGCTCACCATAGGAATCCTTCTGCTCAGTTGGATCCTGTTCCAGGCCACGATGGAATCCATTCGTACTCTCCAGCAGTATCACCAGCTACTCGAGGAGCTATGAAATGCCCCCCACATTCCCCTCCCCATCCAGAACCTCCCGGAAGCCGACATTCCCATCGAAGGGATCAAGGCTCTTCTCTCCCAGGCGGACAGCCACCAGATTCTGTTCAGGGAATTTGATCAGGATGTGGAGCTGCCCGAGCACGAACATGCGGCCCAGGTCGGCATCGTCATCCGGGGGGTGATTGATCTGAGCATGGAGGGCGAAACGAAGAGATACGAGAAGGGCGACATCTACCATATACCGGCTGACGTCAGACACTCGGCCAAGGCCTATGCCGGCTATGCAGACGTCACCTTTTTCGACCAGCCCGACAGGTACCAGTCCAAATAGAAGCCGGGCGGCTACATCCCGTAACCGCCCGGCTGCTTATCCAATTATTCCGCCCGCCCTCGGTTAATCCAAAGGGCCGGGTATCAGACATCCTCAATCCAGCTCCCTGTACTCCACCCGCACAATTTCCAGCTCCTGCATGCCACCGGGAGTACCGAAGCTGATCTCGTCCCCCTCGCGATGCCCCAGCAACGCCTTGGCAATGGGGGAGATCCAGCTGAGCCGCCCCCTTGGAAGATCGATCTCGTCCTCGCCGACAATGCTGTAGCTCTTCTCCTGCCCCTCTTCGTTCTCCACCGTTACGGTGCAGCCGAACAGGACGCGCCCCTGCGCCACCTGATGCTGCTGCACGGGGTCGACGACCACGGCGGCATCCATGCGCTGGGTGATGAAGTGGATGCGGCGGTCGATCTCCCGCAGGCGCCTCTTGCCGTAGATGTAATCCCCGTTTTCCGAACGATCGCCGTTACTGGCGGCCCAGGCCACGGTGTTGACCATCTCGGGGCGCAGGGTATAGAGCAGGCTTTTCAGCTCCGCCTGCAGGCGCACAGCCCCTGCGGGGGTGATGTAATTGGGTCTGCTTTTGGAAGCCGTCTTACTTTGGGTTGCCGTCTTACTCATGCTGCGTTTTCACCCTTTCTAAATCAAAAATCCGAACCCCGATTATGCCACAACCGTCCAGTTCGATGCAGCGGGGAAAATTCGATCTACCGACTCAGGCGCCATCGATGCGGGAAAACTCTTCCATCAGCCATTGCCCCGCCCTGCCCAAGGGGCGGGCGTGGGCCCAGATGAGGTAGACCGGCACCTGGTGGGGCGCCTGCTCCAGGGTGACCGGCAGGTGGATCAGGTGTCCGGCCGCCAGATCTTCCTCCACCATATGACGGGGCAGGAAGGCGTAGCCTACCGACTTGCGCACCAGCTCCCGGATGACCTGGGTGCTCTCGATCATCCAGGTTCGGCTGCCGAAGATAACGGAATCCGGTTCGCGCTCTCCCCCCCGGCTGGTAAGGACGAGCTGGCGGTGCGGCTCCAGCTGCGCCGGGCTGATCTCGGAGAGCTGCGCCAACGGATGCCCCTTCGAGGCCACGGGACAGTAGGGAAGATAACAGAGCAGGCGCGCGGCGACGCTCTTGTCGGGAAAGTCCATGGGCAGCATCAAGCCCAGGTCCGCCCGCTCCGTCTCCACAAGGGTCTGGACGTCCTTCAGCGTTCCGTAGAGCAGCTCCAGCTCCGTCTGGGGGAACGCTGAGGAGAAACGCTCCAGCACATCGACAAGAAAACGCTGGGGGACGATCTCGTCCACCCCGAGGCGAATACGCGCATCAACCTGCTCGCTGAAGGCGCCTGCGCGACTCTGAAGATCGGTGCAGCGCGCGAGAACAGCCTGGGCGTCGCGAAGCAGTACCTCCCCCTGCTCGGTAAGCAGAGGATACTTTCCGCCGCGATCGAAGAGGGACACGCCCAAGTCGATTTCAAGGTTAGCCACCGCCGTGCTCACGGCGGACTGGGCCTTTCCGAGCCTGCGAGCTGCGGCGGAAAAGGACCCGGCCCGGGCCGCGGCGACGAAGGCCTCCAGATGATCGAGACTCAGCCTCATGCAATCTCCTCTGCGGGTTGATTGGAAGGGAAAAGCCCCCCACCTATCTCAATATCAGATAGCAACCAACTTTTATCAACCTGAAAAACAGATATTATAGCGGCAGATATTGGAACGATTCCTCAAGAGGAGCAAAAAGATGAGATCGACAATGGACCGCCTGCGCCACAGCATCCTTTATGAACTGATGCTTCTGGCCATCTGCACGCCCCTGTTTTCGTACCTGCTGCACGAACCTGTCGCCAAAATCGGAGGATTCGGGTTGATGCTCAGCCTCAGCGCCATGGCCTGGAACTACCTCTACAACCTGGGCTTTGACAGGAGCCTGATGGCGCTGGGAAGGCCCCTTTCCCCCCGGGGGCTCAGGCTGCGCCTGATTCACGCAGCGCTTTTCGAGGTCGGCTTCATGTGCCTTACCATTCCGGCGGTGATGTGGTGGATGAACTACGGCCTCTGGCAGGCACTGACCCTGGAGCTGGCCTTCATCCTCATCGTGCCAGTCTACACCCTCATTTACAACTGGGGCTACGACCTGACTTTCCCCATGCCCGCAGGCCTAGCTGCCGGCCCCGGTCGATAGAAGATGCGACCTGAAAAAGAGGAAATGAAATCTCAGGGATCATTGCTGAGATCGATAGGTGGGGCGGCCCTGTTCGGCATGGGAGTGATCCTGCTGATGCCCGAGCTCATCCCCATAGCCCTCATCGGCCTGATGGCAAAGGGGATCTGCAAGCTCTGGAGCGCCCTGGCGGCAGCCTTAAGGCATCTGCGGCCTTTCCCATAGCAGGGGCAAAGAGGGCTTGCTACAGGGCATGAATCCCATTACCCTCCGGTGAACCTTCTTCGACCACAGGAGCTCCCATGGCCACCCGTATTATCGCCTTCGCCACCCTGATTCTCATTATGGCCATGGGCATTCGCCAGTCCTTCGGAATCTTCCTTCCCCCGGTGAGCGAGGCTCTCGAGATCGGGCGCGGCACCTTCGGGATGGCGCTGGCGCTTCAGCACCTGGCCTTCGGCTTTGCACAACCCCTCGTCGGCTGGCTGGCGGACCGCTGGGGAGCCTGGAAGGTGCTGCTGGGCGGGGGAGCGCTCTACGGCCTGGGGCTGTACCTGGTGACCAAGGGGGGCGGCGCCCTGGGGCTGCAGCTTAGCCTGGGGCTGATGGTGGGGCTAGCACTCTCGGCGACCACCTACGTGGTGGTGCTGGGCGCCATCAGCCAGGTGGTGAGCCCCCAGAGGCGCAGCACCGCCTTCGGGGTGGCCACGGCGGCGGGCTCCTTCGGCATGTTCGCGGTGGTTCCGCTGGTGCAGGCCCTGCTCACAAGCGTCGGCTGGATCGGCGCCTTCGAGCTGCTGGCCCTGGGTGCCTGCCTGATCTCGTTGCTAGCCCTGGGGATGATCCTGAACCCGGCCCATGCCACCGTGCTGCCCCACGACGACCCGGCGCTGGGGTGCGCGCTGCGGGCGGCGCGCGGCCACCGGGGCTATTATCAGCTGAATCTGGGCTTTTTTGTCTGCGGCTTCCATGTGGCCTTCGTGGCCACCCACCTTCCCACCTACCTGCAGGACGAGGGCTTGAGCGCGGCCCAGGCCACCCTGGCCTTCAGCCTCATCGGGCTGTTCAACATCTTCGGCTCTTTCGGCTTCGGCTTCATGGGGGACCGGCGCGACAAGCGGCGGCTGCTCAGCCTGCTCTACTTCCTGCGGACTCTGGTCTTCGCGCTAATGTTGATCCTGCCCCTTACCCCGACCACGGCGCTTATCTTCGGCGGGGCCATCGGCTTTCTCTGGCTCGCCACGGTGCCTCTGACCAGCGGGCTGGTGGCGCAGATCTTCGGGGCGCGGGCCCTTTCCACTCTCTACGGCATCGTCTTTTTCAGCCACCAGATCGGCAGCTTCCTAGGTGCCTGGATCGGCGGAGAGGTCTACGACCGCACCGGCAGCTACGACCTGGTCTGGTGGCTGTGCGTCGCGCTCTCCCTCGCAGCAACCCTGATCCACTTCGGCATCGACGACCGGCGTATCGAGGTTCCGGTCGCCTCGAATCACCCAGACAGCAAGGTGAAGAGGTAGTCGGTCTTCAGGTTTCCTCGTAAAAAAAAAGCCGCTTCCCTAAGTGTCAGTAATCATACGGGACCTGACATCTAATCAGAAAAGGGGGCTAATTGACCTCCCGCCTACCCCAAGGGTCTTCAGACTGTAGGGGCGCTGCTTGCCGCGCCCTCTTTCAAGGTATCTGCAACCATTCAATCATCGCGAAAGAGACCATCGAGCCTATCAGCATAGATATCGGCCGGGTGCTGATCTGGGGCCGGGCGCAGCAAGCGGCGCCCCTACATCGTTTATTGATCGTGGTGGCGGGGATTGTCGCTAATCAGGAAAGCTCCCGCCTACCCCCAGGGGTCTTCAGGTTCCTTCAACAGCGCCAGCAGGTCGTCACCGGAGATCCTCTTACCGGTCTCGGCACCCTCCAGCAGATTGTCGGCCAGCTCCCGTTTCTGCTTGTGCAGCTCGACGATCTGCTCTTCGATGGTCCCCTTGGTGATCAGGCGGTAGACGGTCACCGGGCGCGTCTGCCCGATGCGGTGGGCGCGGTCGGAGGCTTGGTCCTCCACGGCGGGGTTCCACCAGGGGTCCATGTGGATGACGTAGTCGGCGGCGGTGAGATTGAGACCGACGCCTCCGGCCTTGAGGCTGATGAGGAAGAGATCCCCCTGTCCCCCCTGAAAGGCGGCGATGCGCTTCTTGCGCTGGAGCGCGGGTGTGGATCCGTCCAGGTACTGATAGGGAATGCCCCGGGCGTCCAGATGCTCGCGCAGGATCTCCAGGTGCCCGACGAACTGGCTGAAGACCAGCGCCTTGTGTCGGTTCTCCCGCAGCTCGTCCACCACCCGGGCGAAGACGGCGAGCTTGGAACCGGGGATGCTGGTCTCGGGCAGCACCAGCCGGGGGTTGCAGCACAGACGACGCAGTTTCATGATTTCGGCCAGAATCTGCAGCTGACGCTGCCCCTCGGGAAGGCCCTTGCCCCGGAAGCTCTGCAGGGCCTTGCGCCTGAAGGCCTCGTAGAGCTCCATCTCCTCGCGGCTGAGCTCCACCTGCAGGTTGATTTCGGTGCGGGGGGGAAGCTCCTCCAAAACCTGACTCTTGATGCGCCTCAGGATAAAAGGAGCCAGCAGACGCTTAAGGCGGGTGCGTACCTCCTTGTTGCCCGTCTTCTCGATGGGCAGGGCGAAGCGGCGGTTGAAGGCCTCGCGGCTGCCCAGGAGCCCAGGGTTGATGAAGCGAAAGAGATTCCAGAGCTCTCCCAGATGGTTTTCTATGGGGGTGCCGGTGGTGATGAGCTTGAAATCCCCCTGCAGGGCCATGGCCGCCCTGGAGCGCTTGGTATCCATGTTCTTGATGGCCTGAGCCTCGTCGAGCACCAGGGTGGCAAAGCGTACGGCGGCAAGCGCCTCCCCCTGCTGCTGGAGCAGGCCGTAGCTGCACACCAGCAGATCGAAGGGTTGGAGCTCATCGAGCATCTTCTGCCGGTCGCCGACGCCGAAGGGCAGCACCCGCAGGCTGGGAGCGAAGCGCCGGGCCTCATCCTCCCAGTTGGCGCACACGGAGGTCGGGGCCACCACCAGGGTGGGGCCGCTGGATGCGCGGCTCAGAATCAGGGCGAGGGCCTGCACAGTCTTGCCCAGCCCCATGTCGTCGGCCAGGCAGGCTCCGGCGCCCCAGTGGGCCAGCCGTGCCATCCATTGGAAACCCTCGTGCTGATAATCCCGCAGCTCCGCCTGCAGGGTTCCCGGCAGTTCGGGGGAGAGGCTCATGGCTTCGTCGATGCGCCGGGACTGATCCTTCCATTCCTTGTCGGTACTGCACTGCCCCGCCTCGGATGCCAACCCTGCGATGGCGCCCCCGGCCAGCGAAGAGATGCGCACCCCCCGCCCCTGCTTCTCGCTGAGACCCTCGAGCTCCCTGAGCCGTTTGAGAAAATGGGAACTCAGCGCCATATACTCCCCGTCCCCCAAAGGGATGAAGCGCCCCTGCCCCTGATCGAGCAGGCCTAAGAGCTGCTGCAGGTCAAGGATCTTCGACTCGTCGAGCTCCAGCTCGCCGGTGACGGCAAACCACTCCTTGTTGCGGCGGATGCTCATGCTGAACTTCTCGGCCCCTGCGTTCTGAACCACCTTGAAATTCTGCCCTTTGGGCCACTCCACCCTCGCCTCATCCCCCAGAGCCTGCAGCTCGCAGAGCAGCTCCAGGCAGTCGGCGGGGGTCTCGATGAGCCTCTCCCCCTCCAGCTCCGGGTAAAGGCGCAGGGTCACGCAGCTCTGGGTAAGGCTCTCCATGGTCTGATGTTCGGCATCGAGGTCGCGCCGGGTCTGCAGGCGCTCTCCCTCGATTTCAGCGATGACTGTCTCGCCCCCCGCGCCGGGGCTGTAGCAGGGACCGCCCGCCAGGGGACGCACCAAAACCTGAACCTTGAGCCCCTCGCCCCAAGGCATGAGATGGAAAGTGGGACGACTGTCGGCCTCGACCTCCCGTGCGGCCAGGGCGCCTCCAATGTCCGAATGCACCGTCACCATGGAGGAGATCCCTCCAAGGACTTCCAGCACCTTTTTTTCAGCGGCTAAAGGAACCTTGAGTCCCTCGCCCAACAGAGAGGCGATCTGCAGATGTTCTTCCCTTGCGTCGATGAGCTTGAGATTTGTGGGGCTCTGCCTGACAACCATCATCTCACCCAGCTCCGAGATGTCAGGCTCCATGCGAATGCGGATTTGACCGCCCTCCTTGAGAATCTGCAGCTCGGGTTCTCCCCGAACCAGCTCCACCCGGGTGTCGGGCGACTCCTGCCAGAACAGCAGCGGATGTTCCACCAGCTCAGCAAGAGCCCGAGGCATATCGAAGAGAAATACCCTGCGGCGCTGAGCATAGTAATAATCCCGCTCATATTCTTCCTGAATGTGCGAACAGATGCGCCGGTCCTGATCGCTCAGAAAATCCAGCAGATCCCCCTCCATGCGCAGCTTTTTCAGGCTAAGAGAACGCCCCTTGCTCCACTTGCCCGATGCCCCCAGTTTCTGCTGCAAGGGACTCATGGATAAAAAATTATCATCCAGCGTCAGCAGCCAGATCAGGCGGGTCTGCCCCTCTTTGGCCTTGCCCCCTTGAGCATGTCGTGAGCTCAAACTGAGCAGCGCCTTGAGGCTGCGCTCCCAGGGGGCTTCCTTGCGCACCAGGGTCGCCAGATTCCGAACCTCCTCGAGCTCTGAGGACTCGGGGGGGCGCTCTTTCAAATTCAGTTCAACCAGCAACCGATCAACTTCAGTCGCGTACCAGAGATAACCCGCCTGCCTGGCCCAATGGGCCATCTGCATCAGAAAGGCACCATTGCCCGCCTTATCGGGAGCCAACCAGCAGAGAATGAGCTTATGGATGAAGAAATCCAGGTGATCTTCCACAGCTTCCGGTACCCGGGACTTCTCGAGCATTCTCAGATAAGAGCCCTGCCCCTGCTGAGCCCGAATGGCCCAATACAGCAGGCTGTACCCGTCCTTAAAGATGTGATCATCTTTTTTTGTGGTGAAATCAAGATAGCCGGCAGCCTCCTCCAGACAGGCAGGATCATTCTCGGCGATCAGAGCCAGAATGAAGAAAAGACCGGACAGATCCTGAAAAAATATTTTTCGCTTCTTGCTGCTTTTTTTCAGCTGAGCCAGCGCTTGACGATAAAGGAGGAGCGACTCGGCATTTTCCCCTTCCAGAAAAGCGATGCAGGCACGAAACGAATCCAGCTCCGGGCCCTGATTTTCCAGAAACAGGCTCTGGAGCTGCGAGAGCTTGCCTCGCATCAGATACTGCATGGCCGTAAAACTCAGAAACCGGGACGAAAAATTCTCAAGACCCGAAATCTTCAGACGCTGCTGAAACAGCTCGAACGCGTCCGATGAATCGCTCAGCGACCAAAAGGAATAGCTCAGGGCGGCCATAAGAGCCGAAAACGCGAGGCTGTCCGAGAGTGCTTCAAACCACTGGGGGTCGAAGGATTGGAAACAGACCAGGCTCAAGGGATGCTGGGCGACAAACTGTTCCGGGAAAGTTCGATGCGCCTGCTCCAGCAAACGGAAAACCCCGGGCTCATCGTTACTGTAGAGGGCGATGCGAATATCACGTAGAATCTGATCGTAGTTCTCGAAAAACCGACCTGTCTGCCAACCGCTGCGAGCGCAGCACTGAACCAATACAGCGGCGGCACAGGCCCTGAAGCGTCCCTGCGTCACTGCATAGCGCGTCGCCTGCTCCCGGATTTCGGGGTGTGCGCGCAGCTTGTTTTCCTGGATCTCGACAACCCCCTGTTGCTCAAATTCCTGAACCAGCCTTCCTAGACTCTTCAGGGTAAAAGCCCGCCCCGCCTCGTCGCGAATGCCCAGCTCACGCAGGCAGTTGTTCAGGGTTGTCCTGGTCGTAAACTCATAGATCACCGAAAGCAGCTCCACCACCCGAAGCTCCAGGTCATTGAGCGACGCCAGGCGGGGATCAAGCGCTTTGATTCCGTCGAGGTTCTGGTTTTGAAACTGATTCACTGTTAAAGCCCCCACTGTTTTCGAGATATCCGCGTAAAACGCAGAAGAACCCCTGATACTACCAATTCCTGCGCCGAGCCGAAAGAGCTGCCGGGCTCCCAACGAATTTAGATTGAAAGCGCCCTTTTGACTCCGGTCAATTGCCCCTCGCCACATTGGCGCTATTGTGCACCAGTACGCAGGCAGAACTGTCCGGCGTCATCCAACCAATTACCAAAGGAGTTTTTGCGATGGGAAACTGTTCAAGCTGCGGCACAGGGGCCGGTCCGATGGCCGAAGGTCAGGAACTGGTGGAATTTGTCTATAACGCCCACGGCGGCGCCCTGCGGCAAAGACCCATCCCCGACGGTGGGCTGCTCACCCGCTGCCAGGGCTGTGGCGCCGAGTTTCGCCTCACAACCTTCGTGGGGCTCTGCCCCGCCTGTGACGGGGTGCATGCGGTCTCTCCCCCCCGGGCCGGGGATGCGGCGAACATTCAGTTTGCCGGCAAGGATTTTCGCCTGGCTTAAGTCCAGCAGAACATACTATGAAGAAACGGGCTACTCCTGGATGGGAGAGCCCGTTTCTTCATTTTGTCACGTCAGAAAAATCATTCCACCGGGTAGCTTTTTCGCAGCTCTTCGAGCCCTGCAGGCTGACCGATCACCGTGAGCCGGTCGGCATACTGCAGGGAAGTATTGCCGTTGGGCACGAAGGTCAATCCCCCGCGGCTGAGCATGGCCACCAGACAGCCTTCGGGAAGCCCCGCCTCCTTGAGCAGCTTCCCCGAAAGCCTCAGAGAGCCGGGATCCTGCCCGATAAAAAGAGAGAAGATCTGGTCGTCGTGCAGCAGGCTTTCCTTGAGCTCATGTTCGTTACTTGCCTCCTTCCACTGGGAGGCGAAAGTTTCCTCATCCACCCGCTCGGCCACCCTGGCCAGAATGCGCAGATGCTGGGCCGGGTCGCGCTCGGGGCTGATGAGGAAGAAGACGGCGGTCACGACAATCTCGTCCTTCTTCTCGTGAGAGAGGGGGTCGTAAAGATCCATGCGGATCCCCTTGAGGTTGCGCACCAGCACCATCTCGGCCCGATCGATGCGGTCCGTGCGGAAATGAGGCAGCGCCACGCCGTGAGCGACGGGGGTGGCGCCGATGCGTGTCCCCTCCATCACCTTGTCGTTGATCTCCTCGGCACTCAAGGGGATGACCCCGGGGAGCTTGTGCGCCACCACCCAGGCGAGGCTCTCAAAGGAGCAGGGCTCATGCTGATCGAACACCAGGGAGCGCGAGACGATCTCATCGAAGGGATCCTCGGCCCGCAGCCCTTTCTCTTTCAGTATCCCCCGAAGCTCCGGGTCCAGACCGTGGTAGCGCTGACGCCCCAGACGCTCGAACACATGGTAGATGGCCCCGGCCCGCTCGACCTTTTTCCTTCCGTAATACAGAAACCAGAGGGAGGAAAGGATTATCAGCGCAGCGGAGAAGAGGATGGAAAACACCCCCATCTGGGCAATGAGATAGAGGGGGGAGACGATACCCAGAATCTGCATCCAAGGGTAGAAGGGGGACTTATAGCCCGGGTCGTAAGAACGAATCTGGCTTTCGCGCATCACGATGACCGCCAGGCAGACCAGGGCAAACATCAATAGCTGGAAGGCGCTGGCCAGCTTGGCGATGCGCAGAGGATCGAAGAGTACGATGATCGCCACCACCGTCCCGACGGTAACCAGGATGGCATTGGTCGGAGTCCCGTAACGACCCAGATGTCGGAAGACAGGCGGCATCAGATTGTCCCGGCTCATGGCCAGGGGATAGCGCGACGCACTGAGCAGCCCCGCGTTGGCCACGGAGATGAAGGCGAACAGGGCTGCGATGGAGAGCAGGATCACCCCCGGCTTGCCCAGCGCATTTCCGGCTGCGGAGGCCACAGGGGTGAGGTTCCCCTGAAGCTGGTCAGGCGGAACCAGCCCGACGATCAACGCGGTACCTACGCCGTAGATGATAAGGGCTGTGAGCAGCGCCAGGATCATCCCCCGCGGAAGGTTCCTTTCCGGGTCGCGCACCTCCTCCGAGAGGCTGGCCACCTTAGTGACCCCCACGTAGCTGATGTAGACCAGGCCGGCGGTGGAGACGATGGCGTCGAAGCCTTTGGCGAAAAAACCCTCAAAGTGCGAAGGCTGAAACGCGGGTATGCCCCCCAGCATGAAGACACCGAGAATCGCGAGCAGTCCCCCCACCAGGAAGACCTGAAGCCCCCCACTTTTTTTGGAGCCGAAGAGGGCGAGAAAACCCAGGAACAGGGAGATGGAGACGGAAATGGGTGTGATCTGCAGGCCGGGAAAAAAGAGTGCAATATAGGCCCCCATGCCGACCAGGGCGAAAGCGACCTTAAGGATCAGCGCAAGCCAGGTCCCGATGCCTCCTATGGTGCCGAGGAAGGGGCCGAGAGACCGGTCCAGAAAATAGTAGACCCCTCCGGCACGGGGCATGGCGGTAGCCAGCTCGATGACACTGTACATGGCCGGGATCAGAGGAATTGCTGCAATCAGATAAGAGAGTACCAGCGCCGGGCCGGCCTCGGTGGCGGCGATGCCGGGCAGCAGGAAGAAACCGGCACTCAGGGTCGCACCGGTGGCGATGGCGTAGACATCAAGGAGCCTGAGTTCCTTCTTGAGGCGTTTGTGTTTTTTGGACTGCTCCATATCCCCTCCAGCAACAATCAAAATAGGCCATTCAACATCCGAACAGAAGCCCTATATTAACCGAAATCGACCCCACCGGCCATCGAACTTCGACTACCTCTCATTATTTCCAACACTCTACAGCCTTGCACACCGGGCACAATCACCAACGCCCAAGAATGAAACAGCACCCTTCATCAAGGGACAATCCCTTTCACCTTGTATCAATCATTCCAATATCTTAGGATTACGAACCTGGTAATGCGTGCTAATCCCTATCAGTTTCCACTCCTTTCAACGCCTCTGCCCCCTACGGAAGACTGGAGAAGTCCATGCGGAAAATGCTTTTCTTCCAAGTCACCCTCGCCTTCCTGCTGGCCACCTCCGTTGCCTGCGGGCTCTTTTATTTTACCGAGACCCGCTGGGAGATGGAGAAGAAGAAGCGGGCCATGCTCCTGGGAGCCCGCCAGGCCGCCACCTTCGAGCGGGTCCTGTTTCAAACCCTCTCGGCGACAACGGTCATTGCCTCCTTCCTGCAGCAGGGCAACGGCCGGATCGAGGATTTTCCCGTCCTGGCAGCCCAGATGGCCAGGAGCCGACCGGCTGCGAGCAACTACCAACTGGCCCCAAACGGAATCATCCGGGAGATTTTTCCTCTGAAGGGGAACGAAAAGGCCATCGGCCATGATCTTCTGGCCGACACCCAGAGAGACAAGGAAGCACGGCGGGCCATCAAGAAGAAGAAACTGACCCTGGCAGGCCCCTTCGAGCTTATCCAGGGTGGGATCGCGGTCATAGGTCGGGAGCCGGTCTTTCTGGAGGAACAAGGGCAGGAACGGTTCTGGGGCTTCGCCTCGGTGCTGATTCAGCTTAAGGACCTTCTGCGGGCCAGCGCACTGGATCGCATCGGAATCGAGGGGTACGCCTACATCCTGTGGAGAATCCACCCCGACACCGGGCAGCGCCACGAGTTTGGCGGCTCCGGCGAGACGGACTTCACCGATGCGGTCGACTTCAACATCCGGGTACCCAACGCCCAGTGGAAGCTTTCCATCATCCCCACCGGCGGCTGGGCTCACTCCCCCTGGTACCTATTGCAGATCGTCCTCTCTTCGCTGGGGGTCCTTTTTTTCACCTATTCCATCTACTATCTGCTCAAGCAGCCGATCATCCTGCACGACAGGGTAGAGGAGCGCACCCGGGAATTATCTGAGAAGAACGAGGCGCTGGAGTCAGAGATGCGGCTGCGGGAGCAGGTCGAGCTGGAGCTGACCTGTGCCCAGGTGGAGCTGGCCAAACACAGTGAAATGCTGGAACTACTCGTGGAAGAGAGGACGCGGGAGCTGGAGGAGAAGAACGACGAGCTGCTGGACGCTCTGGATGAGCTTAAGACCTCCCAGTCGATGCTGCTGCAGCGTGAGAAAATGGCCACCATCGGCCAGCTGGCTGCGGGAGTTGCTCACGAGATAAACAACCCCATCGGGTTTGTGACCAGCAACCTCAATTCCCTGGAAAAGTACCGGGGGAGAATCTTGAGCTTCATGGACCTGCAAAGCCGAGCATTGGAAGATCTGTCCCCCGAAGCATCCGGGGAGATCCAGCGGCAGCGCAAGGACATGAAGATCGACTATATTCTGGAGGACTCCGCCGAACTGATCGAGGAATCCCTCGACGGGACCGAACGCGTCAGCAAGATCGTTCAGGGACTCAAGACCTTCTCACGCCTGGACGAGGCAGAAAACAAACCCGCCGACCTCAACAAATGTCTGGACGATACCATCAACATCGCCTGGAACGAGATCAAATACCAGGCCACACTGAATCGCGAATTTGGTGAGATCCCCGAGATCTGCTGCAATTCCCACCAGCTCAACCAGGTATTCATGAACATGCTGGTCAATGCTGCTCAGTCCATCCAGGTGCAGGGGGAAATCGTCGTCAAAACATGGACCGACTCGCAACAGGTCTTCGTGCGGATCTCCGATACGGGATGCGGCATCCCCGAGGAGAATCTTTCCCGCATATTCGAGCCCTTCTTCACCACCAAGGAGGTCGGAGAGGGAACGGGGCTGGGAATGAGCATCGCCTACGACATCGTTAAAAAACATGGTGGAGAGATTCAGGTTGAGAGCTCAGAGCACAGGGGCACTGCCTTCACCATAAACCTTCCCATACTCACCGAAGGCTGACTCCCTTAGAGCCCATCCCCCAGGCTAATCCCCGCATTCAGCCCTGAAGACGGTGCGCATCCTGCTCCGATACCTGCCATAAAGCGCAGACAGATCACCTCTAACGCCTCGGCCTCGACCTCGGGACTGAAGCGCTCAGGGCGGGGACGGCTGAGACGCGCCCGCAACCCGGGGCGGCAGAGAAGCTGCGTTGCCGCCTGCAAAAAACTCTCGGCATCCTGGTAAAGAAAACCGTTCCCACCCGGCTCTACGATGAGAGCGTTGCCGGGGATATCCCGCGCCAGCATGGGGCGGCCCAGACTTGCGGCCTCCACCAGGGCATTGGACAGGGCCTCGGACTCCGAGTTATTCAGGATCACATCGGCCTGCCGCAGCGCAGCGGGCATGGCCTCGGGGGCAATGGTGCCAAGCCATGATGCCCAGGGCCGCTGGTCGATCTCCTGCAGAAAGGCTTCGGCATAGTCGCCGTCCAGACAGGGGCCGCAAAAGGCAAGATGAAAAGGTTCGGGTCTTCGGGCAAGCGAGTCGAAGAGATGGAGCAGCCCCAGCACTGCTTTGACGGGGCGGATGCTGGCGGGACAGAGAAAAAGGGACAGTTCGCGCGAGATTCCGTGGATCTGGTGCAGATCATAATCGGCGCTGCCCAGAACAGTGCCTGCGGGTAGATCCAGGATGACGGCGGCGAGACCGGGGTAGCGCTGCCGCAGCTCCCGGGTAAGAATGGGGTTCTGGTGTACCAGGGCTCCGGCCTGGCGCATCACCGCCTCGATTTGAGGGGTCTGCTCCGGATCCTGCAGCCCCTGGTTCAGGTCGGTCCCTGCCAGAAAAACCAGCGAGGGAACGCGCGGCCGCCCCTCCCAGCAATACCATGGATACCCGGTGCGAAAGGCGTGAAAGAGAATGACCAGTTCGGTCCAGGGGTCCTTGGGTTCTTGCTCGAAGGGGGGGCTGCAGAAACGGACCCGATGCCCTCTGGCCTCAAGTCCCGCTGCGAACCTGCGGGCTGTGATCCAGTTGCCGGTGGCCTGATCCTGAGCGGGCACAGCCATGAGTATATTCATCGCAGCGCTCCAAAATCGATGAGTTCAATGCCTCGCTCGATAGCCAGATCCTTTATTTTTACGCAGCAGAGGGCTTGAAGCTCCCGCTCGCGCTCGACTCCCCCGAAGGGATCTCTAGCATCGAACTGGCCGGGATGGGTCATTAGCTCCCAGTCCCCTTCGGGAAGTCCCAGAAGCAGCTGGCGCAGGCTGAACTCGTCCAGAGCGTTCAGCAGCGGCATTCCGAAGAGTCCGGCGGGGGTGCGGATGCCGCTTTTACCCAGTGCCTCACTGGCTGCCGGGGCCAGTTCGGCGTAGAGTCTCAGCTCCGCGGCAAGGGGCGAAGGAAACTCGTCCATGCACTTCCGGAGCTCTGCCATCAGGGGCAACCGCATAGCGTCTATATGGTACTCGTGACAGAGCTCAATGATCAGGGAGGTCAGAAATGGATAGAGGAAGCAGTGCTGATGGCTGTCCAGGTGGCTGGGACGGATCCCCGACCGGAAAACCCGTTCAATCTGCGCCGAGATTTCGCGCCTGATCGCCCCTGCATCGCAGCTTCCCCGGAGCAGGACCCTGCGCGATGCGGCTTTTCCCGGGAAATTACCCGCCTCATCGGTGAGCCCCGAAATCGGTCCACACAGGGGCCTTGCATCGGCCAGATTCAAATGTACGCCTAGAGGCAACCCCATCGCCCGCGCTTTTGTCACCGCAGGGTGAAAATTCGCTCCATTGGCCAGAACCGATGCACTGGTGACTATCCCCTTTCGCGCGGCTCGGAAGATTCCCCGGTCCCGCAGGGTGCTGCAGCCCAGATCATCGGCGTTGACTATCAGACGGCGCATCTATGGCTCCAAAACAACAGGGGCGCCCTGCTTGCCGGAGCACCCCTGTTTCAAAAACGCGGTATTGACAGTGTCAGGCCGAAATGAAGGACTCCCTCATGGACAGGGGCAGGGTGAAACAGACGGTGGATCCGACCCCGACTTCGCTTTCCATCCAGGTCTTGCCTCCGTGGGCCTCGACCAGATACTTGACGATTGAAAGCCCCAGGCCGGTACCTTCTACGGCGGAATTGGAGTTATCTACCCGGTAGAACTTCTCAAAAACCCGCTCGAGCTCTTCGGGGGGCATACCGAGCCCCTGATCGGAAACCGAAATAAGGCAGAATCCTCCCTCCAGTCGAGCAGCAAACCGAACCTGCCCACCCTGGGGAGAATATTTGACTGCATTGCTGAGCAGATTTTCCATCACCTGACTGATCTTGCCGGGATCCACATCAAGGCTGGGCATTTCATCGGGCAGCACCATCTCGAAACCATGACTGGGGTATCGGGCACGATAGGAGGTGAGACTCTGCTCAAGCAGATCCACCAACAGACAGTGTCGCCTCTCCAACGACAGTGGCTGCCCCGACTCCAGGCGGGAGAGGTCCAGAAGATCTCGAACGAGTCTTCCCAGCGTCGCGGCATTTTGGTGGATATAGGTCAGGTATTTTCGGGACTCCTGGGCATCGATGTCCTCGGTGGTGATCAGGTATTCGGTAAAGCCCTGAATCGAGGTCAGAGGGGTGCGCAGTTCGTGGGCCGCCGTGGAAACGAAATCGCTCTTCATGCGATTGAGCTCCCGATCGAGGGTCACATCGGAGAAGGTCAGAATCATCCCCCGAAACTCTCCATCGACGGTCTCGATGAGAGAAGTTTTGCCCTGAATGTCTCTGGCAGCCCCCTTCTGGATAGAAGCCAGGTCAAAGTGCAGCCCTGACTTGCGCTGCGCAAGGGCCTCCATGATTTCCCCGGCACAGGCGCGATCGCCCAAAACCGAAGAGAGCTTGCTGCCCACCACATCACAGAGCCGCAGGGCAAGGAGATGCTCGGCGGCACAGTTCATCATCAGCACCTGATCGAAGGTATCGGTCACCAGGAGGCCATCGGAGACGCTTCGCAGGATGGTATCAATCTTCTCACGCTCGGCTTCGGCTAGATCCAGCGCCTCACGCAGGGCCCGGGTTTTCTGGGCAACCATCTCGGAGAGACGGCTGTTCATTTCCCGAAGTTTCCCCTCGGCACGGCGCACCCTCAGCAGCACCCTCACCCGCGCCATGAGCTCATGATTATCAATCGGGCGGCTGATGAAATCGTCCGCTCCGGCATCTAACCCCCTGGCCCGTAGCGTCGCATCGGCCCGATGCGCTGTCATCAGAATCACGGGGATATGCCCTGTAGCCTGAGTCCCCTTGAGGCGACTGCACATCTCAAGCCCGTCCATGTCGGGCATCTGTACGTCAATCAGGGCGCCGTCCAGCTCCCGGCGAGAAGCGATCGCCAACCCCTCCTGGGCACTCTGAGCGCAAATGGTTTCGCACTCGGGTAAAAATGTGCGAATCAGTTGACTCATGATAAAGAGGTTGTCCCGATTATCATCAACTATCAGCAAGGTCGCATCACTCATCTTGCGTCTCTCCCAAAGAAAATTGCATTAAAAAATTATTCACCCGGCAGCCAGCGCCTTAACGTCTCGACCAACAAAACAGGGTCAAGGGGCTTGGACAGATAGTCGTCACAGCCGGCAGCGAGTATTTCCTCCCTGTCCCCCTTCATAGCCCGGGCCGTCAAGGCAACAATAGGGATGCCAGCAAACCGGGGGTCGCTCTTGATCTGCCGAGTGGCGTCAATGCCGCTGAGCACGGGCAACTGCATATCCATCAAAACAAGTTCCGGCTGGCAGCTGTGCACCGCATCCACGGCCTGCTGTCCATCAGTGACGGAGCGGTAACTGTAACCGGCGTCATCGAGGATGGCTCCAAGGGTCAGCAGGTTGTCGGGATTGTCCTCCACCACCAGAATATCCGCCGTGCTTATCATAACAGATACTGCAGCCTCGGGTGCGCGAAGCGCTGCGCTGACGGGGGGGGCGTATTGCTTCAGCAGAGCCCGCACCCGCCCGATGAGCTGCTCGCGATCGAGACTCCCCTTCTGGATCAGCTGCTGGATATTGTTATGACTCAGCCGCGAGCGGTCCTGCGCTGTGATCTCCTTGGCCGTGAGCACCAGCACAGGCAGGGTCGCACTTCGAGCAGTGGAACGAACCTGCTCCAGCACCTCGAAACCGTCCACGTCGGGCATCATCAGATCCAGAACGATGGCATCGGGCAGATGCTTCGCCACCGACTCGAGCCCTTCGGCTCCCCCGGAGGCCAGGTTTACCCGGAAGCCTGCATCGAGCAGCGCTGTTTTGAGCTGCAGCGCCGCCACGGGATTATCTTCCACCACCAGAATCAGAGGGCCAGCTTCTGAAGCCTCCCCCTTGCGCAAGGGCAGGGCCCCCAGGATAAGACCGAGTTCCCGAAGCAGGCTCTGGCGATCAAGCATCCCTTTGGAAACCACCTTCTGTGCCGACGCATCAAGGATCTCTCGCTCAGAAACACCGAGATCCTTGGCCGTAAGCACCAGTACAGGCAAGTGTCGGGTCACAGGGTTTGCCCGCATCGCCTCGAGAACCTTGAATCCATCCATCCCTTCCATCATCAGATCGAGGAGCAGGGCATCGGGAGGATCGGCAAGCATAAGCTCCATCCCCTGACGGCCCCCTTCGGCCATCTGCAACCGGTAGGGGCTCGACTCCAGAAGGCGCTCCAGGTGGAGACGATCTACGGGGCTGTCTTCGATGACCAGTAGTTTGCGTACAGCTCTTTGCGTCCCGAGTTTCTCAATCTCCCGCAGCAGCACCCGGCGCTCTACCGGCTTGGTAATATAGCCGTTGGCCCCCAGAGCAAGTCCGGTTTCCCGATCGTCACTGACCGTAAGCATGATCACAGGAACGTCCCGAGTCGAGTCAGAGGCCTTAAGGCGCCGAATCACCTCCCAGCCGTCGAGCTCAGGCATCATCACATCGAGGGTGATGGCATGGAAGTCCCACTTCTGCGCAAGCTCCAGCCCCTCTCGACCGGAAGCTGCCTGCATCACCCCGTAGCCCTCATTCTCCAGATGCGACTGGACCAGTGAGCGAACTTCAGGATCATCATCGATGACCAAAATGGTACGCTCAGTTCGTGGCACTGGCTCCGGAGCAGCGCTGACGGCTGCAGGCAACGGCCTCGGCATCATTTCTGTCTCTGCGACCAGAGGCGAAGGACGGCGGGGAAGAACAAGTACAAAGGTTGAGCCCTGTCCCTTGCGGCTCTCCACCTCGATATCCCCACCCAGCATCCTGGCCAGCTTGCGACTGATGGCCAGGCCCAGGCCGGTTCCCTCGAATCGTCGAGTGACAGAGCCATCCACCTGACGAAATTCATCGAAAATATGCTCCAGGTCGTCCGCCCCGATTCCGATGCCCGTATCAGTGACGCAGAAACGCAGATCGTCCCCCTCCTGCTGAACCCGGACCCGCACACTGCCTGACTCAGTGAATTTAACAGCGTTGGAAAATAAATTAAGGAGAATCTGGTGTACCTTGTCAGGGTCGGAGTAAAGCTCCGGCAGCTCCCCCAGAACCACATCAAGAGCCAGTCCCTTGGCATCGGCCAGGGGCCGTACGGCTTCCAGCGCCTCATCGATTGCCAGACGGGGAGGCAGATCGCCCCAATAGATGTCCATGCGCCCGGCCTCGATCTTGGAGAGATCCAGAATATCGTTGATCAGATGGAGCAGGTGTCGGGCGTTGCGGTCGATGACCTTCAGATAACTGGCGTCCTGCTCCAGGTCACGCCCGGTGCCTCGGGCGATCATCAACTGGGACAGCGCCATGACGCTGTTGAGCGGAGTGCGCAGCTCATGACTCATGTTGGACAGGAATTCCGACTTGAGCCGGTCGGTCTGCTCCACCTCTCGACGCTTGACCTCCAGCTCTTCGGCCTGAACCTTAAGCTCCTCGGCCTGGGATCGCAGCTCTTCGGCCTGGGACTGAAGCTCCTCGTTGGCCGAAGCAAGCTCCTCATTGCTCTCTCGCAGATCAGCTGCCAAACGGGAAGTAGCAAGATTGGCCAGAAGATTGGAAAAAGCCGTACGCATCCCGACCCAGCTGTGCTCCACCAGCTCAAGGTGGCTGGTGTCATACTCCTGGAGGCTCGCCAGACTCACGAGAGCCTTGACCTGCCCTTCGACGAGAATGGGGATGGTCATAATCTGCCTGGGCAGCGCCGTGCCCACAAAGGTCTTGAGGGAAAAAATAGTATCGGGAGGAATCGATGCGAGGACCGAGATCTTCTTGTCGACCAGAGCCAGGCCGAAATCCCCTTCAAGACTTGCAGCATCCACCTCGCTCAACAACTCTTGCTGCACCCCAAGAGAGCTCAGAGGGGTAAACGTCTGTCCATCATCACTGGCCAGATAAAAGGCCCCAAGATTTGAGCCCGTGAGCCTGACAAGCTGCCTGAGCAGGGTCGAGGCAAACTCGTCCAGCTCCCTTGCGGCCGTCATGGCGTTGGATATTTCGGCACTGCCCTTCTGGACAGCCATCTGGTGCATAACCGCATCGGCCATGGCATTGAAGGATTCAGCCAGAAAACCGATTTCGTCACTACGACTGATCCGGTTCCTGGCATCGTGATTGCCCCCCTCCAGCTGACGGGCGACACGGCTGAGTTCCTGAATGGGCCGGGCAAAGGTCCGTCCCAGGAGCAGAGCCAACACCAATGCCCCCAGGGCTGCTCCCGCCATGAGTCCCCAACTCTGACGGGCGATTTCACGAAGAGCCTCGTCGATTTCCGACAGATCCTGCTTGGCCACGATTCCCCAGCCAGTACTCTCCAGAGAGCCGAAGGCCGCCAGAACCTGAACCGAGCGATAATCCTGCGATTCGATGGCCCCGGTCTCCCCAAGGGCGGCTAGCCTGGCCGGCTGAGCATCGATCTTCTCTCTCAGCGGTGCATTTTCTTTCCAACGCAGCGGACTCAGCACCAGCCCTTCCTTGTTGACCAGCAGCGTTTCCCCGGTCTCACCCATCCCTTCACGATTGAGCAGCAGGGGATAGAAGGAATTTTCCAGATCGATGCGGGCCACGAGCACCGCCACCAGAACGGAGGGTTCGAGATGACTGAAGATAGGAGCCGAAAAGGTCAGCGAAGGTTTGTTCTTGACGTTGGAATAATAGATGCCATGAACATGAACGGTGCGCTTGCGAAGAGGTTCGGTGAAATAAGCTAAGGCGGAGCTATCCATGCCAAGATTTTTGGGATTGCTGGAAATTTCAATACGACCGGTTCCGGGGTCTACAACAAAGAGCTCTTCATAATCGAGGTAGTTTCGCGCAGAGTTTTCGAGCAGCTCTGCGGCCCGGAAGATCAGTTCCTGCCGCTCGGCCCCCATATTCCCGGTACCGAAGACATGCTCGAGATCCTCCATTTCCCGGGTCCCCGCGATATTGCGCACACTGGATGAGCGTTCATGAAGCCAGTTCTCAACGACCTGGGTCTTGATGGTAAGCACCGCCTCGAGTTTCTGAAGCGCCCGAGCCTTCACATCCTCGATGCGACGATTGTAGGTCGTAACTTCCGTCAGAATCAGAGGGAGAGTTGAGATCAGCAGGAGCCAGAAGACAATACGGGTTTTAACGCTTTTAAACTGAAAAGGGGTGGCCATGAGGCTCTCCATGTCGATGGGTCACAGGGGGCGACAATAAATCCGGTTTCTGGAATCCAGGGTTTTCAGCGCCACCTGAGCGGTCGGACTCAGTGATTCGGAACCGCCCAGAACCAGAGCCCCCCCAGGGGCCAGAGACTTAACCAGTCGATCGAAAACCCGCTCCTGAAGCTGGCGGTTGAAATATATGAGAACATTACGGCACAGAACCAGATCAAAAGAGGCAAATATGCTCTCCTGTGGGCCAACCCTGCCCGGACAGCAGAGGTCATCCTGTGAGAAATTGACCATCTTACGGATGATGCTCCGCACTCGATAGCCCCCTTGCTCAGGCTCAAAGTATTGATTCAGAACCCCTAGTTTCACCTCTTCAACCCGGGAGACGGGATAAACGGCCAAACGGGCCCGATCGAGAGTCTCCTGAGCTATATCGGTGGCAAAGATATGGATATCCCAGTTCGCCATTTCCCCCTTGAGGGCCCTGTGCAGGAGAATCGCCAGAGAGTAGGCTTCTTCTCCACTGGCACAACCGGCGCTCCAGAGACGCAATTCGCGTTTTTTGGCGGAACGCTTACGCTCGATGAGCTCCGGCAGAACCGACTGGGCCAGAAGCTCATAAACCACGGGGTTGCGAAAGAACTCACTGACATTGATGGCGATGGTTTCCAACAGCGCCTGAGGCTCTTCAGGATCAGTATTCAGAACATCGAGATACTGCTCAGGCTGACTCAACCGCAATTTCGCCATGCGAACCATGAGTCGCCGACTGAGCGTACTGCGCCTATAACCACTCAGGTCGACTCCCTTGTGCTGAAGAAGTCGCTCCAGAGCAATATCCAAAAGACCTTCCATTATCCCCCCCGGGCAGGATTGATTCAAACAACAAATAAGCA